>NZ_AQOH01000138.1 GCF_000364705.1 Pseudomonas fuscovaginae SE-1 | reverse complement strand
CACCTCGGCTGCCGCAGTCACCGCCAGCGCCGGCGGCTTCGGCCAGCCGCGCAATACCCTGGCCTCGCCCTACAGCCTGGGCCAGATCTTCAAGGCCTGGTCGCCGTTCCTGATCCTCACCGTGCTGGTGACGATCTGGACCCTGAAGTCGTTCAAGGCGATGTTCGCCACCGGCGGCGCGATGTACAACAGCGTCTTCAGCTTCGCCGTACCGCACCTGGATCAACTGGTGATCAAGACCGCACCGATCGTCGCCAACCCGACGCCGATTCCGGCGGTGTTCAAGCTCGACCCGATCTCCGCTACCGGCACGGCGATCTTCTTCTCCGCGCTGGTGTCGATGCTGGTGCTCAGGATCGACCTCAAGACTGGTCTGACCACTTTGAAGGAGACCTTCTACGAGCTGCGCTGGCCGATCCTGTCCATCGGCATGGTGCTGGCCTTCGCCTTCGTGACCAACTACTCGGGCATGTCCTCGACCCTGGCCCTGGTGCTGGCGGCGACCGGCGCCGCGTTCCCGTTCTTCTCGCCGTTCCTCGGCTGGCTGGGCGTGTTCCTGACCGGCTCGGACACCTCGTCGAACGCCCTGTTCAGCTCGCTGCAGGCCACCACCGCACACCAGATCGGCGTCAACGACACCCTGCTGGTCGCGGCCAACACCAGCGGCGGCGTCACCGGCAAGATGATCTCGCCGCAATCGATCGCCGTCGCCTGCGCCGCTACCGGCCTGGTGGGCAAGGAATCCGACCTGTTCCGCTTCACGCTCAAGCACAGTCTGTTCTTCGCCACCATCGTCGGCCTGATCACGCTGGCCCAGGCCTACGTTTTCACCGGCATGCTGGTGCACTAACGTGAGGATGTCGGGGTCTCTCGTGGACCCCGACAGCCGTACCCCGTCAACCCACGCTGCGAGTTCCCATGATCATTTCCGCCTCTACCGACTATCGCGCAGCCGCCCAACGCAAGCTGCCTCCGTTCCTGTTCCACTATGCCGACGGCGGCGCCTACGCCGAGCACACCCTGCGCCACAACGTCGAGGACCTGGCCGGCATCGCCCTGCGCCAGCGCGTGCTGAAGAACATGTCCGAACTGAGCCTGGAAACCCGGCTGTTCAACGAGACCCTGAGCATGCCGGTCGCCCTGGCCCCGGTCGGCCTGACCGGCATGTACGCCCGCCGTGGCGAAGTGCAGGCCGCCCGCGCGGCCGCCGCCCACGGCATCCCCTTCACGCTGTCGACGGTGTCGGTGTGCCCCATTGAGGAAGTCGCCCCGGCCATCCACCGGCCGATGTGGTTCCAGCTCTACGTCCTGAAAGATCGCGGCTTCATGCGCAACGCCCTGGAACGGGCCAAGGCCGCCGGCGTGACCACCCTGGTGTTCACCGTCGACATGCCGGTACCCGGCGCCCGCTACCGCGATGCGCACTCCGGCATGAGCGGCCCGAACGCGCCGTTGCGCCGGGTCTGGCAGGCCATGACCCACCCGCGCTGGGCCCTCGACGTAGGCCTGCTGGGCAAGCCCCACGACCTGGGCAACATCTCGCGCTATCGCGGCAACCCGACGGGCCTGGCCGACTACATCGGCTGGCTCGGCGCCAACTTCGATCCGTCGATCTCCTGGAAGGACCTGGAGTGGATCCGCGAATTCTGGGACGGCCCGATGGTCATCAAGGGCATCCTCGACCCGCAGGATGCCAGGGACGCGGTGAAATTCGGCGCCGACGGCATCGTCGTCTCCAACCATGGAGGGCGCCAGCTCGACGGCGTGCTGTCCAGCGCTCGCGCCCTGCCGGCGATTGCCGACGCGGTGAAGGGCGAGCTGAAGATCCTCGCCGACTCCGGCATCCGCAGCGGCCTCGACGTGGTGCGCATGATCGCCCTCGGTGCCGACACCGTGCTGATCGGCCGCGCGTTCCTCTACGCCCTCGCCACCGCCGGCGAAGCGGGCGTGAAGAACCTGCTGGAGCTGTTCGAAAAGGAAATGCGCGTGGCGATGGTGCTCACCGGCGCCAAGTCGATCAGCGAAATCACCCGTGATTCGCTGGTCCGTGAATTGGGCGCCTGAAGCATCGCGCCCGCACGAATCACCGCCTGATTGAACGGGGTCGGCCAGGGCACGCCAGATGCCAACGGCCTCGTTAGGAGTTTGCATGAGCCTGCCCATCCCGTTCCTCCGTTCGGTAGAACAGCTGATTCCTCGCGAGCGCCGCTTCGACGATGCGCTCTCGACCCTGGCCTTCGGCACCGACGCCAGCTTCTACCGGCTGATCCCGAAACTGGTGATCCGCGTCGAATCCGAAGACGAAGTGGTCGCCCTGCTCAAACTGGCTGCCCGCGACCAGGTCCCGATGACTTTCCGCGCCGCCGGCACCAGCCTGTCCGGCCAGGCCATCAGCGACTCGGTGCTGATCGTCCTCGGCGACAACTGGAACGGCCGCGAGATTCGCCAGCAGGGCCAGCAGATCCGCCTGCAACCCGGTGTCATCGGCGCCCAGGCCAACGCCTGGCTGGCGCCGTTTGGCCGCAAGATCGGCCCGGACCCGGCCTCGATCAACGCCTGCAAGATCGGCGGCATCGTCGCCAACAACGCCAGCGGCATGTGCTGCGGCACCGCGCAGAACACCTACCACACCCTGGCCGGCCTGCGCCTGGTGCTGGCCGATGGTAGCCGCCTGGACACCGAGGACCCGGCCAGCGTCGCCGCCTTCCGCCAGAGCCACGCCGACCTGCTCGAACAATTGGCGACCCTGGCCCGCGAAACCCGCGCCAACACCGAACTGGCCGCGAAGATCCGCCACAAGTACCGCCTGAAAAACACCACCGGCCTGTCCCTCAACGCTCTGGTGGATTTCGACGAGCCACTGGACATCCTCAGCCACCTGCTGGTCGGCTCCGAAGGCACCCTCGGCTTCATCAGTGCCGTCACCTACGACACCGTGGTCGACCACCCGCACAAGGCCTCGGCGCTGATCGTCTTCCCCGACGTGGAAACCTGCTGCAACGCCGTCACCGTGCTCAAGCGCCAGCCGGTGTCCGCCGTCGAACTGCTCGACCGCCGCAGCCTGCGCTCGGTGCAGGACAAGCCCGGCATGCCGGCGTTCGTGCGCGAGCTGTCGAACGACGCCTGCGCCCTGCTGATCGAATCCCGCGCCGCCAGCTCGTCGCTGCTGCATGAACAACTGGCGCGGATCATGGCCTCGCTGGCGAACTTCCCAGTGGAAAAACAGGTCGACTTCACCGAAGACCCGGCAGAAAACGCCAAGCTCTGGGCGATCCGCAAAGACACCTTCCCGGCCGTCGGCGCCGTGCGCCAGACCGGCACCACGGTGATCATCGAGGACGTGACCTTCCCGGTCGAACAACTGGCCATCGGCGTCAACCGCCTGATCGAGCTGTTCGACAAGCACCACTACGACGAAGCGATCCTGTTCGGCCACGCCCTGGAAGGCAACCTGCACTTTGTCTTCACCCAGGGCTTCAACAGCGCCGAGGAAGTCGCCCGCTACCAGTCGTTCATGGACGACGTGGCGCAACTGGTGGCCGTCGAGTTCGGCGGCTCGCTCAAGGCCGAGCACGGCACCGGGCGCAACATGGCGCCCTTCGTCGAACAGGAATGGGGCAGCGATGCCTACCAACTGATGTGGGCGATCAAACGCCTGCTCGACCCCCAGGGCATCCTCAACCCGGACGTGGTACTCAGCGACGACCCGCAGATCCACCTGAAGAACCTCAAGCCATTGCCGGCCGCCGACGAAATCGTCGACAAATGTATCGAGTGCGGCTTCTGCGAGCCGGTGTGCCCGTCCAAGGGACTGACCCTCAGCCCGCGCCAGCGCATCGTCATCTGGCGCGACATCCAGGCGAAAAAACGCGCCGGCGTCGACACCACCGAGCTGGAGGCGGCCTACCACTATCAGGGCATCGACACCTGCGCCGCCACCGGCCTGTGCGCCCAGCGCTGCCCGGTGGGCATCAACACCGGCGAGCTGGTGAAAAAGCTGCGCGGCCGCGAAGCGACCCACGTGAAGCGCGCCGACTGGCTGGCGACGAACTTCGCCACCACGCTGCAAGGTGCACGCTTCAGCCTGCACGTCGCCAACGGCGCGCGCATGCTGCTCGGCGCGCCACGCCTGGCGCGGCTGTCGGCCGGCCTGACCCGCTTGTCCAAGGGGCGCGTGCCTCTGTGGACAAATGCCATGCCACAACCCGAGCGCGCGATACACTTCAGCCCGGCGGTCAACGACGAACGTCCACGGGTGGTCTACCTCGCCGCCTGTGTCTCACGGGTGATGGGTCCGGCGGCAGGCGACAAGGAACAGGTCTCGCTGCTCGACAAAACCCGCTCGCTGCTGGAAAAGGCCGGCTACCAAGTGGTGTTCCCGGACAACACCGACCAGTTGTGCTGCGGCCAGCCGTTCGCCTCCAAGGGCTACGTCGAACAGGCCGAGCACAAGCGCCAGGAACTGATCGGCGCCCTGCTGCACGCCAGCCGCGGCGGCCTCGACCCGATCTACTGCGACACCAGCCCATGCACCCTGCGCCTGGTCCAGGACCTGGGCGACAGCCGCCTCGACCTTTACGACCCGGTGCGTTTCATTCGCACGCACCTTGTGGATAAGTTGACCTTCACCCCGCAGGACGCGCCGATTGCCGTGCACGTGACCTGCAGCACCCAGCACCTGGGCGAAAGCCAGGCGCTGATCGACCTGGCGCGGCGTTGCAGCAAAAACGTAGTGATCCCCGAAGGCATCCACTGCTGTGGTTTTGCCGGTGACAAGGGCTTCACCACCCCGGAACTCAACGCCCACTCGCTGCGCACCCTCAAGGATGCGGTGCAATACTGCGAAGAAGGTATCTCCACCAGTCGCACCTGCGAGATAGGGCTGAGCCAGCACGGCGGCATCGACTACCACGGCCTGGTCTACCTGGTCGACCGCGTGACCCAGTCCAAGCCGCTCAAAACCCCACCGTTCGACTGACCGCCACCGTCCTACTCAACGCCACCGCCCAACTGTAGGAGCGTGGCTTGCCCGCGAAGCTTTTCGCCCTTTCGAGAATGCCTTCGCGGGCAAGCCCTGCTCCTACAGCCCCCGCCACCCCGACAAAAATAGAACCTTGAACACCCCGTGCAGTCTACTGGGCAAGCCCCGCCCATCGGGGTCTTTCTGCCACGTCGGCAACCTCGCAGCCTGCACCCCAGGTTCAAGGAGACCCATATGAAACGTTCCGTACTGCCCGGCCTGTTCGTTGTCACCGCACTCCTTGCCGCCCCGGCTTTCGCCGATGGCGAGAAAGACCTGTGCGCCACCAACCTGCAAACCATCAGCAACGCCAAGACCACCATCCTCGCCGCGGACCTGCAGGGTGAAATCGCCAACAGCGTCCAACAGGCCCAGGCCGCCCAGGCAAAAAACACCGCCGAAGGCACCAAGGAGTGCATCTCCATCACCCAGCGTGCGATCCAACAGATCCAGAACAGCCAGAAAGGCGGCTAGTCAAAAACGTCGCGCCAAGCTTTGGGATGGCCTTTCGAGCCACATTGGCGTACACTGAGCCTGCCTACTGAGAAGTAAGCCGGTTCGGGGCCGTTTTGGATTCGACGCTGGTTGCGAAACTCTAGGTGCATGCCGAGTTGGTAACAGAACTCGTTAATCCACTGTTGCAACTTCTATAGTTGCCAACGACGACCAATACGGTGCTGCTCTCGCTGCTTAATTGCAGCTGACATGCACTTCTGGTGCCTTCGGGCCCAGCAATCATCAGGGGATGTCTGTAAACCCGAAATGATTGTCATACAGAACAGAATCGCCGCGTAGTACGTTGTGGACGAAGTGGCTAAAACTTACACAACTCGCCCAAAGCACCCTGCCCGTCGGGTCGCTGAGGGTTAACTCAATAGACACGGCTAAGCATGTAGGACCGACAGCGGAGTACTGGCGGACGGGGGTTCAAATCCCCCCGGCTCCACCAAAACAAAGCAAACAAAGCCCGCCTTGTGCGGGCTTTGTCGTTTCTGGCGTTTGCCTTTCGCCTCCACATTTTCTTGAATGGACATCAGGTCATATGCGTTTCTGGCTCCCCGCCCTCGGGCTTTTCTGTGCGGTTTCCGCTTCTCTGCAAGCGCAGGCCGCCGAGGACGAACGCCTCACGTGCTCGGCCTACTACATGCTGCTCTCCGTGCCTGGAGACCAGCCGGACCTCACCCGCGATCAGGCGTCCGCCGCTTCTTATGCCTTCGTGAAGCAGATCGGAGACACCCCGGAAACCCAGGAGTTGCTGGTAGGAAAACTCATGGAGTTGCGTGGAACCATGCCTGGAAAAATGACCGCCGAGGGCGTCGCCAAAGTTCGGGCGGAGCATGATGCTCGTTGTCGGGAGCTTTTGAAGTCGGCTTGGTGCGCGGCCTACAAAGGCAGGGGCCCGAAAGCCTGTGTCGAATAGATCCGACTTGCGCGGGTCTTTCCGCGCCCGACCCGCTTCACGTCACGCCACTAACCTGTAGGAGTCGGGCTTGCCCGCGAAGAGGCCAACTGCAGCAGCCTCCATCTCCCGGTTGAACTTCAACCCTGGCTTTATCAGCAATCGGCAAACAGGGACCTCAAGGAGAATCACGCATGATGAGATCGACGACCTGCCTGATCGTGGTGATGACATCCCAGTCCTCCTGAGAGGCATGCAGCCGAAACTGCCACTGCACCTGCATGACGAAGCAGCTCAGGTCGTCATCGATAATCTTGAAGTCATGAACGAAGTCGGTTTGCTCGGTAACCTCATGCCGCTCAACACAACCGATGATGTCGACGAATAACTGAATGACCTGCTCGGTCACTTCATCTCGATTGCGCTCGCTTGCCATTCCTAGCCTCATAGGCACACAGGCCGATACTGACCAGGTCGAAGACCGCCAGGCCAGCTGCGACAAAGCGGGGCGCTGGCTATCTGGCGGCGTGGCCAAAAGCATCACGGCAGAGCAACTCATCAGAGAACTATTGATGTCGAATGCCAAGCGGGTAGACGGCCCCAGGTTGATGTCATGCTGGTTCAGTTCCCATGAGCCTTGGGTGTTTGCGCTGAATAAATCCGTTTCTTGCATGATGAAATCTTCCCAGCATCAGAAGACTGATTTCGGATGCTAGCGGAGCCGAGCCCATGGATTATCGACGACCAGTCGAACCGGACACGGCTGACGTCACACAAAGAAGCACCCTACGTGGCAACTGGCCATCCGGACGGCAAGCACATTAGATAACCCCTCAAGAGTAGCGACATGCACTCCAGTGACGGCCCGCTTTCTAAACCGCGCCAACTGCGCCAATACAAGTGGCGCAGTTTCAATAACTGCGCCAAAATCGCGCCACACTCCTCTCAAACTGCGCCAACACAGCCATGTCATCCAGCACCGAATTACTGAGCAGCATCCAGGCCTCCAGCCACGGCTTGACCTTGGCCGATCTGCTTGCACAGCACGACGACATCGCCCGGCGCACGGCCCAGCGCCTGATCGCGAAGCTGATCGAGAGCGGCCAAGTCACCGCACAAGGCGACGGCCGCGCGCGCCGCTACTTCAGCGCCGGCGCCGCGCCAGCCACGACCGAGCCACTGAACGCACCTGGCGATGCTTTCCCAAGTGCCATCCCCCTTTCTGCCGACAGCCAGGAAGTGCTTGCCTACATCAACCTGCCTCCGCAAGCGCGCAAGCCCGTGGGCTACCAGCGTGAATTTCTCGACGACTATCAACCCAACGCGACCTGGTACTTGTCCGAGCCCTTGCGCCGCCAATTGCACAAGATGGGCAAAACCGCCGACCTCAACGAGCCAGCCGGCACCTACAGCCGCGCCATTCTGAATCGGCTGCTGATCGACTTGTCATGGGCCTCGAGCCACCTGGAGGGCAACACCTACTCACGCCTCGATACCCGTGAACTCATCGAGCACGGCAAAACGGCCCAGGGCAAGGCGGCCATCGAAACCCAGATGATCCTGAACCACAAGACGGCCATCGAACTGCTGGTCGCCAATATCGACAGCGCCGAGTTCAACCGCTACACCGTGATGAACCTGCACAGTGCCCTGGCGGAAAACCTGCTGCCCAACCCTTCGGACGAGGGACGGGTTCGGCAACATGCCGTCGATATCGGCCAAAGTGTCTATCGCCCGCTGTCTACCCCCCAGCAAATCGAGGACACCCTGGACGTATTGCTGGACAAGGCCAACCAGATTCGCGACCCATTCGAACAATCCTTTTTCATCATGGTGCACCTGCCCTACCTGCAGCCCTTCGCCGACATCAACAAACGCACCTCGCGCCTGGCCGCGAATCTGCCGCTGTTCCGCGCCAACCTGTGCCCGCTGACCTTTCTGGATGTGCCGGAGCAGGCCTACAGCCGGGCCACGCTCGGAGTGTATGAGATGACCCGGGTGGAGTTGCTGCGGGATCTGTATGTCTGGGCCTATGAGCGCTCGACGCAGGAATACCTGGCGATCAAGCAGGATCTGGCCGAGCCGGACCCTTTGCGATTGGCGTGGCGCGATCTCATCAAGCAGGCTATCCGTGAGGTCATCCAACAGCCCGAACTTGATCCGCTCAGCGTGATTCAGCAGGTCGTGAGCGAGAGTGTTTCAGAGTCCGAACAGGCCGACGTCAGGGCTTTGCTGATTGAGGAACTGCGGCGGCTGCATGAGGGGATGCTGGCGCGTTATGGCTTGCGGCCGTCGGAGTACGCCGCTTGGAAAGCGAAGCATGGGCATTGAGGGGTACTAACGTCGCCCCGTCACGCCATGTCACGGCTACGCCTGTAGGAGCAGGGCTTGCCCGCGAAGAGGCCGACTGCTGCAACCGCTATCTTCTGCTGCATCTACTGTAATCCTCTAAATAGATCCGTCCCCGTTTCCACGTCCCCGTTTCCACTAAATAGATCCGTCCCCGTTTCCAGTCGTCCCCGTTTCCAGTCCACGTTTCCAGCGACCAGCCAACCATCGAACTTATATTAACTCATCAATAATTCTCGTCTCACCATGTGAGAGCGTTAGGTCCTGATTGTGGAGGACTCCAGCCGCGTGTGACTGCTGCTGCCCGTAAGCCTTAATAAGCTGAAGTGTTACGGCTGTTTGCGGAAGACTGCGCACAGCACTAATGTCCGACTCCCTGGATATCTTCTCAAAATCTTGAGCCAATTTAAGCTCCAGGGAAATATTTTTTATTTTCTCCCCCTCCAGCTTAGCCTTCGATATCTCCAACTCAGTTTGTTTTATTTCTTTATCGTACTCATGAAGCTCTTTTGATCTTGCCTCCTGCCGTATTGCCTGAAATAACGCGATACCTCCCTCGAAGAATGCCCCCAGAGGGCTATTCCTCTTAATTTCCTTAAGTTCTAAACCTGTTTGCTCTCGCTTATTAATCAGAGAGCGGCCTAAAACTCTAAACTTATTTTCACCAACCCTCGCACAAACTAACGGCCTGACAGTCTGCTCGAAAGTCTCAAAGAACGAGTTAACATAACGGTTGAGCCTTCGAGATTTTCGATCATCAAGAGTAAGAAGATTAATACGCTCCTCTTCACTAAGCCCA
>NZ_AQOH01000137.1 GCF_000364705.1 Pseudomonas fuscovaginae SE-1 | reverse complement strand
TTGTCCAGATGCACGAAGGCACTGGGCACCATGTATTCGGGCAGATGCTTGAGCAGTTCGCCGCGCAGTTGTTCGGCAGGCACCGGCTCGCCGCACAGGTAGGCCACCAGACGCTTGCTTTCCGCCTGGTCGGGCTCGTCTTCACGGGCGACCACCACCACCTCGCGAACCCCTGCACACAGGGCCAAGGCCGCCTCGACTTCGCCGATTTCGATGCGCAGGCCGCGGATCTTCACCTGGAAGTCGTTACGCCCCAGATACTCCAGGGCACCGTTGGCCAGCCAGCGGCCCAGATCGCCGGTCTTGTACAGGCGCGCCTGGGGATCGTCGGAGAACGGGTCGGCGACGAAGCGCTCGGCCGTCAGTTCTGGCTGGTTCAGGTAGCCGCGGGCCACACCGATGCCGCCGATGTGCAATTCACCGGCCACGCCCAGCGGTTGTACCTGGCCCAGTGCATCGAGCACATGCATCCGGATATTGGCGATGGGGCGACCGATCGGCACGCTTTCGCCCGGGTCGCCAGGGCGGCACTGCCAGGCGGTGACGTCGATGGCTGCTTCGGTCGGGCCATAGAGGTTGTGCAGTTCGACCCCTGTCAGTTGTTGTTCGAAGCGTCGCTGCAGGCCACGGGGCAGGGCCTCGCCGCTGCACAGCACCCGGCGCAGGTCGGGGAAGTCGCGGTTGGCGCGATGCTCCAGGAACAGATCGAGCATCGACGGCACGAAGTGCAGCAGGGTGATGCCGGCCTCGCGGATCACCCGGGCCAGGTAGTCGGGCTCCTGATGACCGCCCGGACGGGCCATGACCAGTTCGGCGCCGGCGAGCAGCGGCAGGAAGAACTCCCAGACCGATACGTCGAAGCCGAACGGGGTCTTCTGCAGCACCCGGTCGCTGCTGTCGACGGCATATTCGTCGCGGGCCCAGAGCAGGCGGTTGACCACGCCCAGGTGTTCGTTCATCACCCCCTTCGGCGTTCCGGTGGAGCCCGAGGTGTAGAGCACGTAGGCCAGGTGGTTCGGCCGCAGGCCGAGGGCCCGGGGATCCGGGTTGAAGCTTGGCTGTGCCGCCAGTTGCGCGCTGTCGGCGGCGTCGTCGAGCAGCAGCACCGGCACGTTCAGGGCCGGCAGTTCGGCACTGAGCGCCTGGGTCGTGAGCACGGTACGTGGCGCGCTGTCTTCGAGCATGTAGGCCTGGCGGGCACTCGGCAGGTCCGGATCGACCGGCACATAGGCACCGCCGGCCTTGAGAATGCCGAGCAGGGCAACGACCATCTCCGGGCCACGGCGCAGGCTGACGGCCACCCGGGCATCGGGTTCCACGCCCAGTCCGATCAGCCGATGGGCAAGCCGGTTGGCACGCTGGTTGAGCTGTTCGTAGCTGAGCAGCGGCCCGCTGTCGCCGCGTACGGCACAGGCGTTCGGACGCTGGATGGCCTGCTGTTCGACCAACTGGTGGATCAGCACGTCACGCGGATAGGCGCGGGCGGTATCGTTGAAACCCACCTGCAGTTGCCGGCGCTCCTCCTCGCCCATCAGCGGGAAGTGCGCCACGGGGGTGTCATGCTGCTCCAGCACCGCCTCGAGCATGGCGAACATGCGCTGTTGCAGGCGTTGGGCCTCTTCGAGGCTGTAGTAGGCCGTGTTGAAGTTGAAGTCCAGGTGCACGTCTTCGTACGGATGGTAGTCGCGGACGAAAATAGCCATCGGCGTCTGCTCGTAGCCGTTGTCCATGGTGATCACCCGCGACGAGGTGCCCCCGAACTGGTCGTCGCCGTCGAGGCTTTCGAACGACAGCGAAACGTCGAACAATTGCCTGCGCCCGGTCTGGGCCAGGCGCAGGGTGCGGTTGAGCTCGGCGATGGGGAAACGCTGGTGGCGATAGCAACGACGCAGTTGCGCGCCGGCGGCGTTCATCAGGTCCAGCAGCGAACCTTGCGGGTCGACCGCCAGGCGAATCGGGCTGACCGAGGAAAACATGCCGGCGGTGGCTTTCTGGCGGGCGGTGGTGCGGTTGTGCACGGGCATGCCGATGACGATTTCATCGACTCCCACGGTGCGGCAGAAATAGGTGCCGACCACGCTGATCAGCACATGGGCCACCGACAGGCTGCGCTCGCTGGCGAACTGCGTCAGGGCGTTGTACAGGGGGCGCGGCAGCATCGCCTGGACCTGGGCGCTGGGCGCCAGCTCGTTGGCCTTGCCGGCCTTGAAGTCGGCGCGGCGCTGCAACAGCGGCGGTGGCAGTTGCGCGTAGACTTCCTGCCAGAACTGCCGGTCGCGCTCGTAGCGCGAGGACTGCAGGTAGGCGCGGTCCTCTTCGAGGAACGACAGGTAGGAGGGGCCTTCGGCGACCTCTTCGTTGCCGGCCAGCAGACTGTTGTAGGCCGCACCCACCGCATGCCCGATCAGCGCCACGCCAATGCCGTCGGTGACCAGGTGATGGTAGCGGTTGAGCCAGTAATGGCGCTGGGGTCCGCAACGCACCATGCGCGCTTCCCAGAGTTGGCCGGTGAGGGATTCGAACGGTTTGCGAAAGGCTTCGCGCAGATACTCCATGGCCAGGCCGGCATCGTCTTCGGCCTCGGAAAACTCCACCACCTCGAGCTTGACCTTGACCTCGGGCAAGACCCGCTGGCGGCCGGTGCCACCCTCGTGGCTGAAGCTCAGGCGCAGGGTGTCGTTGCGGTTGGCGACCATTTCGATGGCTTTCTCGAACAGCGGGATATCGATCTCGCCACGGATCTCCAGGGACATGCCGATGTTGTAGTAGGGCAGGTCGGGGTGTGCGATCTGATCGAGCCAGATACCCTGCTGGACCGACGCCAGTTCGTGGGACACGCTGGTTTGCGCGGACAGCTTTTCGGTCGACGAATCCATTTCGGAGCACCTGTTTGCAGAAATCAGTGGGCTCGTCTCCGAGCGAAGGACAGCACGGCGCGCAGGCTCTACTGCCAGTCGGCGGGACGAAGGAAAGCGTGGGAAAAAAGCTAGAGCATCCACCGGGGGATGTCTGTCATGGGAAGCAGGGACAATCGGGCGGGGCGGCCCTCGGTGCGTTTGGGCGCGTGTGCGTGACTCTGTTATATCAACGGGCCTGAGTGTTCTTGCGAGGGTCGCACCATGTCATCGATTGCCGAAGTGAACCGTCCTGAGTCGAAGTTCTGGAGTCTTTCGCGTTTTCCCAATCATACTCAGGCCGGTCCTGTCGACGTGATCGATGCCTTCACGATTACCCGGGAGGCGTTCACCCGACACTACGTCGACCGCAACCGACCGTGCCTGGTGAAAAACGCCGTGCGCCACTGGCCGGCGTTCCGCAAATGGCAGCAACTGGACTACTTCAAGGCGCACTCGCGCAACAACCCGGTGGTCGTCCGTTCGCAGATCGTCTCGGAGGTCATCGGCTGGTCCAATCCCGGCGTCAAGGCCGAGCTGACCGAGTACGCCAATACGGTCTACCGGGACATGCCCTTCCACGACTTTCTCGACAGCCTGGGCCGCGGCCGCGACCCGCTGGTGGCCGACAGTTGCCGTTTCTCCGAAGGCTCGGCGATCGAGGCGATGAAGGATGACGTCGGTGGCCTGCCGTTCATGCCGGAGCTGTCGAAGTCGTTGCATTACCCGGCCCACCGCAGCTTCCTGTACCGCAACTCCTATACCGACTGGCACTTCCATGTCATCGACGAGACCTTCATGGCCCAGGTGGTCGGTGCCAAGGAGGTGCTTCTGTTGCCACCGGACGAGACCAGTTGGCGCGCGCTGCGGCCGGTGATCGAGCAGGCCGGCTACCTCTACGACATCGATACCCGACGGTTTCCCGGCATGCGCAACCTGCGGGCCCTGCGCGCCGTGGTGGAGCCCGGCGATGCACTGTACATCCCGGTCTACTGGTGGCATGCGGTGCAGTCGGTGGATGACGAGTTCGGTGCCACCGTGGCGGCGACCTTCCGCACGCCACTGCACGTCAGTGGCGATATCCGCTCGCCGATTGCCCGGCGGGTACTGCGCACCTACCTGTTCTCGCGTTTCGCGCCCCTGGTGGTCGGCGCGGTGGCCTATTCCCTGGCGTGGCGCCTGGTGGACAGGCTGAACCGCTGGTTCGTACCCGGCGACAAGCGCTCATGAGTCGCGCCAGCCGGCGACGGCCATTCGACCTGGGGCGCGGTTTCTATTTCCTCTGGGCGGGTGAATCCCTGGTGGTGGTGGGGGCGGCGCTGATGGAGTTCGCCCTCGGTGTCTGGGTCTACTCCCACACCGGCTCGGCGGTGGCCTTCGCCAATGTGGTGTTGGCCGCGACCCTGCCGGCGGTCCTGTTCCTGCCGCTGGCCGGCGGCCTGGCCGACCGGGTCAGTCATCGGGCGATCATCGTTTGTTGCGACCTGAGCCTGGCGCTGCTGCTCCTGGGCGTCATGGGGCTGCTCTGGCTCGACAGGCTGGAGCCGTTGCACCTGTACCTGTTCAACGGCCTGGCGTCGATTCTCGCCGCCTTTCGCAAGCCGGCCTACCAGGCATCGGTCAACATGCTGGTGGCGCCCGACAAGTTCACCCGGGCGTCGGGCCTGATCGGCATCAGCAAGAATGCCTCGACCCTGGTGGTACCGTTGCTGGCGGGGCTGATCATGGCCAAGACCGGGTTGCTGACCATCCTGGTGGTGGACCTGCTGACCTACTGCGCCGGCACCTTGCTGGTGGTCAAGGCGTTTTCCCATCTGCGCCGGGCCCCCGCGAGTCACGGGACCAGCGAACGAGGCCCGGTACTGCGGGGAGCGCTGGACAATGTCGGCGCGGCCCTGAAGTTCTTCTCCGGTGTGCGCTTGATGACCGGGCTGCTGGTCTATTCCACGCTGCGCACCGCCCTGGTGTCGCTGGCGACGGTGATGATCACGCCGTTGCTGATGTCCAGCCTGGGTACTCAGGCCCTGGGGCTGACCTACACCTGGGCAGGCCTGGGAGGCCTGGCCGGTGCCGGGTTGCTGGTGATCATGGGCAGCCCGCGGCGCCTGATGGTGATGGCGACGGTGGCCGACCTGCTGCTGTCGATCTGCCTGATTGTCCTTGGGCTGGCTTCGCAGACCGTGGCCTATTGTGCCCTGGCCTTCTGCGCGATCCTGGCGGCCAGCGTCGCCGACGCCGGGGTCAGTGCAATGTGGATGAACCGCATTCCCGCGGATAACCGGGCCAGCGTCTTCGCCCTGATCAACATGCTGGCGATCGCCTGCACCAGCCTGGCGATCTTTGTCGGCGGCTGGCTGGTGGACCACTGGTTTCAGCCGGCGTTGTCGCCGGGCGGCGAGTATGTCGGCTCGATCGGCGGTTGGCTGGGCACCGGCGAGGGGCGCGGTGTCGGCCTGCTGTTCGTGGTCACCGGCGTGCTCTTCGCGCTGTTGTCCCTGGGCGGGCTGCTCTACGGACCGATACGCCGCATGGAGGGCGCGCAGGCCGGGGCGACACCCCCGCCGACGGATGATCCGGTGCGGGCCAGCGCCCTGTGAAAAAGCACTCAAGGCCGCGCGGCGGGCCTGTTGTACCAGATTCCCGTGACAGACAGACCCGGGGGGCTGGGTCAACCTTTGCAGGCTCTCGCCAGTCGTCAGGACTGCGCCCATATCGCCATCCGAGCTGACAACAATCGATAGAGGAGGACCTATGCGTCCGTCATTTTATGATCCCAGCCACTTCCCCAAGCTTCAGCACCTGGCCAACAACTGGGAAGTGATCCGCAAGGAATTTCTCGCCCTGAATGCGCCGACCCTGACCATCAACCGAGTCGGCAAGCAGATCACCGATATCGTCAACGAAGTCGACGAACACATGGCTGCCGGGGGCCAGTACGGCTGGATCTGGGGCTGGGGCGACAACATGGAAGTGATGCCCGAGTGGACCCAGTACGGCCTGATGGCCTACGACACGCCGATTCCCTATGCTCGTGAGGCGATGCCGGAAACCATCGAACTGCTGACCCAGATTCCCGGGGTCAAGCTCTGTGCCCTGTTGCGCATGGAACCCAACGTGTTCCTGGGCACCCATGCCCACACCGGCACCTGGGAGGAAGGGCTGCTGCACATGCAACTGACCATCGATGCACCCGTCACCGGCAACTACGCCTACCTCAACGTCAATGGCCACTTCAACCAGAGCACCAACGGCAACCTGGTGATCTTCGACGGTTCGCTCGATCACTTCGCAGTCAATGCCTCGCGGGATTTCCGTACCGTTCTGTACCTCGAGTTCCATCGTGAAATGAACATGATTGCCGCCTGATAGCGCACGCGGCGGTCCGCGTCAGCGGGCCGCTTTTGCCGTCGCCGGTCGCAGGAATGAAGAAGGGGGCGCAAGCCCCCTTTGTGTCATCTGCCCGCAACCGTCAGGCGAAAGTCGGCTGGAGGACTTCTTCCAGGAAGTTGAAGGCGGTCTGCCTGGCCAGGTGGGTGGACTCGAAGAATGCCAGGTGGCTGCCATTGCGTTCCACATGCAGGGTGGCCTCCTCGATCGAGGCGGCGATGTGGCGCGAACCACCGATATGCGTAGTGGCATCGGCGTCGCCGGCGACCACCAGGGTCGGTACCGCGATCCGCGCCAGCTGCGCGGCCAGCTCGGTCTTGTTCAAGGCATCGTTCAGTCGTGCATAGCGATAGAACAGCTCCGGGTTGACGTAGGGATAGAGCGCGACATGGGCGATCGGCTCCGGTGTGGTGGCCAGCGTCGCCTGGTCGAGGAACATTGTCTGCAGGTCGCTGGCCTCGTGGCGGTTCTGGGCCGCGGCTTCCATCAGCCACTCGAAGTTCTGCTGATGAGCGGTGCGCAGGTTGTCGTCGCCCAGGTTGTAGTCGCCATGCCACAGGCTCAGGGAGCTGACCCGGTCGCCGTGGGCCGCGGCGGCACTGAGGGCGATCACCGCGCCGCCGCAGATGCCCATCAGGTGCGCGGTCGGCAGTTCGTAGTGATTCATCACGCTGATCAGATCGGCGACCTGGGCCTCGGTGTCCACGGCGATACCGTCGAAGGAATCGCAGGCGCCGAACAGCCCGCGGGTCTCCCAGGTGACCACGAAGAAGCGTTCGCTCAGCGCGTCGAACCAGTCGCGACAAAGGTCGAAGGGCATGCCGCAGGGCAGGGCGAGGACGATTGCCGGACGCTCCCGGTGGGTGCTGGCGTAGACCGACAGGGAGACGTTGTCGTGGGTGGTCAGGTGCAGTGTCTCGATGTGCGACACCGCACCGCTGAAGTCGAAATACTTGAGCGCCCGCCTGAATGCCGCGTTCCCTTCATCATCATCGAAGTGATCGTAGCGGTAGTCGAGCGCCTCGCAGATCTTGCGGCTGATAAAGTATTCGAAGGACGACAGTTGGGCCTCGCCACCGTGCAGGTACTGCAAGGCATGCACGCCGATCCGCGCAAAGGCGGCGTTGACCGCGCGTTCCGTGGCTCTGACGCTGGGCGATGCCTGCTCGGGGAGCGGGCCATCGTCGTGGGCGAGAAAGCTCAGGCAAACGGGATCGGGCAGGTGGATGGCAAGGTGCCTAAGCATCCTCACGGTCTCGCACAGGCGCAACGTCGCGTCGGTGGAAATAGTCATGGATTTCAACTCCTGTAGGCACATTGCGCAGGCCAACTGTCGTCAGGCTGTCAGGGATCAGGCCACTTCGAATTTCTTGCCGCGGGTGGTATGGGTCACGAGGCGGTTGTAGTCCGGTGTCTTGTTACCGACCACCTGTACCGCGCCGTATTTCTCCAGGCTGATGCGACCGCCGTATTCCTCGATGTGATCGGAGTCCGGGTAGATCTTCACGAACGACGGCACATAGCGCGATGCGAAGCCCATGCGCATTTCCTGGGACTCACCGTTGTGCGGGTAGGAGGCGTGCATCAGGGTCGACCAGAAAATGATGAACTGGCCGGCTTTCATCACCATCGGCACGGCGGCGGATTCGTCGGGCTTGAAGTTCTCGTCGATCTGCAACTGGCGATAGTCGTAGCCGAAGAAACCGCGACGTACGCCGTCCTTGACCACCGAGCTGTTGTTGGCCTCGGGGTCGTAGCTCATGCGCTTGGTTTCGTCGTAGTTCATGCTGTTCTGGGTGCCGGGGATGAACTGCAGGCAACCGTTGGCGATGGTGGCGTCGGTGAACGCGGTCCAGACGGTGATGGTGCCGCCGAAGTCCTCGTGTTCCGGCCAGAGGATCTGTGGCTTGCCGGAGGCGTTGGCGAAGGTGTCGGCCTGGTGCCAGTCGGTGCCTTCATCGCCTGGGTACTTGGGGAAGAACTCGGTGCGCCAGCACAGCACGTCCGGGCCGAGGATGCTTTCGACGCGGTCGCAGATCTGCGCGCGGCAGATGTGGTCGGCCAGGAAGTCGTCATCCAGGTGGCGGTCGTAGTTGGCGATGTTGGTGCCGGCGGAGATGGCATCCAGGTCCTGGTAGGCCGCCGCGCTACGGTCGAGCATGCGCAGGCGGGTGCGCTTCCAGGCCTCTTTCATTTCTTCCGGCGAATAGGCGTCGAATGGGCCGATGAAACCGTTCTTTTCGAACGAGGCGCGTTCTTCCGGGGTCAGGGCGAATTTTTTGCTCACGGGTCTTTCCTTTTGGTCAATGGGCTTGAACAAGGTTGCGGGAGATGTAGTCGGCCAGGACCTTGGCGGTCGCGCCGTTCGCCAGGACACCGGGGTCGAGGCTGATCTGGAAGTGAGTCTTGAGTTTGTTCAGCGAGCGGATCAGGGCCAGGGAGGTGCCGCCGAAATCGAAGAAGTCGTCATTGAGGCCGATGTTCTTCAGGCCCAGGTCCTCGCTCCACACCTTGAGCACGAACTGCTCGGGAGCCAGTTGCGTGCGCGAGATGTAGTCGGCCAACACCTTGGCGGTCGCGCCATTCGCCAGCACGCCGGGATCGAGACTGATCTGGAAGTGGGTCTTGAGCTTGTTCAGCGAGCGGATCAGGGCCAGGGAGGTACCACCGAAATCGAAGAAGTCGTCGTTCAGGCCGATGTTCTTCAGGCCCAGGTCTTCGTTCCATACCTTGAGCACGAACTGCTCGACCTCGTTGAGCTGCGCAGTGCCGGCCGCGCCGACCGGGGTGACAGCGTCGGTCGGCGAGGGCAGTCGCTGCCTGTCGATCTTGCCATGGTCGGTCACCGGCAACTGCGCCAGGGCCAGGTAGGTCGAGGGGCGCATGTAATCCGGCAGGCTGCTGTTCACCAGGGCGGTGACTTCGCCACGGATTCGCTCGGTCCAGGCGCCTGGCCCCTGGCTGGGGACCACATAGGCCACCAGGCGCAGGTCGCCATCGCCATAGTCGTGCGCGCCGACATGGGCGGCCGCCACGTGAGGGCTGTTTTGCAGGCAGGCTTCGATTTCGCCCGGTTCGATGCGGAAACCGCTGATTTTCAGTTGCTCGTCGCAACGGCCGGCGTAACGGTACTCGCCGTCGTCTCCCAGGGTCAGCAGGTCACCGGTGCGGTAGACGCGGGTCGAGGTGCCGGGCAACTGGATGAACCGTTCGGCGTTGAGGGTGGCGCGGTTCAGGTAGCCCTGGGCCACGCCGGCGCCTTCGATATACAGCTCGCCGGTCGTGCCCGGGGCCACCGCTGCCTGGTTGGCATCGAGCAGGTGCAGGCGCCAGCCGTCCAGCGGCCTGCCGATGGAGACGATCGCGCCGGTTTCCAGATCCTGGCCCAGCACGCGCTTGAAAGTGGTGTGAACGGTCGCTTCGGTGATGCCGTACATGTTGATCAGCGCCGGCTTCCGGTCGCCATGACGCGCAACCCAGGGGCGTAGCACGGTGGCCGGCAGCGCTTCTCCGCCGAACACCACATAGCGCAGGGCCAGGGGTGTGTTGCTGCCACGGTCGGCCTCGTCGAGACCGCGGAAGGCCGAAGGCGTCTGGCTGAGCACGGTCACACGCTGGTCGGATAGCCATTGACGCAGGGCGGCCGGAGAGCGGGAAACGTCATACGGCACCACGCTGACCTGACCGCCATGGGCCAGGGCGCCCCAGATTTCCCAGACCGAGAAGTCGAAACCGATGGAGTGGAACATCGACCAGACGTCCTGGGCATTGAAGCCATAGACGCGTTGCGTGCTTTCCAGCAGGCGGCTGACGTTGCCGTGGGCAACCTGTACGCCCTTGGGCTCGCCGGTGGAGCCGGAGGTGTAGATGATGTAGGCGATCGCCTGGTCCGGATCGCGGCGATCGATCTCGGCGCTCGGTTCCAGCTCAGGAGCGGACAGCAGTCGGTCCAGGGGAAGCACGCGCAAGCCGGTGGTCGGTGGCGGATTCGCGGTGTCGCCGAGCATCAGGGTCAGGCCGCTGTCGCGCACGATATGCTCGACACGCTTGCCCGGATATTGCGGGTCGACCGGAACATAGGTGCCGCCGGCCTTGAGGATGCCCAGCAGGCCGATGACCAGATCGACGCTGCGTGGCAGGTACATGCCGACACGCATGCCATCCTTCACGCCTTCATGGCGCAGGCGCGCCGCGAGCTTCGACGACAGCGCGTCGAGTTGCGCATAGCTCAATGTCCGAGTGGCGTCGGATACCGCCGTTCGCTCGGGAAACTCACGTGCCCGCGCACCGAACAGCTCATGCAGGAAAGCACCGGACGTGAGGGGGGCTGGCGCGGTGTTGACCGATTCGCCAGTGTTCTTGATCGGCATGACTTACGCTCCTGTGTAATAACCAGGTGCAGCGCATTGGCGCCTTGACGAGTTGCGCTGCACTTGAGACGTCCCTGCGGCCTGGGGACCCGTTGCGAAAGAGCCGGGACGATCCGCAGTGGCCGCATTTCAGCACTGAGCAGTCGCCGGCGTCTGTCGCGGGAAATGGGGACAAAACCGTCACGGGCGGCATGCGCGGCGCCTGTCCCGGTTTGCAGTGACAGACAGCTCCCCGCCATCGGT
Organism: Pseudomonas fuscovaginae SE-1; assembly: GCF_000364705.1. Taxonomy (GTDB): domain Bacteria; phylum Pseudomonadota; class Gammaproteobacteria; order Pseudomonadales; family Pseudomonadaceae; genus Aquipseudomonas; species Aquipseudomonas fuscovaginae_A. Next base: position 4,529 of record NZ_AQOH01000137.1, on the reverse strand, counting down.
GTTCTTATCCTTGCGCGGCAGTGGGGCCGATCAGGTCTCGCGCCATACAACGTGGATGTGAGGGGCTGTGGTCCAGGAGTGTTTCATGAGTCTTCAAGCTAACGCTGCGCCGGTTTTCACCGCTGACGAAATGCCGAGTTCGCCGACCTGGCCCGACGGGGTCGGTGACCCATTGGTGCGCCTGTCCTTCCTGGCCCCGGGCATGAGCCTGCCGGTGGTGATCGAACCCGTCGCGGCCGGCCTGGATCCGGCGTTGTGGGCATCCACGCAGCGCGAGGCGATCGAGGCGTTGCTGTGCCAGTACGGGGCGCTGTTGTTCCGCGGCTTCGACCTGGGCTCGGTCGCGGCCTTCGAAACCTTCGCCGAAGCGCTGTCGCCCGGCCTGCATGGCAGTTATGGCGACCTGCCGAAGAAGGAGGGTGGGCGCAATGTCTATCGTTCCACGCCCTATCCGGAGCGCGAGATGATCCTTTATCACAACGAAAGCTCGCACCTGGAGAGCTGGCCGCGCAAGCAGTGGTTCTTCTGCGAACAACCTTCGCGGGTCGGAGGGGCAACGCCGCTGGCGGACATCCGGCAGGTGCTCGGGCGCCTGCCGGCCGAAGTGGTCGAGCGCTTCGAGCGCAAGGGATTGATGTACAGCCGCACTTTTACCTCCGGTGTCGAACCGAGCTGGGAATCGTTCTTCGGCACCCCCTCACGTGATGTCGTCGAACAGCGCTGCCGCGAGCGGGGCACCGATTTCGAGTGGCTCGACGCCGATACCCTGCAGATCCGCACCCAGTGTCCGGCGGTAATCACCCACCCGTTCACCGGCGAACGTTGCTTCTTCAACCAGGTGCAGTTGCACCACCCGTTCTGCCTGGGCGAGGAAATGCGCGAGGATCTGCTGGACATGTTCGGTGCCGACCGCCTGCCACGGCTGGTCAGCTATGGCGACGGTTCACCGATCGAGGACTCGGTCATGGCTCTGATCGGCGATGCCTACGAGGATTGCGCGGTACGTTTCGACTGGCGCAAGGGCGATGTGGTGATGCTGGACAACATGCTCGCCGCTCATGCCCGCGACCCCTACGAAGAACCTCGGCTGATCGTCGTCGCCATGGGTGAAATGACCGCCCGGGACGATGTCTGGAAGCCCGCCTGAACGCCCCCCACACCGGGTCTCCCGGGACTTTCAACGGCCGGCCGGCGAGCGGGCCCCAGCATTCAAGGACTGTCACCAATGAACAACGGGCAAGAGAAAACGGCCAAACCCGGCTCGGTCATGCGGCTGCTCTGGCGCAACCACCCCTGGCTGACCCTGATGACCCTGTTGACTGGTGTCATCAGCGGTGTGGCCTCTATCGCGGTGATCAACGTGATCAACCAGGCGATTCACGAGGAACGCTTTCAATGGCAGTCGGTGTACTGGTTCGTCGGCCTGAGCCTGGTGGCGTTGCTGTTCCGTAACGGCGCCGCGCTGTTTCCCGCCTATGCCAGCATGCGCATCATGACCCGTCTGCGTATTGCCCTGTGCCGCAAGATCCTGGTGACGCCCCTTGAGGAGGTCGACCGGCGGGGGGCGCCGAACGTCCTGACGATGCTCACCAACGATATTCCGCAATTGAACAGCACCCTGGTGATCATGCCGACGGTGCTGGTGGAAACGGCGGTGTTTCTGTTCGGTATCGCCTACCTGGCGTCTCTGTCCTGGGTCGTGTTCGCACTGACCATGGGCCTGATCGTGCTGGGGGTCTTGCTCTATATGGGCTTTTTCATGGGGGGCATGAACGTCACCCGCAAGGTGCGCGACGAGTACACCGCGTTCAACGAATACACCCACGCCCTGGTGTTCGGTCTCAAGGAACTCAAGCTGAACGGCATCCGCCGGCGCTGGTTCAGCCGCTCGGCGATCGAGGAATCCTCGACCAAGGTCGCCCGCTACAACTATTTCGAACGGCTCTGGTACACCGCCGCCGACAACGTCGGGCAACTGACCTTGTCGCTGCTGATCGGTTGCCTGTTGTTCATTGCCCCCCTGGCTGGAGCGATCGACAGCAAGACCATGAGCGCCAGTGTGCTGGCGGTGCTGTACATCATGGGCCCGCTGTCGCTGCTGGTCAGCGCGATGCCGATGCTGGCCCAGGGCCGAGTCGCCAGTGCCCGCCTGGCGGAGTTCGGCTTCTCCATCAATGACCCGCATCCCGAGCCGGAAGCCCTTGCCAGCGAAACCGCCAATGTGCTGTTCCTGGATCACAACAAGAAGGACTGGAACAGTATCCAGTTGCAGGGCGTGCGCATGAACTACGTGGATCCGATCAGCGGCTCGGGTTTTGCCCTGGGGCCCATCGACCTGACCGTACAGGCCGGTGAGCTGATCTACATCGTCGGTGGCAACGGCTGCGGCAAGAGCACACTGGCCAAGGTGCTCAGCGGGCTGTACATCCCCCAGGAAGGGCAGGTGTTGCTCGATGGCAAGGCGATCACCGATACCTCGCGCAACCACTACCGTGACCTGTTCTCCGCGGTGTTCTCCGACTTCCAGTTGTTCAACCGCCTGATCGGCCCTGACGAGCAGGAGGATGCCAGCACGGAACTGGCACAGAAATACCTGGCGACCCTGGGTCTGGCCGACAAGATCAGCATCGAAGGGATGGGTTACTCGACCACCAAGGCCCTGTCCTACGGGCAGCAGAAGCGCTTGGCCCTGGTCTGCGCCTACATGGAGGATCGACCGATCTACCTGCTGGATGAATGGGCTGCGGACCAGGATCCGCCGTTCAAGCGTTTCTTCTACGAAGAACTGCTGCCGGACCTCAAGCGCCGTGGCAAGACGGTCCTGATCATCACCCACGATGACCAGTACTTCCAGCTGGCCGATCGCATCATCAAGTTGGTGGACGGACACATTGTCTCCGACGTGAAGTGTGCGGTGCAGGGTAAGCGCGCCTGAATTCCGGCGTTTCCTGACGCTTCCGGGGACACGGTTTCGCCAGGCTGGGCGAGACCGCCCCTGGCCCCCACTCAACTTCCAGCTATCGCCACCTTTTCGTCGTGGTGAGGCCGATCCTTTGCGAGAAGAAATGTATGGCGTTTGCTCTGACCGCTGCCCAACGCAATATCTGGCTGGACCAGATGACTCAAGGCGATTCGCCGCTGTACAACATCGGCGGCCATCTGGATATCGAGGGGCACCTCGATCCCGAACTGTTCCAGCGGTCGGTGGACCTGCTGATGCAAAAGCACGATGCCTTGCGCATGGTCCTGCTCGACCGGCGCGACGAGGAGGGCGTGCCGCTGCAGTCCTTTGCCGAAACACTGCCGATGTGCGTGGCGCCGATCGACCTGCGAGGCGAGGCGGATCCTCCGCAGGCAGCTCAGCGCTGGATGCAACGTCAGATCGAGACGCCCTTCGAAATGCGCGGCGGCCCGTTGTTCCGCCTCCATTTGCTCAGGGTCGAAGAGCAGCGCTATTACTTTGTCATCCATGCCCACCATATCGTGCTCGATGGCTGGGGTATCGATGCGCTCTTCGCCTCTCTCGGTCAGATCTACAACGCACTGCTCGATGAGCATGCGCCCGATCTGACCGCGCCGTCCTATGTCGACTTCATCGAGGACGACCATGCTTACCGCCAGTCGCCGCGTTTCGCCCACGACCAGGCCTACTGGCTGGAAAAGTACAACGACCTCCCCGAACCCCTGTTGCCCCCAAGCCACCTCCAGGCCCAAGGCGAAGGGCCGATCCGCAGCGGTCATTTCACCTGCGGTTTTGCCCGGCACTTCGACATCAGTATCGACGAACTGGCCCACAGCCTGCAGGCCTCACGCTTCCACGTCCTGCTGGCGGTACTGTATGTCTACTTCACCCGGATTCACGCGCGCGACGAGCTGGTGGTCGGCGTGCCGATCCTCAACCGCTCCAATGCCAAGTTCAAGAAGACCCTGGGGCTGTTTACCCAACTCAGCGCGGTGCGTCTGAGGTTTGGTGACGAGTTGTCGTTTGCCGAGTTGGTGCAGGGCATCTGTCGGGCGGTCAAGCAGGATTACCGCTACCAGCGTTTCCCGCTCAGCGATCTCAACCGTTTGCTGGAACTGCGCCGTACCGACCGGCAGCGACTGTTCGACCTGACATTCTCCTACGAACCGCACCATTACCTGATCCACTTCGGCCAGGCGCACGCCCGGGTGTACAAGTCCTCGAACGATCACGAACAGACGCCGCTGGCCATCCACCTGCGCACCAACCTCCACGACAATGAATCCCGGTTGCACTACATCTACAACGAGGCGTATTTTCAGGCCGACGAGATCGAGCCGATGGCCGAGCGTCTGCAGCATGTGCTGGACCAGGGGCTGGCCAATGCGCGGTTGCCCGTGCGCGCGTTCTCCGTGCTCAATGCGACCGATGCCCTGCAGTTGCAGGCCTGGAATGCCGGGCAGCAGCAGTTTGCCCAGGCACAGACGATCCACCAGCAGTTCGAGGCCCGCGCGGCCGAGCGTCCGGATGCCGTGGCCCTGGTGTATCAGGACGAAAGCCTGACCTA
>NZ_AQOH01000136.1 GCF_000364705.1 Pseudomonas fuscovaginae SE-1 | reverse complement strand
CTCAGCAGGCGACCACCGTTCTGGGTCAGGCTGGAGACGGACAGGTCGATATCGCCCTGGGCCGAGACTTCACCACCGTTGCTGGAGTCCAGGCTGTCTGCGCGGATATCCAGGGCCGCAGCGGCGATCAGCCCCTTGAGGTTGGTCAGGGCCTGGTTGACGCGCACGGTGACGGCCTGGTTGCCCAGCAACTTGCCGTTGCTGTTGTCCAGGCTGTCGGCGACGAGCGTGAAGGCCTGGGCACTGGAGATTTCGCCGCCCTGGTTGTTTACGCCCTTGAGGTGGTTGAGCACCAGCAGCGGCGCATTGATCAGGCCGTTCTGGTTGT
>NZ_AQOH01000135.1 GCF_000364705.1 Pseudomonas fuscovaginae SE-1 | reverse complement strand
AGCCACCCTCGATCGCCTGGACAGCGCCGGCGGTGCCGCCGCCCTCGAAGCCCGTGCCGTGACCGCCAGCGACTCCGCCGCGATCATCCGCGCCAAGGCCGCCCTCGACGCCCTCGACGTCGCCGAAGGCCTGGCTGAACTCGAAGGCGCCTCGGCCCGTGTCGCCGTCGACGAGAAGCGCATGATCAACTGCCGCGCCGACCTCAACCAGCTCGTCCCCTTCAAGTACGACTGGGCCTGGCAGAAGTACCTCGATGGCTGCGCCAACCACTGGATGCCGCAAGAGGTCAACATGACCGCCGACATCGCCCTCTGGAAGAACCCCGAGGGCCTGACCGACGACGAGCGCCGTATCGTCATGCGCAACCTGGGCTTCTTCTCCACCGCCGACTCGCTGGTGGCGAACAACCTGGTGCTGGCCGTCTACCGCCTGATCACCAACCCCGAGTGCCGCCAGTACATCCTGCGCCAGGCCTTCGAGGAAGCGATCCACACCCACGCCTACCAGTACTGCATCGAATCGCTGGCCATGGATGAAGGCGAGATCTTCAACATGTACCACGAGATCCCGTCGGTGGCGAAAAAGGCCACCTGGGGCCTGAAGTACACCCGCTCGATCTCCGACCCGCAGTTCAACACCGGCACCGTCGAGACCGACAAGGAGCTGCTGCGCAACCTGATCGCCTACTACTGCGTGCTGGAAGGCATCTTCTTCTATTGCGGTTTCACCCAGATCCTGTCCATGGGCCGTCGCAACAAGATGACCGGCGTCGCCGAGCAGTTCCAGTACATCCTGCGCGACGAGTCCATGCACCTGAACTTCGGTATCGACGTGATCAACCAGATCAAGATCGAGAACCCGCACCTGTGGGATGCCGAGATGAAGGAAGAAGCGACCCAGATGATCCTGCAGGGCACCCAGTTGGAGATCGAATACGCCCGCGACACCATGCCGCGCGGCGTGCTGGGCATGAACGCGGCGATGATGGAGGACTACCTCAAGTTCATCGCCAACCGTCGCCTGTCGCAGATCGGCCTGAAGGAAGAGTACCCGGGCACCACCAACCCGTTCCCGTGGATGAGCGAGATCATGGACCTGAAGAAGGAAAAGAACTTCTTCGAGACCCGCGTGATCGAGTACCAGAC
>NZ_AQOH01000134.1 GCF_000364705.1 Pseudomonas fuscovaginae SE-1 | reverse complement strand
CCCCCGGTGTCAGGATAGTTGTCGCCTCTCCGGTTTTTCCTAAAAAGACCATCCCGGGGGCGGAAAGAGACCATGAGTGCCGTACTATTCAGCAGAACGTAAAGCCCAGTTGCTCAAGATGTTGCTCCCCCCGCAAAGCCTGACGATGGCCGAGGTGTCACGGCGCGAAGGGGTCAGTGAAATGTCTTTGTCCAACTGGCGTAAACAGTCCAGATCCGAAGGGTGTGTCGTGTCCGAATCCAACCAGTCGCCTCAGCACTGGTCAGCCGAAATGAAGTTCGCCGTGGTGCTTGAGTCTTCCAGCCTCAGTGAAATTGAACTGGGTGAGTTCTGTCGTCGTAAAGGTCTTTATCCCGAGCAGATCAGCGAGTGGCGACAGTCCTTCATCAGCGGTATGCAGCCCGAAAAGCCCCTGAGCAAGCAAGAGCGAGAGCAAGCGCGCAAAGACAAGAAACGTATCCAGCAGCTTGAGCGTGAGCTGCATCGTAAAGAGAAGGCGCTGGCTGAGACAGCGGCGTTGCTGGTGCTGCGAAAAAAGCTCAACGACTACTGGGGGATCGACAACGAGGACAACTGACCGCCTTGCCGGAACGGCACTTGCTGGTGACTTGGCTGCATGACGCGATCCAGGCCGGGGCCCGTAAAGCCATGGCCTGTGGTGAAGTCGGGCTGTCACTCAGAACCCTGCAGCGTTGGACAGCCACCGAAGAGATCAGCGCTGATGCTCGAACGACCACGGTGCGGCCTGTTCCGCGCAATGCGCTGAGCGACGCAGAACGAAAAGCGATCATCATGCTGTGCAACAGCCCGGAGTATGCGCACTTGCCACCCTCCCAGATCGTCCCGCGTCTGGCGGATCAGCAGCGCTATCTGGCATCGGAATCGACGTTTTACCGACTCTTGCGGGCAAGCGGGCAGCAGCATCACCGTGGTCGTAGCCAGCGCCGCGGACGATACACAGCGCCCACAACGTATGCGGCCAAGGCTCCCAACCGGGTCTGGTCGTGGGACATCACTTATCTGCCATCGCCGGTACGCGGCAAGCACTACTATCTGTACCTGTTCGAAGATATTTACAGCCGCAAGGCCGTGGGCTGGGAGGTTTACGAGGAAGAAAGCGGTGAAAAAGCCGCCGTGCTCTTGCAGCGCAGCGTGATCAATGAACGCTGCCTGTGCGAGCCACTGGTGCTGCACTCGGACAACGGAGCGCCGATGAAGTCGATGACCTTGCTGAGCAAGATGCACGACCTGGGCATCACGCCGTCGCGTGGCAGGCCAAGGGTGAGCAACGATAACCCCTACTCGGAATCGTTGTTCCGCACGCTGAAATACTGCCCACAATGGCCGTCGAGTGGGTTTGCCAGCCTGGAGGCGGCCAGAAGCTGGGTGAGGGACTTCATGCGCTGGTACAACCACGAACACCGGCATAGCCGTATCCGCTTCGTGACCCCGGCAGAGCGACATGGCGGGCGCGATCATCAGATCTTGGCACGACGTCATGAGCTGTACGAAAAGGCCCGCCAGGCCAACCCGCAGCGCTGGTCAGGCCGGTCCCGAAACTGGGAGCCGATAGGCACGGTGTTGCTGAACCCGGATCGGGACGAGCATCGTGAGAAAAAAGCAGCATAGTTAGACGGTTGACGCGACAACTACCTTGAAAAACGCCG
>NZ_AQOH01000133.1 GCF_000364705.1 Pseudomonas fuscovaginae SE-1 | reverse complement strand
GCGAAAAATGAGGTAAAGGGGTCATTTTTGGGTTGGCGTTGACAAATATGTGGAGCGGGCACGAAAAAGAGGCAGTTATTGCTATAGTCCGAACACTTGATACATCCGCCGTGCTCCACCGACAGGGTATGGAGAGCCAGGAAAGCTATCGAATTATGTCATTAGGCACGGCTGCAGCATTACAGCCATTTCTCTCGAAACTGGTTAAACAGACAAGAGGAGTTCCTTGGTCACCGATGCACCGCGGAGCATCTAAGTTTGCGACCTCCTACTTAAGGGCCTGCGGGCAACTTACTCATTTATCGAGAATGGCAGCCCTGGAACACAACGCGCTGGCGACAACAGCGTTCCCGCAACCCAACCATGTGACCATCAGAGTGCCATTGAGCGGTCCCGAGCTGGCCCTACAACAGGCAATCAAGGCTAGGAACAAACGCATACAACCTCCGAGCCCCAGCGAGGATCTCAATGAGCTTCGCTGGCAACGACTACATAAGCGTATGAAATCCTACGTCGACTCTCCCGATGGGTGGTTTATCCGTTACGCAAATGACCAAGAGATCGTGTCTGCCTACTACAGAAAAGCCCAACTCTATGGAAAACGCTATCTAGAGGCAGAGGCGCTTCCAGACGACATAAAAATCGGAGACAGGACATTCGGCGAATGGAAACACGCTTGCGACCAAGCGCTGGGCCGTGTCTTATGTCATATCGATTTCGTCGGCTTACTACAGAAAAAGTGGCCAAAAATCGCCGCACCGAACGTACTGACCTTATACGCAAGAAGAGATGACGTGGATGAAGTTTGGAGAGAGGCAGGGCTTGCAGCAAATCGTGTTTCACCAACCATGCAAGCGCTTACGCTAGAGAGTGAAAATGTCGGTGATTGGGAAAAAGTAAACGAGACGCCTTGCCCCTTCTATGTAGATCTCGGCAGAGATCACGTTTTACTCCCATGCTTCGGAGCCTTAACGAATCCATATTTCACCCTGTTCCGCCATCTACGCACTACCTACCAATCCGACTGGGACCAAGGCGTTGATCGAAGAGAAGAAATATTCCGCTCTGACCTAGCGGGGGCATTTCCGGAGCCCGACTTTCTAGTACCTCAACACGGGATCCAACTGCGGCGAGTAGACGGATCAAAACTGACGGATGTTGACGCCATAATCATTGACAGAAAAACAGGAACCTTGGCACTGGTGCAACTAAAGTGGCACGATGTATTTGGGCTTTCCCTACCCGAACGAGAAAGTCGTAGACGAAATATTTCTAAAGCCAACGAATGGATAGAACGAGTTATCTCCTGGGTCGATGGGCGTACTTCCGCCGAGCTATGTAAGGTATTTGGATTTAACGTCAAAGCCTCGAACACCCCGCCAGTCCTATATGTTGTTGCTCGATATGCTGCACGCTTTACTGGGGAAAAGGATCAAGACCCACGCGCTTCCTGGCTAGGCTGGCCGGAGATTCTTAATGTTCTCAATGATTTACGTGAAGGCGATGTACTATTGAAAATTCCTCGACTTGTGTTTGATCAAGAAGCAAAGTTTTATGAAGCAAGTGAAAAGAAATTTGAGTTCCGTTTCCCCGAGCTATCAGTAGATCTCTATATAGAACCGGAGCGTTGGTAAAAATAGTCGCCCCTTGCTGTTACTACCCAAGCGAAATCGCCACCCGAAGGTGGCTTTTTCATTATAGGTTGCCGAGGATAGCTTTATCTATTCCTAACAATTACTACACAGACAGAAAAATGTCTTCAGCAAGAGCAATCAGCGAGCCGAATACTTCTGCATCGACGGTTCCTTGCCAAAAATTAGCCTAGGAAGCGACACCCCCTGCTTCCCAACGCTCACCAACTCATACACCGCAAACGGGCATTTCACCTGGTTTGTACCATCTCTGGCAGTGACACTACTGATACCCATATAGGCCTCATAGCTCTTCCCTTTCTCAAAGGTGAAAACCTGGGCCTGCTCCGGACACTGCATGTAGGTGCTGCCATAGCTGCCCGCCTGCAGTACTTCCCGTGACAGCACAAACGGCTTGCCCGCCGGCACCCGGTATTCAGCCACTATTTCCGAATAAAGCCCCTCAGCCATACTCGTCACGCCAAGATAGTCGCTCAGCTTCGGAGCAAAACGCGCAGGCATGTCCAACTTGGGCGGTACCAGAGGCGATTGCGGATAGTTGATCGCCGGCTGACGGTTTTCACCAAACCGCCCCGCCTTGGCCAGCCCCTGCTCATTCCCGACACAACCGTCGTACACACCACCCCGAACCACACCATTGGTGACCACGCGAAGCTGAGCGATATCAGTACCTGGTGCCGGCTCAACATATGGCACCCAAGGTCGAGCAGAACAGGCCGTGAGCCATGCCAAGCAGGCATACAGGGGAACTTGCTTCAGGGACATTAGATCGCCCCCATACAAATAGCGCTGGCGGCAGGAAGCCGTACCAGACAGGCAACGTACGTAGATCCCTCTACAACCGCTTCAAATCAGCGGATTTGAAAAACACACAGACATGAAAAAGCCCAACCTTTTCAGATTGGGCCTCATCACTAAAAATATTGGTCGGGACGGAGTGATTCGAACACTCGACCCCTTGCACCCCATGCAAGTGCGCTACCGGGCTGCGCTACGCCCCGACACTGAGTAGCTGTGCTTTCAAACCTCTGAAAGCGATTAGGAATGTAACCTAACCTTTTGAATTTTGGAAGTATTATTTCCAAAAAATTTACTTCTTGAGCACCACCAGCACATCCTCCAGCTCAGCGATCATCTGGTGGATCAGTTGCTTGTACTGGATGTTCTCTTCCTTGGCGTCGTCACTGGAGAGGCGCTGGCGCGCCCCGCCGATGGTGAAGCCCTGGTCGTACAGCAAGGCGCGGATCTGGCGGATCATCAGCACGTCGTGGCGCTGGTAATACCGGCGGTTGCCGCCCCGCTTGGAGGGGTTGAGTTGAGGGAATTCCTGCTCCCAGTAGCGCAGCACGTGCGGTTTTACCGCGCACAGCTCGCTGACTTCACCAATGGTGAAGTAGCGTTTGCCTGGGATCGGCGGGAGCTCGTCGTTATGACTTGGTTCCAGCATAGGCCTCAACTCGGGCTTTCAGTTTCTGCCCTGGACGAAAGGTGACCACACGGCGCGCCGTGATCGGGATTTCCTCTCCCGTTTTTGGATTGCGGCCAGGCCGCTGGCGTTTGTCGCGCAAATCAAAGTTGCCGAAACCCGACAATTTGACCTGCTCGTTGTCCTCGAGTGCGTGGCGGATCTCTTCAAAGAACAGCTCGACCAATTCCTTGGCCTCGCGCTTGTTAAGACCCAACTCCTCGTAGAGACGTTCCGCCATTTCAGCTTTCGTCAGAGCCCCCATACGTCACTTCCTTAACGTGGCGTTCAACCTGGTTTCAAGCGAGGTGAGGATATTTTGCGTTGCGGAGTTCACCTCATCGTCATTAAGAGTGCGCGATGGATGCTGCCAGGTCAAGCCAACGGCCAGGCTTTTTCTATGAGGATCAATGCCTTTACCCTCATAGACGTCAAAAAGCCTGAGGTCTGTCAGCCATGCGCCTGCATTTTCACGAATCACCTCCAGGACCGCGCTGGATGCCACGCCTTTGTCCGCCAGCAGGGCCAGGTCACGACGCACTTCAGGGAAGCGCGACAGCTCGCTGAATGCCGGCATCTTGCCCGCCGCCACTTCAGCCAGGACCAGCTCGAAGACGAACACCGGACGATCCAGGCCCAGGGTCTTGGACAGTTCCGGGTGGATCGCGCCGAGGAAGCCGACCAGCTTGCCGTCACGCTCGATGCGTGCGGTCTGGCCCGGATGCAGCGCAGGGTGTTGGCCCGGCACGAAGCTGAACTCACCCAGTGCACCGGCAGCGCCCAGGATCGCTTCCACGTCCGCCTTGACGTCGAAGAAGTCGACCGCATCGCGACCGTGTGCCCAGCCTTCCGGCAGACGGCTGCCGCAGACCACACCGGCCAGCATCGGCTCTTGCTTCAGGCCTTCCAACTGACCGACAAAACGCAGGCCGCTTTCGAACAGGCGAACGCGGTCCTGCTGACGGTTGAGGTTGTGCTGCAGCACCTTGACCAGACCCGGCCACAGCGACGAGCGCATGGCCGCCATGTCGTTGGAGATCGGGTTGGCCAGCAGCAGCGGCTCGACGCCTGGGCTGAACAGCTCGAACTGCTTCGGATCGATGAAGCTGTAGGTGATCGCTTCCTGGTAGCCACGCGCCACCAGCAGGCGACGCAGCTCAGGCAGCGCACTACGGGCTTCAGCCTTGGCCTTTGGTGCCAGGCGGGCTTGCGGGTAGCGAACCGGCAGGCGGTTGTAGCCGTACAGGCGCGCCAGCTCTTCGATCAGGTCGACTTCCAGGCTGATGTCGAAGCGATGGCTTGGCACTTCGACGGTCCACTGCCCTGCCCCGCTGGCGGTGACGCCCAGGCCCAGGCCAGTCAGCAGGCGCTCGACTTCAGCCGAGTCCATTTCCATGCCGAGCATCTGGGTGACGCGTTCGGCGCGCAGGGTCACCGGTGCCACGGAGGGCAGGTGCGCTTCGCTGACGGTCTCGATGATCGGGCCGGCTTCACCGCCGGTGATTTCCAGCAGCAGGCCAGTGGCACGCTCCATGGCTTCACGGGCCAGTTGCCAGTCCACGCCACGCTCGTAGCGGTGCGAAGCGTCGGTGTGCAGGCCATAGGAACGAGCCTTGCCCGCGACCGCGATCTGATCGAAGAACGCGCTTTCCAGGAAGATGTCGCGTGTGGTCGCGGTGTTCACACCGCTGTGCTCGCCACCCATCACGCCGGCGATCGCCAGGGCGCGGTTGTGGTCGGCAATCACCAGGGTATCGCTACGCAGGGTGACTTCCTGACCGTCGAGCAATACCAGCTTCTCGCCTTCTTCGGCCATGCGCACGCGGATGCCGCCGTTGATTTCGGCGAGGTCGAAGGCGTGCAGTGGCTGGCCCAGCTCGATCATCACGTAGTTGGTGATGTCGACGGCAGCGTCGATGCTGCGTACGTCGGAACGACGCAGGCGCTCGACCATCCACAGCGGAGTCGGCTTGGACAGGTCGACGTTACGGATCACCCGGCCCAGGTAACGCGGGCAGGCGGCCGGCGCCAAGACTTCAACCGGACGCACTTCGTCGTGCACGGCAGCGACGGCAGGCACGGCTGGGCGGGCGACGTCAGCGGCGTACAGCGCGCCGACTTCACGAGCGAGACCCGCCAGGGACAGGCAGTCGCCGCGGTTCGGGGTCAGATCGACCTCGATACTGGCGTCGTCCAGGCTCAGGTAGGCACGGATGTCGTCGCCGACCGGCGCATCGGCGGCCAGTTCGAACAGGCCGTCGTTGCCTTCACCGATCTGCAGTTCGGCCTGCGAGCAGAGCATGCCGTTGGATTCGACACCGCGCAGCTTGGCCTTCTTGATCTTGAAGTCGCCTGGCAGCTGGGCACCAATCATGGCGAACGGCACTTTCAGACCCGGGCGCACGTTCGGCGCGCCGCAGACGACCTGGAAGGTCTCGGTACCATTGCTGACCTGGCAGACGCGCAGCTTGTCGGCGTCCGGGTGCTGCTCGGTGCTCAGTACTTCACCGACCACCACGCCGCTGAATTCGCCGGCGGCCGGGGTCACGCTGTCGACCTCCAGACCCGCCATCGACAGACGAGCGACCAGCTCGTCGCGGCTTACCTGCGGGCTTACCCAGCCACGCAGCCATTGTTCACTGAATTTCATCCTGTTCTCCCAATAGATTCGTGACGACTAGCGAAATTGCGCGAGGAACCGCAAGTCGTTGTCGAAGAACAGACGCAAGTCGTTCACGCCATAACGCAGCATGGCCAGACGCTCAACGCCCATGCCGAAGGCAAAGCCCTGGAACTCTTCCGGGTCGATGCCGGACATGCGCAGCACGTTCGGGTGCACCATGCCGCAGCCCATCACTTCCAGCCAGCCGGTCTGCTTGCACACGCGGCAGCCTTTGCCGCTGCACATCACGCATTCCATGTCGACTTCAGCCGAGGGCTCGGTGAAGGGAAAGTAGGACGGACGGAAACGCACCGCCAGTTCCTTCTCGAAGAACACGCGGAGGAATTCCTCGATGGTGCCCTTGAGGTCGGCGAAGTTAATGTCGCGATCAACCAGCAGGCCTTCGACCTGGTGGAACATCGGCGAGTGGGTGATATCGGAGTCGCTGCGATACACACGGCCTGGGCAGACGATGCGGATCGGCGGCTTCTGCGATTCCATGGTGCGGACCTGGACCGGCGAGGTGTGGGTGCGCAGCAGCATGTTCGCATTGAAATAGAAGGTGTCGTGCATCGACCGGGCCGGATGGTGGCCTGGGATGTTGAGCGCCTCGAAGTTGTGGTAATCGTCTTCCACTTCGGGACCTTCGGCGATGCCGTAGCCGATGTGGGTAAAGAATTGTTCGACGCGTTCCAGAGTCCGGGTGACCGGGTGCAGACCACCGGAGGTCTGGCCACGGCCAGGCAGGGTCACGTCAATGGACTCGGCGGCGAGTTTGGCGGACAGCTCCGCTTCCTCGAACGACGCCTTGCGCGCATTGAGCACCTCGGTGACACGCTCCTTGGCGACGTTGATCAGGGCGCCGACTTGCGGACGCTCTTCTGCCGGCAGGCTCCCCAGGGTCTTCATCACCTGAGTCAGCTCACCCTTCTTGCCAAGGTAGTGAACCCGGATTTGCTCCAGGGCATTGATGTCTTCAGCGCTTTGCACAGCCTCAAGTGCTTGAGAGACCAGTGCGTCCAGGTTTTCCATGTACAGACTCCAGATACGAAATAGGGGAAGAGCCTGAAGGCTCTTCCCCTATTTACTGACGTTTAACACCAAGGCCTGCGAAGGCAGGCCCCGGTGATTGTCGGGGGACTTAGGCCAGAACGGCTTTAGCTTTCTCGACAATCGCAGCAAACGCCGCTTTTTCGTTCACTGCCAGATCAGCCAGAACCTTACGGTCGATTTCGATCGACGCTTTTTTCAGGCCAGCGATGAAACGGCTGTAGGACAGACCGTTGATACGCGCACCAGCGTTGATACGAGCGATCCACAGAGCGCGGAACTGACGTTTTTTCTGACGACGGTCACGGTAGGCGTATTGGCCTGCCTTGATTACCGCTTGCTTGGCAACACGGAATACGCGCGAGCGTGCGCCGTAGTAGCCTTTAGCAAGTTTCAGAATTTTCTTGTGACGCTTACGGGCAATGACGCCACGCTTTACACGAGCCATGAGTTACTTCCTCTATTCTTGACTAAAATTAACGAAGGCGCAGCATGCGCTCGACTTTTGCCACGTCAGACGGATGCAGCAAGCTGCTACCGCGCAGTTGACGCTTACGCTTGGTCGACATTTTGGTCAGGATGTGGCTCTTGAAAGCGTGCTTGTGCTTGATGCCGTTAGCAGTTTTCAGAAACCGCTTGGCAGCACCGCTTTTGGTTTTCATCTTTGGCATGTTCGGATACTCCGCATTCAGTTGATAAACATAATCAGAAGGCCTGCCGTGCCCTGTTGATTACTTCTTCTTTTTCGGGGCGATGACCATGATCAGCTGGCGTCCTTCCATCTTAGGATGCTGTTCGACCGATCCGTATTCCTGCAGGTCAGCTTCAACCCGCTTGAGCAGATCCATCCCCAGCTCCTGGTGGGCCATCTCACGGCCGCGGAATCGCAAGGATACCTTGGCCCTGTCCCCGTCACTCAGGAAACGTACCAGGTTGCGTAGTTTTACCTGGTAATCCCCTTCCTCCGTCCCTGGACGAAACTTGATTTCTTTAACCTGCACTTGCTTCTGGTTTTTCTTCGCAGCAGCAATTTGCTTCTTCTTTTCGAAGATCGACTTGCCGTAGTCCATCACCCGGCAGACGGGTGGCTGGGCGTCAGCGGAGATTTCCACCAGGTCCAGTTTGGCTTCTTCGGCAATTCGAAGCGCTTCATCAATCGAGACGATGCCAATCTGCTCGCCATCAGCGCCAATTAACCGAACCTCGCGTGCCGAGATATTCTCGTTGATCGGCGCTTTCGGTGCAGCTCGTTTATCTTGTCTCATATCACGCTTAATAATAATTACTCCGAATCTTGGCGACCACGCCGGGAAACCGCTTGCGCGAGGAGCGCCGTGAACTGGGCGACGGGCATGGAGCCCAGGTCAGCACCTTCACGGGTACGCACAGCGACAGTTTGCGTTTCGACTTCCCTGTCTCCGATAACCAAAAGATAGGGAACCTTGAGCAAGGTATGCTCGCGGATTTTAAAGCCGATTTTCTCATTTCTCAAGTCGGACTTGGCACGGAATCCGCTTTCGGCCAGAGATTTTTCCACCTCGAGGGCAAAATCGGCCTGCTTGTCGGTGATATTCATGATCACCGCCTGGGTTGGCGCCAGCCAGGCCGGGAATGCACCTTCGTAGTGCTCGATCAGAATTCCGACGAAACGCTCGAAGGAACCCAGGATCGCGCGGTGCAGCATCACCGGATGCTTGCGGCTGTTGTCTTCCGACACGTACTCGGCACCGAGACGGATCGGCAGGTTGAAGTCCAGCTGCAGGGTACCGCACTGCCAGACACGGCCCAGGCAGTCCTTGAGCGAGAATTCGATCTTCGGCCCGTAGAAGGCACCCTCGCCCGGCTGCAGGTCGTACGGCAGGCCGGCGCTGTCGAGTGCGGCGGCCAGCGCGCTTTCGGCACGGTCCCACAGTTCGTCGGAACCCACGCGCTTTTCAGGGCGGGTGGACAGCTTCATCTGGATGTCCTTGAAGCCGAAGTCGGCGTAGACGTCCATGGTCAGCTTGATGAAGGCGGCGGACTCGGTCTGCATCTGGTCTTCGGTGCAGAAGATGTGCGCGTCGTCCTGGGTGAAGCCACGCACGCGCATGATGCCGTGCAGCGCACCCGATGGCTCGTTACGGTGGCAGGCACCGAACTCGGCCAGGCGCATCGGCAGCTCGCGGTAGCTCTTCAGGCCCTGGTTGAACACCTGCACGTGGCAGGGGCAGTTCATCGGCTTGATGGCGTAGTCGCGGCTTTCCGACTCGGTGGTGAACATGTTTTCGGCGTAGTTGGCCCAGTGCCCGGATTTCTCCCACAGGGAGCGATCGACCACTTGCGGGGTCTTGATCTCCAGGTAGCCGTTGTCACGCTGCACCTTGCGCATGTACTGCTCGAGCACCTGGTACAGGGTCCAGCCGTTCGGGTGCCAGAACACCATGCCCGGCGCTTCTTCCTGGGTGTGGAACAGGCCCAGGCGCTTGCCGATCTTGCGGTGGTCGCGCTTTTCCGCTTCCTCGATGCGCTGGATGTAGGCCGCCAGCTGCTTCTTGTCCGCCCAGGCAGTGCCGTAGACGCGCTGCAGCTGCTCGTTCTTCGCATCGCCGCGCCAGTAGGCGCCGGACAGCTTGGTCAGCTTGAACGACTTGAGGAAACGGGTGTTCGGCACGTGCGGACCGCGGCACATGTCGACGTATTCTTCGTGGTAGTACAGGCCCATTGCCGTTTCGTTCGGCATGTCCTCGACCAGGCGCAGCTTGTAGTCCTCACCGCGCTGGGTGAACACTTCGATGACCTCGGCGCGCGGCGTGACCTTCTTGATCACGTCGTAGTCCTTGTCGATCAGCTGGTGCATGCGCTCTTCGATCGCCGCCAGGTCGTCCGGGGTGAAAGGACGCTCGTAGGCGATGTCGTAGTAGAAACCTTCGTCGATGACCGGACCGATCACCATCTTGGCGGTCGGATACAGCTGCTTGACCGCGTGGCCAACCAGGTGGGCGCAAGAGTGACGAATGATCTCCAGCCCCTCTTCATCCTTGGGCGTGATGATTTGCAGTTTGGCATCGGCTTCGATCAGGTCGCAGGCATCGACCAGCTTGCCGTCGACCTTGCCGGCCACGGTGGCCTTGGCCAGGCCGGCGCCGATGGAAGCGGCGACTTCGGCGACGGAAACCGGGTGATCGAACGGACGTTGACTGCCGTCGGGAAGAGTAATGATGGGCATGGCGCCTCCTCTCCTAGTGGTGACCCCTACCAAAGGTCACGTGGGTTGGGATGAGCAGCCAGTACGCGATCCG
>NZ_AQOH01000132.1 GCF_000364705.1 Pseudomonas fuscovaginae SE-1 | reverse complement strand
ACCCCTGCCGCACAGTGGCAGGAGCCGCAAGGCCAACCGGAAACGAACCAGAGTGACTGGAGTTCAAGAAAGTAAGGTTGATGGCGTGGCCTCGCGCAGGGGAACCCCGCTACGACGCCCAATACAGCCAAGTCGGGCATGCTAGCACAGATGAACGGTCATCGCCTCGCCGCGAACGCAAACTGCTAAAGTTCCACAGGTTTCATGTTCCACCGGTGAACTTGAGTGGCACTGACGCCCTCAAACCCCCTGCAAGCGACGTAAGTTCGCGTTCTATCCAAAGGAGTATTCCCATGCGCCTGACTCACCTCTTCGCCCTCGCCGCGCCGATCGCCCTGCTGCTGCCCCTGAGCGCGCAGGCCGCCTGGCCGGCTGGCCAACGCGACGCCTACATGAAGGACTGCACCGCCGCCGCCAACAAGAGCGTCGACCTCAAGACCGCGCAGCAGCATTGCGCCTGCAGCGCCGACCAGCTCAACGACAAGTTCACCACGGCCGAACTGTCCGAACTGATGCACCCCAAAGACCCGAACAAGGGCCCCAGCAAGGAACTGCAAACCAAGGCGCTGAACGTCGTCGCGGCCTGCCGGGTCGCCAAATAATCCGCTGATTCTCCGGGTTTTGCCGGGCTTCAGAGCGCAAAAGCAGTTTTTTCACACATTTTATGCAGTTTTTACGGCTTTTTTTGTCAGCCCCGTTTTTCGCTGAAAGCCTTTGAAACCGGGGCTTTCAGCCGACCGAGGCGGTAAAGAAAGCGCGACTGATTGGCAATCAGCCGTTGCAGGGGGCTCCCAAGCCGAACATTTCGACTATGATAGCCCGGTGTGCCCAGTTGGCCTGAGCAGCACAGCACTACTGAAAATATATGTTTCTTGGAGATACACCATGTCTAATCGCCAAACCGGCACCGTAAAATGGTTCAACGATGAAAAAGGCTTCGGCTTCATCACTCCTCAAGGTGGCGGTGACGACCTGTTCGTACACTTCAAAGCTATCGAAGCTGACGGTTTCAAAAGCCTGAAAGAAGGCCAAACCGTATCCTTCGTGGCTGAGAAAGGCCAAAAGGGTATGCAAGCTGCACAGGTTCGTCCGGAGTAAGTTTCCGCGAACTTAAAAAACCCCGCCTTCATCCGGCGGGGTTTTTTATGGGCCCAGGAAAGGCCTGCGGGAAAAGCGGCCAATCAGCCGCAGTTGACCCGCTCGATCTTGCCGGTACGGTCGGCATTGAGGTTCAGGCGGTCGGAGCGATACTCCAGGGTGATCATGTCATCGGGCCCCACCACCCGCGCGGTCTGTGCGCCACTACGGCTGCGGGCCTGCTCCAGCAACTGGGCAGAGGCCTGCTTGCCGACCGCGAACTCGGCGCCTTTGGCTTCGCAGCGACCGCTGTCGTTCTGGCTGACGGGCTCGTTGCTACTGGCCGGCGTGGAGCCGGTGTTCGTCGAGCAACCGGCCAGGACCGACATGGCGAAAACCGCCCCCAAAGATGCAAGCTTCCAAGGCATGAAGCCTCCTTGTGAAAAAATAGGTAGAGTGCGTGCGACCGCCATTCGGGCGATTGGTTGCATATTGCCAGACGGAGGAACCGATTCTGGCAGCAACACCCGACAAGTCTGCCTGAGCCACTGCCCTGCTGGCACATTCAATCGTGACTGAATATGAACGGTTTGTGAAATCAGTAGATGTCGATGTAGTCGAACGGCGGGTTGGGCCAGTTGTCCTTCAACGCATTGAATACCTGCTGGACCCACACCTCATCGGCAGCCGCCACCTTGCCGACATAGCCGGAACCGGCCGCCCAGGTCTCCAGGCGAAACAGCAGCCCCTCGATATCACGCCCGCCGACCACCCCGCTGGACAGGTAGGCGATGCCCGAGCGGGTCACCCGCAACTGGGTGTGCTCGTCATCACTGGCCGAGGCGAGCAGTTGGCGCACGGCGTCGAGGGTGAGATTGTCGGGGTTGTTCAGGTCGATCTGCACGGCGGTTTTCCCGAAGAGGCAAAACCGCAGTGTGGCACGTTGCCGGGCCTTGTGCCCAGCGAACCCGCAGACAGGCGCCTGCGGGTGACAGGGCTTACTTGAGACGGCCCAGGCGCGCCGTCAGCAGATCGAAGAAGCCCTGGGCGTCGCCGTTCTCGACCCAGAACACGTTCTTGTTCTGCTTCAGGCCGTCATACCAGTCGACGATGGTCTGGCCGAAGGTCGGGCCTTCACGGCTGTCGACCACCATGTTGACCGCACGCCCGCTGAACAGCGAAGGCTTGAGCAGGTAGGCGATGACGGTGGCGTCGTGCACCGGGCCACCGGGAATGCCGTAGTGCTCCATGTCGCCCTTGACATAGTCGTTGAGGATATCGCCGACCACCTTGCTCGCATTGTTGTTCAACGCGGCGATCTTCTTCAGGCGCTCGTCGCTGGTGAGGATCTTGTGGGTCACGTCCAATGGCAGATAGGTCAGCTTGACGCCGCTCTTGAGCACCACTTCGGCGGCCTGCGGGTCGGCGAACAGGTTGAACTCGGCCACCGGGGTGATGTTGCCACCGTTGAAGTGCGCACCGCCCATGACCACCACTTCCTTGATGCCCTGGGTGATTTCCGGATCCTGGATCAGCGCCAGGGCCAGGTTGGTCTGTGGCCCTAGCATGGCGATGGTGATGCTGTGGGGCTTGGCCGCGCGCAGGGTGTCGATCAGGTAGTTGACCGCATTGCCCTTGGCCAGCGGCGCCTTGGGTTCATGCACGGTGACCCCGGAGATGCCTTCCTTGCCGTGGATGTTCTCGGCATAGATCGGCGTGCGCAACAGCGGCCGCGGCGCACCGGCGTACACCGGCACCTCTTCGCGCCCTGCCCACTCACGGGCCAGACGGGCGTTACGCGAGGTCTTGTCCAGGCGCACATTGCCGGCGACGGTGGTCAGTGCGCGGATGTTCAGTTCTTCCGGCGAGGCCAGGGCGAACAGCAGGGCCACCACATCGTCGGCCCCCGGGTCGGTGTCGATGATCAGGTCGATCTTTTCCGCCGCCTGGGCGCCGGTAGCGGTGAGCAGGGACACGATCAGCAGACTCCTGAACCAGCGTGAAAAGTTCTGAGCGTAGCGTTGCATGGTGCACTCCTTGTGCGCGATGGGAAAATCAGAACGTCACACCCGCGACCAGGATGACGTTGCTGTAGGGCTGGCACTCGCCAGTACGTACCACGGCCTTGGCCTGGCGACTGAGTGCCTTGAAATCTTCGTGACTGAGCAGGCGCCGCTGGCCCAGGTCGCCCTGGAGGGTCAGCGCTTCCAGATGCTCCAGCGCCGGTGGACGCTTTTGCAGGATCTCGTCGGCCAGCACATGGCTTTCCACCTGCATCTCGCTGAGCACCACGCGCAGGGTGCTGACGAAATCGGGGACCCCCTGGGTCAGGGCCAGGTCGATCAGTTCAACGCCCGGCGGTACCGGCAGACCGGCATCGCCGATCACCAGCATCTCGCCATGGCCCAGCGAGGCGATCAAGCGTGACAGGGCAATATTGAGCAACGGTGCTTTTTTCATGACAGTTTGAACCCCTGCACTTCGGACAATTGCGGAATGGATGGTTGCGCACCAGCGCGCGTGACCGACAACGCCGCCGCGACCTGGCCAAAACGGATCGCCTCGGCCTCGCTCTTGCCGGCCGCCAGCGCCGCGGCAAAGCCACCGACGAAGGTGTCGCCGGCCGCCGTGGTATCCAGCGCCCGCACCTTCGGTGCCGGGAAATGCGTGAAGCCCTGGCCATCGGCGAACAGCGAGCCCTGGGCCCCCAGGGTGATGATCACCTTCCCCGCCCCGGCCGCCATCAACGTCGTCGCGGCCGCTTCGGCCGAGGCCTGCGAATCCACCGGCAGGCCGCTCAGGGCCGAGGCTTCGCTTTCGTTGGGGATCAGGTAGTCGATCGACGCATACCAGTCGGCCGGCAACGGCGCGCTGGCCGGTGCCGGATTGAGGATCACGGTCTTGCCCAGTTCGCGGCCGCGCTTGAGCGCGTAGCCGACGGTGTCCAGCGGCACTTCGAGCTGGCAGATGATCACGTCCGCCGCCTGCAGCACCGCGTCGAAGCCCTTGACCACCTCGGTGGTCAGCCGGCCGTTGCCGCCGGCGACGATGACGATCGCATTCTGGCTGCTGTCATCGACCACGATCAGCGCCACCCCGCTGGAAACACCCGCCACCGCGGTGACCGCCTGGCAATCGATGCCCTCGACCAGCAACGCGTCACGCAATTGCTGCCCATAGGCATCATCACCGACGCAGCCGACCATCGACACCTGCGCGCCCAGGCGCGCCGCCGCCACGGCCTGGTTGGCGCCCTTGCCGCCGGGCACGGTGCCGAACGACTGACCGATCAGGGTTTCACCTGCGCGCGGCAGTCGCTCGGCCCGGGTGACCAGGTCCATGTTGAGACTGCCAATGACCACTACTTTTGCTTGCATGCCTCTGTACTCTTGAATTCAGTTCGGTCGACGCCAGGTGTGCTGGCCCGACGTTTCAGGCTAAACCGTCCGCTACCGCTGCCGTGGACTCACGCATGACGATGCTCGGCACCACGATACGCTGGTCCAATGCCAGTTCCGGGGTCGCGATGCGCCGCAACAGCAACTCGGCGGCCGTCTCGCCCAGCTCCAGGATCGACTGCCCTACCGTGGTCAGCGCCGGGTAGACGTAGCGGCTCATGCGAATGTCGTCGAAACCGATGACCGACAGTTCGCCGGGCACCCTGATGCCCCGCTCCGCCGCCGCCCTCAGCGCACCGATGCCGAGCATGTCGTTGCCGGCGAAGATCGCGCTGGGCCGCTCGCCATCGAGCAGCTTCGCCGCCGCCAGGTAGCCCCCGGTACTGGTGAAGTCGCTGGCCACGATCCACCTGGCCGGCACCTTGACCTTGGCCTGCTGCAGCGCCCGGTGATAACCGGCCAGGCGCAACTGCGCGACGCTGGTGTCCTTCGGCCCGCCGATGTGGGCGATGGCCCGGTGCCCCAGTTCCAGCAGGTGCCGGGTCGCCAGGTAGGCGCCCTCCTCGTGGTCGATGCGTACCCGGTCGGTCTCCATGCCGTCGATGTCGCGGTCGACGATCACCATCGGCGTACGCACCGCCGACAGGCCGGCGGCAAAGCTGTCGTCACCGCCGGTAGAGGCGACGATCAAGCCGTCGACGCGCTTCTCCAGCAGCACCCGCAGGTAGTTGCGCTGCTTGTCCGGATCATCGTCGGAGTTGCAGAGGATCACGCAGTAATTGTTGCGCTCGCAGTAATCCTCGATGCCCCGCGCCAGCTCGGCGAAGTACGGATTGAGGCTGTTGGGCACCAGCAGGCCGATGGTCGCGGTGGACTTGGCCTTGAGCGAGCGCGCCACGGCACTGGGCACGTAGTCGAGTTCGGCGATCGCCGCCTCGACTTTCAGTCGCACCCGTTCACTGACCGGCCGGGTCTTGTTCACCACGTGGGACACCGTGGTGTAGGAGATCCCGGCCAGCGCGGCCACGTCCTTGATGGTCGCCATGACTCAGCCCCGCCGACGGGCGCGTTGGCTGCGATAGGTGTCGAGCACCACGGCAATGACGATCACCGCGCCGGTGATGATCCGCTTGGTCGGCTCGGTCGCCCCGATCTGCGCCAGGCCCGCGGCCAGCACGGAGATGATCAGCACGCCGAAGAAGGTGCTGATCACCGAGCCGCGCCCGCCCATCAGGCTGGTACCGCCGATCACCACCGCGGCGATCACCTGCAGCTCCAGGCCGGAACCGGCGTTCGGGTCGGCCGCTTCCAGGCGCGAGATCTGGAACAGCGCGGCGATACCCGCGAGCAGGCCCATCAGGCTGAACACCAGGATTTTGTAGGGTTTGGGGTTGATCCCCGCCAGGCGCACGGCTTCCTCGTTGGTGCCGATGCCGATCAGGTAGCGACCGAACACGGTGCGGGTCAGCACCAGTTGCGCGGCGATGATCACCAGCAGCGCGATGATGAACGACGGTGAAATGCCGAAGGCGATCGGGTTCGACAGCCAGGCGAACGCATCACCGATGTAGGCGGTGCGCGAGCCGGTCATCTGGTAGGCCAGGCCCCGGGCCATTTCCAGCACGCCGAGGGAGACGATGAACGACGGAATCCGCCAGGCCACGGTGATCGAACCGGTGATGGTTCCCGCCAGGGCGGCGCAGGCCATGCCCAGCAGCGCCGACGGCAGCACGCCCCAGCCCCAGCCCAGCACCGCGACGCTGACGGCGGAACCCGCCAGGGCCAGCACCGAGCCCACCGACAGGTCGATGCCGCCGATGATCAGCACGAAGGTCATGCCGACCGCCAGCACCATCAGGTCGGGAATCTGGTTGGCCAGGGTGCTGAAGGTGTCGTAGGACAGGAAGTGGCTGCTCAGGCTGGAGAACAGGATGATCATCCCCAGCAAGGCGCCGGCCAGACCCAGGTAGGTCCCGAGGCCATAGAAGTTGCGACCGGCTTTACCGGCCGAAGGTACGGTTTTCATAGGGCATCCCTAGGCGCCGCGTCATTGAGCAGCGCATCACGTTTCTGGTAGCCGGCAAACGCGGCGGCAAGCAAATCATCCTGGGTCCAGCGGTCGCGCTCGAAGGTCTCGATCAGGCGCCCGGCCGAGAGCACGCCGATGCGATCGCAGATCAGCATCAGCTCGCGCAGGTCGCTGGAAACCACCACCAGCGCCTTGCCCTGGCGGGTCAGTTCGCCGAGCAGCGCGTAGATATCGAATTTGGCGCCGACGTCGATCCCGCGTGTCGGCTCGTCGAACAGCAGCACCGAGCAGTCGCGCTCCAGCCAGCGGCCGATCACCACCTTCTGCTGGTTGCCGCCGGACAGCTCGGAGACCAACTGGTCCGGGCTGGAACTGCGAATGCGCATGGCCTCGATCTGCCGCCGTGCCAGCGCGGTTTCGTCGCGACCATTGACCACGCCGCCGCTGGAAATCGCCGGCATGTTGCCTAGGGCGATGTTGGCGCTGATCGACTGGGTCAGCAGCAGGCCCTCGCCCTTGCGGTCCTCGGTGATCAGGGCGATGCCATGGCGCACCGCGTCGACCGGCGAACGCACGTCGACCACCTTGGCCGGCGTGCCCAGCGCCACGGTGCCGCTGTCGGCGACATCGGCACCGTAGATCAGCCGCAGCAACTCGGTACGCCCGGCGCCGATCAGCCCGGAGATGCCGTAGATCTCGCCGGCGCGCACTTCGAAGGACACGTCGAAGACCTTGTCCGCCCGGCTCAGGCCCTTGACCGTCAGGGCCGGCGCGCCGATCTTGCGCTCGCCCAGGTCGATGTGTTCGCCCAGTTCGCGGCCGACCATCAGGTTGACCAACTGCTCGCTGTTGTAGTTGGCCATCGGCTCGACACAGACCAGGTTGCCGTCGCGCAGTACCGCAATGCGCTGGGCCACCCGCGCCAGCTCTTCGAGCCGGTGGGAGATGTAGATGATCGCCACGCCGCGGGCCTGCAGCCGGGTGATCTGCTCGAAGAGCATTTCGACTTCGCGGGCGGTGAGCATCGCGGTCGGCTCATCGAGAATCAGCACATGGCAATCGCCGATCAGGTTGCGGGCGATTTCCACCATCTGCTGGTGGCCGATCCCCAGCTCACCGACCAGGGTGTCAGGGTCGATGGCGTCCAGGCCGACCTGGGCCATGGCCTCGATGGCGGCCTGGCGCAGCTGCTTGCGGCTGATCCAGCCACCTTGGCTGGGCAGGTTGTCGAGAAACAGGTTTTCCGCCACCGACAGGGTCGGCAACAGATTGAGTTCCTGCATGACCATGCGCACGCCCTGCTCTTCAGCCTGGGTACGACTGCCGGGGGCATAAGGCTGGCCGTTGAAGTGCATCTGGCCGGTGGTCGGTGTGACCAACCCGCCGATGATCTTCGACAGCGTACTCTTGCCCGCGCCGTTCTCACCGGTCAGCGCCAACACTTCGCCCCGCATCAGCGTCAGGTCGATGTTGCTCAGGACAGGTTGCGCATAGGTCTTGCCGATACCGCTGACCGACAGGACAGCGCTCGGTGCGGAAGATGACATAGGAAAGTCTCCGGGCGCCCGCTCAGGACGAGCGGGCGCGGCTGTAGCAGGGAATTACTTTTTCAGGACCAGTTCGACCGGGGTTTCGATCACACCATCAACGGCATCGACCTTCTCGCCCTTGACCAGCTTGAGTGCGTTCTGGATACCGAACACGGCCTGCTGGGCCGCGGCCTGATCGGCGGTGGCCAGCACGCGGCCGTCCTGCAGCATCGGTTTGATCGCCTCGATGTTGTCGTAGCCGACCACCTGCACCTTGCCCGCCTTGCCGGCGGCACGCACCGCGGACACGGCGCCCAGGGCCATGTTGTCGTTACCGGCCAGCAGGGCCTTGAGGTCCGGGTATTCGCTGAGCATGGCGGAAGCGACCTTGTTGCCCTGGTCGATTTCCCAGTTGCCGGACTGGGTGGAGACGATCTTCATGCCGGCGGCATCCATCGCGTCCTTGAAGCCGGCGGTGCGCTGCTGGGCGTTGGTGGTGGTCGGTACGCCCTCGATGATGCCGACCTTGTCGCCGGAGGTCAGGGTCTTGGCCAGGTAGTCGCCGACCAGGCGGGCGCCCTTGCGGTTGTCCGGGCCGACGAAGGGGATGTCGAGGTTCTTGCTCTTGAGCACCTGCGGATCGAGGCGGTTGTCGATGTTGACCACCTTGATGCCGGCGTCGGAGGCTTTCTTGAGGACCGTCACCAGGGCCTTGGAGTCGGCCGGGGCGATCACCAGGGCATCGACCTTGGACAGGATCATCTGGTTGACGATATCGATCTGGGCGGCAGTGTCGGTTTCGTTCTTGATCCCGTTGGTGATCATGTCGAAATCGGCGGAGTGGGCTTTCTGGTAATCCTTGGCCCCATCCTGCATGGTGACGAAGAATTCGTTGGCGAGGGATTTCATGACCAGGCCGACCTTGGGCTTGGCCGCGTCAGCGAAGGCCGACGACATCGGCAAGGTGGCAGCGAGTACGGCGACAGCGAGCAGACGACCAGCGAATGGCAACTTCATGGGGTTCACTCCGGATCTTATGATTATCGTGAGCAACGTCGGCAGCGCCACAGGCTCCCTCCACGACAGTGGAGAGGCCGGAAAACAGACCGCGCAAACGTTTGCGTGAAACGAACTATGCGAACCTCATCGACATTTGTCAACGGGCTTGCGTGCGCTCGATCCAGAGAATAGTCGTGAACCGACCACCGGGCGCGATACCCGGCGGCCAGGAGAGGCTTTGGGGGAGACGTTACGCGGTGGTGCTGACCAGCGAGCCGGAACTGCCGGACTTGGCTTCCTTGGTCAGCGCCGCCAGCAACGCCGCCGCCGTGGTCATCAGGGCACCATTGACGGTGCTGATCTGACCCTGGATACCCATCAACGCGGTGGTGCGGGCATCGTCCGACGGGTAGGAAGCCTTCTCAGCGGCCGCCAACTGCTGCTGAAGTTCGCGCAGTTGTTGCTGCAATTCCTTCATGCGCTTCTGCAGCGCCTTGACCGCGGCGTTGTGACCACCACCGGAGCTTTCCTCGGCAGCACCGGTCGCTTGCGCACTGCCGCCGCCCGCGCGGACCTTGCCGTCCTTGCTGTCGGCCTCATTGCTGTCCTTGACCGCCTTGTCGATCTCACTCGTCATGGCGATGGTTTTGGACTCCGTCGAACCGGCGGTGTGACCGTTGATCTTCAGGCCGCCGGGAGAAGGAAAACCTACTGACATGGTAAGAACCTCGGAAAATTTCTGTACCGGCCTATCGGCAGCAGCCTGCTGAACTTTAGCCATGATGTACGAGTGTGCATCCCGTATCGATACAAACATCCTGCAACTTATGGGCTTTGCACTCACCAGGGGCCGCGAAAAACCTCACTCATCGGGCTGGCATTCACCGACATTCATCCCACGGCAAATCCTTATAATTTTTCCTACAGCTGACGCCAAATCATAAAAAGCGCTGTCAGAAACGCTTCAAATCTCCCTGACGGTTGCGAAACTGCCTACAGTTAAATACTGTATGCACGTACAGCTCAATTAAGGATTGTTTCGTGGCAAACCCAACTTCAGCCTCCGCCGCCCTCAGCTCCTACGAGCGCATGGGTCTGCGCGTACAGAAAATCATCAACTCCCAATCCGCCCAGCAGGCCAAGGCCGCGCTGATCTTCCGCATGCCGGACGAGCCCTGCGAGGAATGGGAGCAGTTGCTCGAAGAGATCGACGAGAACGACAACGTCACCCTCGCCTACCGCGACGACGGCGGCGTGCAGATTTTCTGGACCGTACCCCGGGAAGACTGAGCCATGCGTCTGCCAGTCATCGCCCTGCTCGGCCTGTGCTGGGCGCTGCCAGCTCAGGCCGATGCGCCACGAACCTTCAGCGAGGCCAAGAAAGTCGCCTGGAAGCTGTATGAGCGACAGTCCACGGAGTTCTATTGCGGCTGCAAATACACCGGTAACCGGGTCGACCTCAAGGCGTGCGGCTACGTGCCACGCAAGAATGCCAACCGTGCGGCGCGCATCGAGTGGGAACATATCGTCCCGGCCTGGCAGATCGGCCATCAGCGCCAGTGCTGGCAACAGGGCGGACGCAAGCAGTGCACCCAGAGCGATCCGACCTACCAGCGCGCCGAAGCCGACCTGCACAACCTGGTGCCGAGCATCGGCGAGGTGAACGGCGACCGCAGCAATTTCAGCTTCGGCTGGCTGCCGGAGCGCAAGGGCCAGTATGGTTCCTGCCTGACCCAGGTCGACTTCAAGGCCAAGAAGGTCATGCCGCGGCCGTCGATCCGCGGCATGATCGCCCGCACCTACTTCTACATGAGCAAGCAGTACGGGTTGCGCCTGTCGAAACAGGATCGCCAGTTGTACGAAGCCTGGGACAAGAGCTACCCGGTGCAGGCCTGGGAACGCCAGCGCAACCAGCACGTGGCCTGCGTCATGGGGCGCGGCAACGAGTTCGTCGGCGCGGTGGACCTCAAGGCCTGCGGCTGAGACTCCTGAGGACACCTCGCCCCTTGTAGGAGCCGGGCTTGCCCGCGAAGGGGACCTAGGCTCTGTCTGAAAAATCTTGATACTCGGTGATGCTGCGTTGAAAACCGCCTCGGAATGCTCATTTACTCCAGTAAAGTCGGGCGCGACCCCGGCCGTTCCTCGGCGGTTTTCGCCTTGCCTGACCTTCGTCTCAAGACTTTTCAGACAAAGCCTAGAGGCCGCCAAAAGCTTCGCGGGCAAGCCACGCGCCTACAAGGGCGTGTGGATACCGGAATGGGCGCACGACCTCGACCCGGTAGGGATGAGCCTCAAGGCTGCGCCTTGTGCTCCACCACCTCCGATTGCATGTTCTGCTTGTCGGCCAACTGGGCCTTTTTCTGCTCGGCAATTTCCTTGGTCGCGAACGGACCGGCGATGACCTGACCATCATCGAGGATCTTGAACGGGAAGCCATGCTCGATCAGCCACGCGGTCCAGTCGGTCAGCGCCTTGGACTTGTCGTCCTTGATCAGCAGGTCCCAGCCGCCCACCGGCGCGGCTGCAGCCACTGGTGCCACAGCCGCCTTGGCCGGCTGGACCTTGTTGTCCGAACCGTCGCCGCAACCGGCCAGCACCACGAATGCCATCATCACTGCTATTCTGCGCACAGAGCGTCTCCCGTAATCGTCAGTTAATGTGATTTTATCACCTTACAGCCTGTCTCAGCCTTGTAGATCTGCCCTGCTATCCCCTTATCAGGCTGAATTACCGACGATTTTCCGGTGCCGGGGAATTAAATGGAATGAAATGACGTCTGTAATGAACCACCCGCTCGGATCGACTTGGCGGTATTCTGTATGTAAGACCTAAGCCAGGAATGCCTGAGAAAGGCACTTCAGTAGTAACAATCAAGGAGTAAAGACATGCTGATACTCACCCGCAAATGCGGTGAAAGCATCAATATCGGTGACAACATCACGATCACGATCCTGGGCGTCAGCGGCCAGCAAGTGCGTGTCGGCATCAACGCCCCCAAGGATGTTGCCGTGCACCGTGAAGAGATCTACCAGCGGATCCAGGCCGGTCTGTCTGCCGGAGAAAAGAAAGACAACCTGTAACAAGTCGAACTCGTCAGCCCTGACATCCGGGGTCGCGGCTGACGAAAGTCCCATCCTTTCCCTACATCGCCAGCGTCAGGCCGCCCGCCGGCAACGGCAGTGCCGTTTTGTAGCGCACCTGCTTGAGCGCAAAGCTGGAGCGGATGTTCGCCACACCCGGCACCTTGGTCAGAAAGTCCATCATGAAACGCTCCAGCGCCTGGATGGTCGGCACCAGTACGCGGATCAGATAGTCCGGGTCCCCCGCCATCAGGTAGCACTCCATCACTTCCGGCCGGTCGGCGATCGCCGCCTCGAAGTGCTGTAGGGCCTCCTCCACCTGTTTTTCCAGGCTGACGTGAATGAACACATTGACGTGCAGGCCTAGCAGGTCGGCATCGAGCAGGGTCACCTGATCGCGGATCAGCCCCAACTCCTCCATCGCCCGTACCCGGTTGAAACACGGGGTCGGCGACAGATTGACCGAACGGGCGAGGTCCGCGTTGGTGATGCGGGCATTCTCCTGAAGGCTGTTGAGAATGCCGATATCGGTGCGATCCAGTTTGCGCATGAGAGAAAATCACCTGTTTTTTATGCTTATGCAGATTTTTTATCTGCAAATAATCTCAGGCGCAACCAAACAGAGAGAAATATTCTCCTACGACCGGCCTATGATTGTTGTAGGACAAGATTTCCCTTACCCAGGGAATGATTGCCAGCTCGCGCGCCCACTACAAGAAATTCACAAGATAGAGCGTAGAAAGCCATGACCACAGCGTACCCACCGCTGCGCCTGCACGTACCCGAACCCTCGGGACGGCCGGGCTGCAAGACCGACTTCAGCTACCTGCGCCTGACCGATGCCGGCCAGCTCCGCAAGCCGCCCATCGATGTCGAACCCGCCGATACCGCCGACCTGGCCCGTGGCCTGATCCGCGTGCTCGACGACCAAGGCCAGGCCCTTGGTCCCTGGGCCGAAGACGTGCCCGTGGAGATCCTGCGCAAGGGCATGCGCGCCATGCTCAAGACGCGCATCTTCGACAGCCGCATGGTGGTCGCCCAGCGCCAGAAGAAGATGTCGTTCTACATGCAGAGCCTCGGCGAGGAAGCCATCGGCAGCGCCCAGGCCCTGGCACTGAACATCGACGACATGTGCTTCCCCACCTATCGCCAGCAGAGCATCCTGATGGCCCGCGAAGTGCCGCTGGTGGACATGATCTGCCAGTTGCTGTCCAACGAGCGCGATCCGCTCAAGGGCCGGCAACTGCCGATCATGTACTCGGTCCGCGACCACGGTTTCTTCACCATCTCCGGCAACCTGGCCACCCAGTTCGTGCAGTCGGTGGGCTGGGGCATGGCGTCGGCGATCAAGGGCGATACCAAGATCGCCTCGGGCTGGATCGGCGATGGCGCCACCGCCGAATCGGACTTCCACACCGCCCTGACCTTCGCCCACGTCTACCGCGCCCCGGTGATCCTCAACGTGGTCAACAACCAGTGGGCGATCTCCACCTTCCAGGCCATCGCCGGCGGTGAGGCCACCACCTTCGCCGGACGCGGCGTCGGCTGCGGCATCGCCTCGCTGCGAGTCGACGGCAACGACTTCATCGCAGTGTATGCCGCCTCGCGCTGGGCCGCCGAACGCGCCCGACGCAACCTCGGCCCGACGCTGATCGAGTGGGTCACCTACCGCGCCGGCCCACACTCCACCTCCGACGATCCGTCCAAGTACCGTCCTGCCGACGATTGGAGCCACTTCCCCCTGGGCGACCCGATCGCCCGCCTCAAGCAGCACCTGATCGCCCTCGGCCACTGGTCCGAAGAGGAACACGCCGCCGTCAGTGCCGAGCTTGAAGCCGAGGTCATCGCCGCGCAGAAGGAAGCCGAACAGTACGGCACCCTGGCCGGCGGGCAGATGCCCAGCGCCGCGACCATCTTCGAGGACGTCTACAAGGAAATGCCCGACCACCTGCGTCGGCAGCGCCAGGAACTGGGGTTATAAGCCATGAACGATCACAGCAAACTGCAAACGGAGAACGCCGTGGCCACCAGCACCATGACCATGATCCAGGCCCTGCGCTCGGCCATGGATGTGATGCTCGAGCGCGACAGCAACGTGGTGGTGTTCGGCCAGGACGTCGGTTACTTCGGCGGCGTGTTCCGCTGCACCGAGGGCCTGCAGGCCAAGTACGGCACCTCGCGGGTGTTCGACGCACCGATCTCGGAAAGCGGCATCGTCGGCGTGGCAGTGGGCATGGGCGCCTACGGCCTGCGCCCGGTGGCCGAAATCCAGTTCGCCGACTACTTCTACCCCGCCTCCGACCAGATCGTCTCGGAAGCGGCGCGCCTGCGCTATCGCTCGGCCGGTGAATTCGTCGCGCCGATGACCCTGCGCATGCCTTGCGGCGGCGGCATCTACGGCGGCCAGACCCACAGCCAGAGCCCGGAAGCGATGTTCACCCAGGTCTGCGGCCTGCGCACCGTGATGCCATCCAACCCCTACGACGCCAAGGGCCTGCTGATCGCCGCCATCGAGAACGATGACCCGGTGATCTTCCTCGAGCCCAAGCGCCTGTACAACGGCCCGTTCGACGGCCACCACGAAAAGCCTGTCACCCCCTGGTCGAAACACCCGGCCAGCGCCGTACCGGATGGCTACTACACCGTGCCGCTGGACAGCGCGGCAATCACCCGCCCCGGTAGCGAAGTGACCATTCTCACCTACGGCACCACCGTCTACGTGGCCCAGGCCGCCGCCGAGGAAACCGGTGTCGATGCCGAAGTCATCGACCTGCGCAGCCTGTGGCCGCTGGACCTGGACACCATCGTCAATTCCGTGAAGAAAACCCGTCGCTGCGTGGTCGTCCACGAAGCCACCCGCACCTGCGGTTTCGGCGCCGAGCTGATCGCGCTGGTGCAGGAGCACTGCTTCCACTACCTGGAGGCACCGATCGAGCGCGTCACCGGGTGGGACACGCCCTACCCGCATGCGCAGGAGTGGGCGTACTTCCCCGGCCCGGTACGGGTCGGGGCGGCATTGAAACGGGTCATGGAGGTCTGAATGGGTACTCACGTCATCAAGATGCCGGACATCGGCGAAGGCATCGCGGAAGTGGAGCTGTCCCAGTGGCACGTGCAGGTCGGCGACCTGGTCGTCGAGGACCAGGTGCTGGCCGATGTCATGACCGACAAGGCCATGGTCGACATTCCCTCGCCGGTGCACGGCAAGGTGATTGCCCTCGGCGGCCAGCCGGGTGAAGTCATGGCGGTCGGCAGCATCCTGATCAGCATCGAGGTCGAAGGTGCCGGCAACGTGCGTGAAGGCAGCGAAGCACCCGCCGCCAAGGCCGCACCGGCCCCCGTGCAGGAAAAACCGGTCGAAGTCGAAGCCGTCGAGCCGGTCGCCAAGCCGGCAGCGACCCCCGCGCCGACCCGCGCGGCACCGGTAGCCCGCCAGCCCGACGAACGCCCATTGGCCTCGCCGGCGGTACGCAAGCGCGCCTGGGATGCCGGCATCGAGCTGCGCTTCGTCCACGGCAGCGGCCCGGCCGGGCGCATCCTGCACGAAGACCTCGACGCCTACCTGG
>NZ_AQOH01000131.1 GCF_000364705.1 Pseudomonas fuscovaginae SE-1 | reverse complement strand
GAGCAGCGCCAGCCGCTACGCCCGGCGTACCGACGAGGAGCAGATCCCGGTGATCGGCCTGCGCCGCAAGATCGCCCAGCGCATGCAGGACGCCAAGCGCCGTGCCGCGCACTTCAGCTACGTCGAGGAGGTCGATGTCACCGCGCTCGAAGAGCTGCGCGTGCACCTGAACCACAAGCACGGCGACAGCCGTGGCAAGCTGACCCTGCTGCCGTTCCTGGTGCGGGCGATGGTCGTGGCCCTGCGCGAGTTCCCGCAGATGAACGTGCGCTATGACGACGAAGCCCAGGTCATCACCCGCCACGGCGCGGTGCACGTCGGCGTCGCCGCGCAGACCGACGGCGGTCTGATGGTGCCGGTGGTGCGCCACGCCGAGAGCCTGGACCTGTGGAGCACGGCCGACGAGATCAACCGGCTGGCCAAGGCCGCCCGCGGCGGCAAGGCGACCCGCGAGGAAATGTCCGGTTCGACCATCACCCTGACCAGCCTCGGCGCCCTGGGCGGCATCGTCAGCACGCCGGTGCTGAACCTGCCGGAAGTGGCGATCGTCGGCGTCAACCGCATCGTCGAGCGGCCCGTGGTGATCAAGGGCCAGATCGTCGTGCGCAAGATGATGAACCTGTCCAGCTCGTTCGATCACCGCGTGGTCGACGGCATGGACGCGGCGCAATTCATCCAGGCCATTCGCGGCCTGCTCGAACAACCCGCCTGCCTGTTTGTGGAGTGAGCATGCAACAGATCCAAAGCACCACCCTGCTGATCATCGGCGGCGGCCCCGGCGGCTATGTCGCGGCCATTCGCGCCGGGCAACTGGGCATCCCGACCGTCCTGGTGGAAGGCCAGGAACTGGGCGGCACCTGCCTGAACGTCGGCTGCATCCCGTCCAAGGCGCTGATCCACGTCGCCGAGCAGTTCCATGCCACCCAGGCCTATAGCGGCGGCCGCTCGCCGCTGGGCATCCAGGTGGCGCAGGCAACCCTGGACATCGGCCAGAGCGTGGAATGGAAGGACGGTATCGTCGACCGCCTGACCACCGGTGTCGCCGGCCTGCTGAAGAAGAACGGCGTCGAAGTCCTGCGCGGCTGGGCCAGGATCATCGACGGCAAGAACGTCGACGTCGACGGTGTCCGCGTGCAGTGCGAACACCTGCTGCTGGCCAACGGCTCGCAGACCGTGGAATTGCCGATGCTGCCGTTCGGCGGCCCGATCATCTCCTCCACCGAAGCGCTGGCGCCGACCTCGATTCCCAAGCGCCTGGTGGTGGTCGGCGCCGGCTACATCGGCCTGGAACTGGGCATCGCCTACCGCAAGCTCGGCGCCGAGGTGACGGTGGTCGAGGCCCGCGACCGCATCCTGCCGACCTACGACCGCGAGCTGACCCAGCCGGTGGCCGAATCGGTCAAGGCACTGGGCATCAACGTGCTGCTGGGGCACAGCGTCGAAGGTTTCGACGCGGCGAGCAACTGCCTCAAGGTGCGCGATCCGCAGGGTGAAAGCCTGTCGCTGGCCACCGACCAGGTGCTGGTGGCGGTGGGTCGCAAGCCACGCACCCAGGGCTGGAACCTGGAGACCCTGGCGCTGGCCATGAACGGGGCGGCGATCCGCGTCGACAGCCATTGCCAGACCAGCATGCGCAACGTCTGGGCGATCGGCGACCTGACCGGCGAGCCGATGCTGGCCCACCGTGCCATGGCCCAGGGCGAGATGGTCGCCGAGCTGATCGCCGGCAAGCACCGCGAGTTCAACCCGACCGCGATTGCGGCAGTGTGCTTTACCGATCCGGAACTGGTGGTGGTCGGCAAGACGCCGGAGGAAGCCAAGACCGCCGGACTGGACTGCCTCGTGGCGAGCTTCCCGTTCGCCGCCAACGGACGGGCCATGACGCTGGAGTCCAGGAGCGGCTTCGTGCGGGTGGTGGCGCGGCGTGACAATCACCTGATCGTCGGTTGGCAGGCGGTGGGCGTGGGCGTTTCGGAACTGGCGGCGGCGTTTGGGCAGTCGCTGGAGATGGGCGCGCGGCTGGAAGACATTGCCGGGACCATCCATGCCCATCCGACCTTGGGTGAAGCGGTGCAGGAAGCGGCGCTCAAGGCGCTGGGGCATGCGCTGCATATCTGACAGATACAGGTAGGACTCAAGGGCACTTTCGCGGATAAATCCTGTTCCCACAAGGCATCGCGGTAACCACAAACATTGTGAGCGCCGCAAAACTGTGAGAGCAGGATTCATCCGCGAACAGGGCCCGAGAGCTCAAACTCATCAATCGCGGTAACCCGGCGCCACCCGCTCCAGCAACCGCAACATCGCCGACCACGCCAGCTCCATGGCATACGGGTCGGTCAACTGCCCCTCCTCCACCGGCCGCCCCGGATCATTGAACTGTCGCTCGGTGTGCGCGCACACCTCATGGGACGGCAACACCAGCTCGCCACAGGCCTGCGCCGTGACCTGGATCTCGCACGCCTTCTCCAGGTAGTACATGCGCAGAAACGCCTCGGCCACCGTCTTGCCCACGCTCAACAGGCCATGGTTGCGCAGGATCATCACCGACTTGTCGCCCAGGTCCTGCACCAGCCGCGCCTGCTCATCCATGTCCAGCGCCACGCCTTCATAGTCGTGATAGGCGGTGCGGCCATAGAACTCCATGGAAATCTGGTTCACCGGCAACAGCCCGCACTTGAGCGCGGCCACGGCGCAACCGGCCTTGGTGTGGGTGTGCAGCACGCACTGCGCATCCTCGCGGGCCCCGTGGATCGCACTGTGGATCACGAAGCCGGCCGGGTTCACCGCATACGGTGATGCCTCGACCGCCCGCCCATCCAGGCCGATCTTCACCAGGCTCGAGGCGGTGATCTCATCGAACATCAGCCCATAGGGGTTGATCAGGAAATGGTGCTCCGGCCCGGGCAGGCGCAGGGAGATGTGGGTGAAGATCAGGTCGGTCATGCGAAAATGCGCAATCAGCCGATAACAGGCCGCCAGTTGTTCACGCAGTTGGCGTTCGATGGCTGCCGGGGCGGCAGCGGTGTGCAGAAGGTCATTCAAGCGGATCACTCCTACAGGCAGGGAATTGGAATGGGCCGGGCACCACGGCAGCGCCCGGCACGGGTTGGTGACACCAGCCAGCGACTACTTTACTTGCTTGCCCACGCATTGAAACGCTCTTCGAGCTCTTCGCCGTGATCGACCCAGAAAGCGACGTTCATGGACAAGGCGCCCTCGAGATTCTGCGGTGCGGTCGGTACCCATTTCGCCAATGCCGGGTCGAGCCGGGCGGCGGCCAGGGTATTGGTCGGGCCGTAGGGAATCTGCTTGACGTAATCGACCTGGGCATCGGGCTGGTTGGCGAAGGCGATGAAGCGCTTGGCCTGGTCGACGTGTTTCGAACCCTTGATGATCGCCCAGTAGTCCATGCCGTACAGGCTGCCCGGCCAGACCAGGCCCAGGTGGCTGCCCTGCTGCGCGGCGGAGGCCACCCGGCCGCTGTAGGTCGAGGTCATCACCACGTCGCCAGCCATCAGCCATTGCGGCGGCTGGGCCCCGGCCTCCCACCACTGGATGTACGGCTTGAGCTGGTCGAGCTTGGCAAAGGCACGGTCCACGCCCTGCGGCGTGCTCAGCACCGAATAGACATCCTCGACCTTCACCCCGTCGGCCAGCAGGGCAAACTCCAGGTTGTACACCGCGCGCTTGCGCAGGCCGCGCTTGCCGGGGAAGGTCTTCACGTCCCAGAAGTCCGCCCAGGAGGTCGGCGCCCGCGCCAGCTTGTCGGTGTCGTAGGCCAGCGCCACGCTCCACACCAGCGCCGCCGAGCCGCATTCCTGCGCGGCATCGGGAATCAGTTGGTCGGCATGGCCCAACTGCTTCCAGTCCAGGCGCTCGTACATGCCCTCGTCGCAACCGCGGGCCAGGTCCGGTCCCTCGATCTGCACCACGTCCCAGTCCACGCTGCCGGTGTCGACCATGACCTTGATCCGGGCCATTTCACCGTTGTACTCGCTCTGCATCAGCTGGCTGCCGTCCCTGGCACTGAAAGGCTTGAAGAACGCCGTGTCCTGGGCCTTCTGCCCGGCGCCACCGTAGCCGACAACCACCATCTCCTGGGCGGCCTGGGCACAGCCCAGCGCAAGGCCCAGGGCCAGGAGCGAAAACAAGGGATAAGAACCGTACTTGCAGGCATTCGATTTCATCGATGAATCCTCGTGCGGTATCGCCCGGGCAGGCCGCCCGCGACGATCCATTTTCTTGTTTTATGAGGTACGCCCGCTGAACAGGCGTGATTTGAAGCTACGCAAGGACCAGTAAAAAAACAAGTTGATTTTTTACTGAAGGTAAATTTTTATAGCCACATAATAACAACCACCCGGCCGTGATTCCGGGTCGCCTGGAGAGTCGCCATGTCGTCGTCCCCGACCGCCTTTGCCCACCTGTTCGAGCCCTTGCAGTTGCGTGGCAAGCGCCTGAAGAACCGCATCATGTCCACCGGGCACGACACCTCCATGCCCACCGACAATCGGGTCAACGACCAACTGGTCGCCTACCACCAGGCACGGGCCGAAGGCGGTGTCGGGCTGATCGTGCTGCAGGTGGCGGGGGTGCACGACAGTGCGCGCTACACCTCGCATGTGCTGATGGCCACCGACGACGCCTGCATCGACGGCTACCGGCGGCTGGCCGAGGTCTGCCACGCCCAGGGCACGCTGGTGCTGTCGCAGGTGTTTCACCCGGGGCGGGAGATCATGGAGTCCAGCGACGGGCTACTGGCCGTCGCCTACTCGGCCTCGTGCGTGCCCAACGAACGCTTTCGGGTGATGCCCCGGGCCCTGGACCAGGCGATGATCGACGAAATCATCGCCGGTTACGCCTCGGCTTCCCGACGCCTGCACCAGGCCGGTATCGACGGCGTGGAAGTGGTCGCCAGCCATGGCTACCTGCCCGCGCAATTTCTCAATCCACGGGTCAACCGGCGCACCGACGCCTACAACGGCGACCTGGACCAGCGCCTGCGTTTTCTCCACGAAGTGATCGCCGCCATTCGCGCGGCGACCGGTACGGACTTCATCATCGGCCTGCGCATTTCCGCCGATGAGCGCGACGCCGAAGGCATGACCGAGGACGAATCGCTGGCCGCCGTGGAACGACTGCAGGGCGAGCTGGACTATGTGCACATCGTCGCCGGGACCTCGGCCTCCCTCGGCGGCGCGGTGCACATCGTGCCGCCGATGGCGATCGAGCCGGCCTACCTGGCGAAGGAAGCCGCTACCTTCAAGGCTCGGCTGTCGATTCCGCTGTTCGTCACCGGGCGGATCAACCAGCCCCAGGAAGCCGAACTGATCATCGCCCGTGGCCAGGCGGACGTGTGCGGCATGACCCGCGCACTGATCTGCGACCCGCAAATGCCGAACAAGACCGTCAGCGGCCACGCCGAGGACGTGCGTGCCTGCATCGCCTGCAACCAGGCCTGCATCGGCCACTTCCACCGGGGCCTGCCGATCAGCTGCATCCAGCACCCGGAAACCGGCCGCGAACTGCACTACGGGCAGTTGCTGGCGACCACCGCGCGCAAACGGATCATGGTGGTCGGCGGCGGCCCCGCCGGGATGAAGGCGGCAGCGGTCGCCGCGCAACGAGGGCATGAGGTGACGCTCTTTGAGGCCGGTTCGCAACTGGGCGGCCAGGTGCTGCTGGCGCAGTTGCTGCCACGCCGCAGCGAGTTCGGCGGGGCCAGCACCAACCTGCAGCGCGAAATGGAGCTGGCCGGGGTGCGCGTGGTGCGCAACACCCGGGTCGACCGGGCGCTGGTGGAGCGCGAGCGGCCGGACAAGGTGATCGTCGCCACCGGTGCCGAACCCTACTGGCCGGCCTTCGAGCGCGGTGGCGAGCTGCAGGTGGTGGACGCCTGGCAGGTGCTGCGCGATGAAGTGCCGATCGGCCGCTCGGTGGTGGTGGTCGACTGGCGCTGCGACTGGATCGGCCCGGGGATTGCCGAGCGACTGGTGCGCGCCGGGCACTCGGTGCAACTGGCGGTCAACGGCACTCACTGCGGCGAGAACCTGCCGTTCTATGTGCGTGACCAACTGGCCGGCGAGTTGCACAAGCTGGGCATCCCGATCACCCCCTATGCCCGCCTCTACGGCTGCGACGACAACACCGTGTACCTGCAACACACCGCCAGCGGCGAGCCGATGCTGTTCGAGGAGGTCGACACCCTGGTGCTGTGTCAGGGGCACCAGCCGGTCGATACCCTGGGCGAACAGTTGCAGGGCCTGGTCGACTTCCAGCGCATCGGCGACTGCCTGGCGCCACGTACGGTCGAGGAAGCGATCTACGAGGGGTTGAAGGTCGCCTGGAACCTCTAGTGTGCTGTGTGGCTAATTCGCATACTCAACTCCGGGCCCGTGGCTTCGCCAGGCTGCGTTGCCATTCCTCGCCGTAGCCCTGCTACGACTCGTCATGGCGCCTTGCCTGGCAACCCCCCGGGCCCGAATTTGAATATTCGAATTAACCGTACAGGACACTAGGCAGCAGTGGGCAGCGGCCATGAACGGGCACCGCGTTCGGGTTGAGACCCGATGTGGCGAAAGCGCTCGTCGGATCGCCGCTCTCGGCGACGCAGCAGTCGCAGAACCCGCGGGCGCCTGTTATCGGGTGAATCGCGGCCGGCGGTTTTAGGGCCGCTTCGCGCCCCAGCGCGGGCAAGCCCGCTCACCACAAGTCCAGGGGCGGGCTCAAGCTCCTGGCCAGGCCCACTCTCCCTACCACCACCAACTCCCTTATACTGCGCCCCTTTCAAGGACCGGAGCAGGCCATGAGCAACGCCCCCACGCCCGCCGGCGACAACAGCGCCGCCGGCCCGCAGTTTCTCGGTACGCGCATTCGCGGCCTGCGCAAGCGCCGTGGCATGACCCTGACCGAACTGGCGAGCCAGTCCGAGCTCACCGCCGGCTACATCAGCCAGCTGGAGCGCAACCTCGCCTACCCGTCGATCCCGGCCCTGTTCAACATCGCCCGCAGCCTGGGCGTGACCATCCAGTGGTTCTTCGCCAGCGAGACCACCACCGCCCCCGAAGACAGCGGCTACGTGGTGCGCAAGAACAGCCGCCTGAGCGTGCACTACGAGGACGGCATCGTCGACCAGTTGCTGACCCCGCAGCCCAACCGCCAGCTGGAAATCCTCCACTCGCGCTTCCCACCAGGCACCTACAGCCAGCAGAGCTACAGTCACGACGGTGAAGAAGCCGGCTACCTGCTCTCCGGCCGCTTCGAGCTGTGGGTCGGCGACCGCCATTTCCAGTTATCCGAAGGCGACAGCTTCAGCTATTCCAGCCAGGAGCCGCACCGCTACGGCAACCCCGGCGACGTCGACGCGGTGATCATCTGGGTCATCACCCCACCCACCTTCTAGGCAGCCCCCTCCATGAGCACCGAACACGCCGCCCCCGCCCTGAAGGAAATCTTCAACAGCGAACGCCTGCACCATATCGCCAGCGAGATGCAGGCGGTGTACCCCGCGTTCGACAGCGCCCAGTTTCTACGTCTCACCCACGACGGCCTGGCAGAACTGTCGATCATGCAGCGCCTGACTAGGGTCAGTGAAAGCCTGCACGCGGTGCTGCCGCTGGACTATCGACAGTCGATCGAGGTGCTGCGCCAACTCGCCCCGCGCCTGAACAGCAGCTTCGTCAGTATCAGCCTGCCGCACTACGTCGCCCGCTACGGTGCTGATGACTTCGAGCTGTCGATGGACGCGCTGAAGTACTTCACCGCCTTCGGCTCCTCCGAATTCGCCGTGCGGCATTTCCTGCTCAGCGATTTCGAGCGGACCCTGGCGGTGATGAAGGCCTGGTCGCGGGACGCCAACGAACACGTCCGCCGGCTGGCCAGCGAAGGCTCGCGGCCGCGCCTGCCGTGGTCGTTCCGGCTGGCGCGGATCCAGGCCGACCCGAACCTGGCGGCGGAGATTCTTGACCAGCTCAAGTGCGACGACAGCCTGTACGTACGCAAATCGGTCGCCAACCACCTCAACGACATCACCAAGGAACATCCCGACTGGGTGCTGGACCTGCTCGAGGGCTGGTCGCTGGACGACCCGCGTACCGCCTGGATCGTCCGCCATGCGCTGCGCAGCCTGATCAAGCAGGGCCACCCGCGCGCGCTGGCGCTGATGGGCGCCGGAGCCAGGGCCCAGGTCGAGGTCCGCGACCTCAAGGTCGAGCCGGCGCAGATTCGCCTGGGCGAGAGCATCACCCTGTCCTTCACCCTGGTGTCCACCGCACCGAGCAGCCAGAAGCTGGTGATCGACTACGGTATCGACTACGTGAAAGCCTCGGGCGGCACCTCGACCAAGGTCTTCAAGCTCAAGACCCTGCACCTGGCCCCTGGCGCCAACGAAACCCTGAGCCGCCGCCAGCACATCCGCGAACTCACCACCCGTCGCCACTACAGCGGCCACCACGCCGTGCACCTGCTGATCAACGGCGAGCGCCTGGGCGGCAGCGGCTTCGACATTCTCGACTGACTCACCTGGCACCTGTAGAAAGTCCCCTGGTATTGGGCAAGGTTCACGGGCCTATTCGCGGGCAAGCCGCGCTCCTACGGGTTTCGCGGCCCT
>NZ_AQOH01000130.1 GCF_000364705.1 Pseudomonas fuscovaginae SE-1 | reverse complement strand
CGGCTTGCTGGCGATCCGCCAGAGGCGGCCAGCCAATGAAATCAGCGGCGCACGGCCCGCCGCTATCGCCAGCAAGCCGGTTCCCACACCCAGCGGCGCTCGTCTTCACCGAGGCGGGCCAAACCACCGGGCCTGCGCTTGGTCCATAAACCCCGCAGATAGTGCTTCACGCCCCAGGCCATTGCAGTAGAATCGCCGCTCTTTTTTTCCAGGGCACTCGCCATGACCTCTCACCAGACCCCGCCCACCGCGCCCCAGGCCAACGAACTGATCCTCGGCCTGGAGGACCGGCCTCGCCTGCTGATCGGCCTGCTCGCCGCACTGCAACACCTGCTGGCGATCAT
Source organism: Pseudomonas fuscovaginae SE-1 (assembly GCF_000364705.1). Lineage (GTDB taxonomy): Bacteria > Pseudomonadota > Gammaproteobacteria > Pseudomonadales > Pseudomonadaceae > Aquipseudomonas > Aquipseudomonas fuscovaginae_A. The sequence goes on along the minus strand of NZ_AQOH01000130.1, from coordinate 21,486 downwards.
CGTGCCGATCGTCACCCCCGGCCTGCTGATCTGCCAGGCGCTGGGCGTGTCGGCCCGCGACACCAACCTGATCGTCTCGATGTCGCTGGTGATCTCCGGGATCGCCACCTTCGTCCAGTGCCGTCGCTTCGGGCCGTTCGGCGCCGGCCTGCTGATCGTCCAGGGCACCAGCTTCAACTTCGTCGGCCCGCTGATCGCCGGCGGCGCGCTGATGGTCAAGCAAGGCACACCGGTGGAAGCGGTGATGGCGGCGATCTTCGGCGTGGTCATCGCCGGCTCGTTCGTCGAGATGGGCATCTCGCGCATCCTGCCCTTCGTCAAGCGCATGATCACCCCGCTGGTGACCGGCATCGTGGTGCTGATGATCGGCCTGACCCTGATCAAGGTCGGCCTGATCAGCATGGGCGGCGGCTTCAGCGCCATGGGCAACGGCACCTTCGCCAACGGCGAGAACCTGCTGCTGTCCGGCGTGGTGCTGGCGATCATCGTGATCCTCAACCGCATCCCGCTGGTGTGGATGCGCAGTTGCGCCATCGTCATCGCCCTCGCCGCCGGCTACGCCCTGGCCGGCTACCTGGGCCGCCTGGACTTCACCGGCATGCACGAAGCCCCGCTGTTTCAGGTACCGACACCGCTGCACTTCGGCCTGGGCTTTTCCTGGTCGCTGTTCATCCCGATGCTGGTGATCTACCTGGTGACCTCCCTGGAAGCCATCGGTGACGTCACCGCCACCAGCAAGGTCTCGCGCCAGCCGGTCGAAGGCTCGCTGTGGATGCAACGGATCAAGGGCGGTGTGCTGGTCAACGGTGCCAACTCGCTGCTGGCCGGGGTATTCAATACCTTTCCCAGCTCGATCTTCGCCCAGAACAACGGCGTGATTCAGCTCACCGGCATCGCCAGCCGCCACATCGGCAAATGGATCGCCCTGATGCTGATTCTGCTCGGCCTGTTCCCCTCGGTGGCCGGCGCGATCCAGGCGGTACCGGAACCGGTGCTGGGCGGCGCGGCCATGGTCATGTTCGGTGCCGTCGCGGCCTCGGGCATCAATATCCTGGCGAGCATCACCCTCGACCGCCGCGCGCTGCTGATCATCGCCGTGTCCCTGGCCTTGGGCCTGGGTGTGTCGCAAGTGCCAGAGTTCCTCGCGCACATGCCGGCGGCCCTGCGCAACGTGCTCGAATCCGGCGTGGCCACCGGCGGCATCTGCGCCCTGGTACTGAACTGGTTCCTGCCACCTTCATCGAAAAACTGAGGATTTGACCAGGGTGACGGCCCCGAGCGCCGTCGCCCTTCGCGCCGCGCTTCCCCAGCAAAACCTGCCTCCAAAAGTTCATTTCCTAAATTTAATTTCATCCACCCCCGCCTGCCTCTGACTCGGAACTGTCACATGGCCACCGCTTAATTGTTTCAAGAGTTTTCAGCTCTTATTTCAATTTAGTGTCCAGGATCCGAACCAATGAACAAGCTGTTTAGTCCCGTGATGGGTGCCGCCCTGGCGAGTGTCATGATGTCTGCCCACGCGGATTTCATCGATGACAGCCACGCCGACGTGACCCTTCTCAACCGCTACCTGAACCAGCAGGGGCGCGACATCAGCGGCAGCAGTGCCAAGGCCCACAGCATTCGCGACTGGGGCCAGGGCTTCCAGTTCGACTTCAAGTCCGGCTACACCGAAGGCACCATCGGCCTGGGCCTGGACCTGCAGGCCTTCTACGGCCTGAAGCTCGACTCCGGCGGCGACCTCAACGACAAGAACCACCAGGGCCGCTACCCCGGCAGCATGTTCCCGCTGGATGACGGCAAGTCCGCCGACCAGTTCGGCGTGCTCAGCCCGACCTTCAAGGCGCGCTTCCTCAAGGACGAACTGCGCATCGGCACCCTGTACCAGAACAACCCGATGCTGGCCAACACCGACGGCCGCCTGTACCGCCAGACCAACACCGGCGCGCAACTGGTGTCCAAGGACCTGGACAACTTCACCTTCACCGCCGGCGACATCAACCAGACCAAGATCCGCAACGAAACCGGCGACACCGGCATGATCACCGCCGGCGGCACCAAGAAGAGCGACCGTTTCCTCTACGGCGGTGCGGACTACGCGGGCATTCCGGGCACCACCCTGAGCGCCTGGTACTCGAGCCTGCAGGACTACTACCAACAGGCCTTCCTCGGCGCCAAGCGCCATGACGCCCTGCCTGTCGGTGCCCTCGACACCGACTTTCGTGCCTACCGCAGCCTCGGCATCGGTGGCAACGGCGACGGTGACAGCGAATACGCGGCAGCCGGCTACTACGGCAACGGCATCAGCAAGGGCCGGATCAACCAGTCGACCATCAGCCTGATGGAAAGCTACAGCCTGGCTGGCCACACCGTCGGCCTGGGTATCCAGAAGAACAGCGGCGACAGCGACTTCCCGTACCTGGACTCGGGCCTCAACAGCGGCGACAACCGCCAGGGCCCGGGCTCGGGTGCCGACACCCCGGCGCTGACCAACCTGCAACTGAACAAGTTCCAGCACGCCGGCGAGCGCACCTGGATGGCGCAGTACAAGTATGACTTCGCCCAGTTGGGCGTCGACGGCCTGAAATTCGCCGCCACCTACGCCCACGGCGATCAGGTGCGTACCGCCGCCAACAGCGATGCCAGCGAATGGGAACGCGACCTGGCGCTGACCTATGAAGTACAGACCGGCCAACTGAAGGGTCTCGGGGTGAAATGGCAGAACGCCCACGCCGCCCCGGAAATCACCGGCCAGACCATCCAGGATGAAAACCGCTTCTACGTGAGCTACGTCATCCCGCTCTGGTAATCCCCGCCCTGCTCCCGGTTCTCCGATCGTTCCCACGCTCCGCGTGGGAATGCCTCTTCGGACGCTTGGCGCCTGTTGTTGTGACGCAGAGCGTCACGGGCTGCATTCCCACGCAGAGCGTGGGAACGATCAGAAGCCCGACAATCGGAACGGCGCCAGGCCCCACCTGTGGGAGCAGGATTTATCCGCGAATAGGCCTTCAATCCAGGCGCAAAGACGTGACAACCCCCTCGGACTTTGCAACCCTGCGCGCTATCGTCAACCCAGCGAAGCGCCGACCATGCACCTTCTCTACCCCAGTGATCCTTTCGACCCGCAACAGCCGGACGAAACCTATCGCGACGAGTACACCGCCGCCTTGGCCGAGGGTCTGAGCGCATCCCTGTTTTCCTTTGACGATTTCGAGGCTGGCACCTTCAAGGCCCGCCCTGCGATACCAACTGGCGCGACCGTGCTCTACCGGGGCTGGATGTTGACCCCGGAAAACTATGCCAGGCTGGTCGACTGCTGGCAGCAGCGTGATCTGCAGGCCTTTACCAGCGTCGAGCAATATCGGCACTGCCACCATCTGCCCCAGTGGTATCCCCTGCTGACCGAACACACCAGCGAAACCCGGGTACTGGAGCCGGATGCCGACTTCGTCGACGCCCTAGGCGACCTGGACTGGCCCGGCTACTTCATCAAGGACTACGTGAAGTCCCTGAATACCGCCGGCGGATCGCTGGTCGAAACACCGGAGCAGATCCAGGCCGTCGTCGACCTGATGCAGCAGTACCGTGGACAGATCGAGGGCGGTATCTGCGTGCGCAAACGCGAGGACTATCGCGAGGAGACGGAACAGCGTTACTTCGTCTTCCTGGGCAAGGCCCACGCTGAGAATGGCGCCGTGCCCAGCATCGTCGAGGATTGTGCTCGACTCATTCAGAGCCCGTTCTTTTCAGTGGATGTCGTGCTCAGGGCCGACGGCGTGCTGCGTATCGTCGAACTCGGCGACGGCCAGGTTTCCGACCGCAAGATATGGCCTGCCATGACCTTCGCCAAGCTGCTCAAGGCACAACCTTAACGGACAGGCCCTGCCCTGCCCCGAGATAACCCGCGCCCCGCGCAACATCGAGAACTCAAGGAACGTGGCCAAACTCAACTTCAGGCACATGGAAATCTTCTGGGCCGTGATGACCACCGGCAGCGCCACGGCCGCGGCCGAACTGCTGCACACCTCGCAGCCCACCGTGAGCCGCGAACTGAGCCGCCTGGAGTCCATCACCCAACTGGTGCTGTTCAAGCGGGCCAATGCCAAGCTGATTCCCACCGAGCAGGCACTGCGGCTGTTCGAGGAGGTCGAGCGCGCCTATTTCGGCATGGAGCGGATCGAGCGCACCGCCGAGGCCATCCGTCAGCACAAGAACGGCCAGATCGCCCTGGTGACCTTGCCGGCGTTCTCCCAAGCCGTGCTGCCGATGGTCTGCCAACGCTTTCTGGAACAGTTTCCGGAGGTCGCCCTCAGCATCACCCCGCAGGAACCGCCCCTGCTCAATGAATGGCTGTCCTCCCAGCGCTACGACCTGGGCCTGATCGAAGACGCCAACATCCCGATCGGCACCGAAAGCGACTGCGTGTTCACCTCGGACATGGTCTGCGTCCTGCCGCCGGACCACCCCCTGACGGCCAAGTCGGTGCTTGCGCCCGAGGACTTCGAAGGCGAGCCGTTCATTTCACTGGCCGCCAACGATCCTTACCGCAAGAAGATCGATGCCTTGTTCCAGGAGCACGGTATAAACCGCCGACTGCAGGTGGAAACCCATAGCGCGGCCGCAGTGTGCAGCACCGTCGCCCACGGTGTCGGCGTGTCCACCATCAACCCGCTGACAGCGCTCTCCTACGTCAACCTCGGACTGACCATTCGCCGCTTCGCACTGTCGATCCCCTATTCCATCCGCGTGGTGCGCCCGCTGCATCGCCCCCATTCCGTGCTGGTCGACCAGTTCGTCGAGGCCCTGCGCGAATGCTGCCAGGCACTCGAAGCCCAACTGGCCGAGATCCCGTAGCAATCACTCATGAACAAACGGGGCCAACCATCCATATCAGAAATGAATGGATACCCCGCAAACTGATATTTTTTATTCCCACAGCCCGATGCTAAAAATGCGCACCCAGGCCCGGTGCGCGTCAGGACAGCGCTCGACCGCACCGACCTGGCTTCAGCCCACCTGGTGAACCCCAGGGAAAATGCCTTTCAGCCCGAGCTTGCCCCATGACCCTCGAACAGCACGCCGCACACGTTGCCAAAACCTATGGCACCCCCGTCTGGATCTATGACGCCGCCGTCATCCGCGATCGCATCCGCACGCTGAAGACCTTCGACACCGTGCGCTTCGCCCAGAAAGCCCTGTCGAACCTGTCGATCCTCGGCCTGATGCGCGAGGAAGGCGTGAAACTCGACGCCGTGTCCCTCGGCGAAATCGAGCGGGCGATCAAGGCCGGCTTCAACCCGCGCAGCAACGTCGAGGGCCCGTCGGACCTGGTCTACACCTCGGACGTGTTCGATCGCCAGACCCTGGCGCGCATCGTCGAGCTGGGTGTCGAGGCCAACCTCGGTTCACTGGACATGATCCAGCAACTGGGCGAGCTGTCGCCCGGGCACCGCGTGTGGCTGCGCATCAACCCGGGTTTCGGCCACGGCCACAGCCCCAAGACCAACACCGGCGGCCCCAACAGCAAGCACGGCATCTGGCACGAGCAGCTTCAGCAGGCACTCGAACGGCTGAACCGCTACGAGTTGCACCTGGTCGGCGTGCACGTGCACATCGGCTCCGGCGTCGACTATGGCCATCTGGGCCAGGTCTGCGAGGCCGTCAGCCAACTGCTGGAACAGATCGACCAGCCGATCGAGGCGCTGTCGGCCGGGGGCGGACTGTCGGTGCCTTACCGCGAAGGCGAGGAACCGATCGATGTGGAGCACTACTTCTCGCTGTGGGACGCGGTGCGCCGCCACGCCCAGACCCGCTACGGCCGCCCGATCCGCCTGGAGCTGGAGCCTGGCCGCTTCCTGGTGGCCGAATCGGGCACGCTGGTCTGCGAAGTCCGTGCGGTCAAACAACAGGGCGCCAACCCCTTCACGCTGGTCGACGCCGGCTTCAACGAACTGATCCGCCCAACGCTCTACGGCAGCTACCATCGCGTGTCGCTGGTGGCCCAGGCACCGGAGCGCGCCCCGATCAACACCCTGATCGCCGGCCCGCTGTGCGAATCCGGTGACGTCTTCACCCTCGCCGGCGACGGGGCGCTGCGCTTCGAAACCCTGAGCCGGCCAAGCATCGGCGACCTGATCCTGTTCCACAACGCCGGGGCCTATGGCTCGACCATGTCCTCGAACTACAACTCGCGGCCGCTGGCGCCGGAGTACCTGCTCGATGGCGAGAACTCCCGCCTGATCCGTCGCCGGCAGACCTTCGATGAACTGCTGGGCCCGGAACTGGCCTGCCTGGACTGATCCCCCAAAACCTCGCGGCGCCACCTTGTTCAAGGGTGACGCCGCGTTGGCGTCAAAAGGTTCAGTGGGCTTCGCCACACCACGTTTCCACCTCGCGCTTACCCTCAATCCCCGGCACAACCGTTGCCCCAGGTCTTGTAGTCGTACTCCTTGATCTGTCCGTCTGGCGTCTTGTAGATCATCTTCGCGTTGCTAATCCCGCAGGCATAGGGCCTGGAGTCCACGCGGATCACTTCAGCGACATCTTTCCTGTCCAGGGCAAACGCCTGGGCACTGAACAGAACGGCGGCAACGGTCAGGCACTTGACATAAATATTCATGGCAACTCTCTCGATAGGATAAACAGAAACCGACCCGGAAAACCCGGTGGAAGGCGTTGGGTGCAGACTCGCAACCGACTGTTATCCGAGAATTAAGAAAGTCATGAAAAAACTTAAACAAACCGTTATAAACCAGTTAAAACAAAGTTAAAAAAACAAATCGCAATTTGTATTTTATTCCATGGAAAATCATGACAAAAAGTTCATGAAACCTGTCATCATCCCGCTACCCGGCACAGCGGCTTCTTCTGGCTGATCGGCCGCTTGCCAACCACCGTCCAGTCAGGAGCCCAGCGGATGCTGCCATCAGCCCCTCTTCTTTCCGGCAACCGTTTGCACCTGCGTCGCTTGCGCGGCCGGGTCGGACTGGCCCTGGTGGCCTGCCTGTCCTTCCTCGCCGGCATGACCGACGCCATCGGCTTTCTCGCCACTGGTGACTTCGTCTCGTTCATGAGCGGCAACACCACGCGCCTGGCGGTGGCGATCAGCGAGGGGGACCTGTCGATGGTGCTGCGCCTGGTCGCGGCGGTGATGGCGTTCATCGCCGGCAACGTGCTGGGCGTGCTGGCCGGACGCGTCGGCGGCAGGCGTTCGCTGCCGCTGCTGCTGTGCGTCGCCACCCTGCTGTGCATCGCCGCGATACTGCCGTTCAACACCCGCGTGCCGGCCCTGCTGACCGCGATCATCGCCATGGGCATGCTCAATGCCGCCGTCGAGCAGGTCAACGGCCTGCCGATTGGCCTGACCTACGTCACCGGCGCCCTGTCCCGCTTCGGCCGCGGCCTGGGGCGCAGGCTGCTCGGCGAAAAGCGCGATGGCTGGCGGGTGCAACTGGTGCCCTGGAGTGGCATGCTGTTGGGGGCGGTGTTTGGTGCGCTGCTGGAACGCAGCATGGGTGTGCAGGCCTTGGTGGTCAGTGCGGCGATCGCCGCGGTGCTGGGGCTGATCGCACTGAGGATTCCGCATCAGTGGCAGAAGGACTTCATGCCGCGCTGAGAGCAATCCGCAAACAATGAACGCGGGCCGTGCTCACCCACGACTCGCTTCCCCTGTTGCCACAGATCTGTACTCAACGCCTTCCTGTAGAAGCGGGGCTTGCCCGCGGCTACAGCCATTCCCTACCTATATTCGCCCACGCCTCGGGCGTGTTTTTCATTATTTCAAAATAATAAAACTATCCGCCCGACCAGTTATTAATCCCCGTCGAAAATATCAAATTTCCACTTACAAAAGAGCAGCCTCTCTTTTCTTTCAACCTGAAGATTTGCGAACACTTTCCTCCTGCCTGATCTATCAGGCCAGGAGTGGCGCTACTTTCTCCTGCTCACCCGCCCCCAAGTTCCAATTGGAGTCACAAATCAAAATCGGCCATCTATTGTTGGGCGCATCTCGGTATTGCGCTTTCCTGATCGGTTTCACAGCAACCCACCGCGCCACGCTCCAGGGGCGTGGCCGGCGACTGCCTCGGCCTCAGCCCCAAAGGAAACTTTTGTGCATGGCGTAGAGTCCCACCAGCACAAGGCAGTCGCTCGACTCATCAGGCGCCTCTCTTTTGCGCGTGACGTGTAAAGAGCATCCAGATGACTGACCTCAGTACCCTCTATATTCATGCTTGAGCCTGTTTGCCGATACCCTGCGAACCGCTCAAGCCTGGCGCCTCGGGAGCAGCCATGTCCGTTGTCCACCTCGTGTCCGCAACTGCCCCGGCCAGTAACGCTTCCAGCGTTGCGGATTCCAGCAGCGACATCGACTTCCTGCACGGCATCAGCCTTGCGCTCATCGGTGAGCAGGACCTCAATGCCCTCTACCGGAAAATAGTCGATGCGGCGGTCTCCATCACCGGCTCGCAGTTCGGGACCATGCAAAGGCTTTGCCCCGTGGGGCATGTCTCGGGACACGGCGGCGAACTGCAATTACTCTGCTCCTACGGTTTGCCGCCAGAGGCGGTCAGGTTCTGGGAATGGGTGAACCCCACCGCCTATAGCAGTTGCACCCTGGCCCTCAAGCTCGGCGAACGGGCCATCATCCCCGACTTCGAACAATGGGCCGACATCTCGGGCACCGAAGACCTGATGGCCTTTCGGCGAGCCGGCATCCGTTCGGCGCAGACCACGCCACTGCGCTCTCGCACGGGCCAGTTGCTGGGCATGATCTCCACCCATTGGTCGCACCCTCACCAGCCCACTGCCCGTGACCTTCGGTTCCTGGATATTCTCGCGCGCCAGGCCGCCGACCTGCTGGAACGCACCATCGCGGAAGACGCGTTGCGCGCCCGTGAGCAGGAGCTGGAACGCACCGTCAACCTCTTGCGTGAGTCTGAAGAACAACAGGTCAGGACCCAGGCCGAACTGCTCGACCTCAACGAAACGCTTGAGCAACGCATCGCTGAACGCACCGCCCTGCTGATGCAGTCGGAAGAGCAACTGCGCCAGTCACAGAAGATGGAAGCGGTCGGCCAACTGACCGGCGGCCTGGCCCACGACTTCAACAACCTGCTGGTGGGCATCTCCAGCTCCCTGGAACTGATGAGCCGACGCATTGGCCAAGGCCGCCTGAGCGAAGTGGGCAAATACATAGCCGCCGCGCAGGGCGCGGCCAACCGTGCGGCGTCACTTACTCATCGCCTGCTGGCCTTCTCCCGCCGGCAAACGCTTGAGCCACGTGCCACCAACGCCAACTCGCTGATGTATGGCATGGCCGAGCTGATCCAGCGGACCGCCGGACCGACCGTCATCCTCGAGACCAGGGCCGCCGAGGATGCCTGGCCCATCCACGTTGATTCCAGCCAGTTGGAAAACACCCTGCTCAACCTTTGCATCAATTCGCGAGACGCCATGCCACACGGTGGGCGCATCACCCTGGAAACGAGCAACCAGTGGCTGGATCGCACCGCGGCCCGCGCCCACAACATTCCGGAAGGGCCCTACCTGTGCCTGTCCGTGACCGACACCGGTACCGGGATGTCCCCGGAAGTGATGGGCCGGGTGTTCGAGCCGTTCTTCACCACCAAGCCGCTCGGCCAGGGAACAGGCCTGGGCCTGTCGATGATCTATGGCTTCGTCCAGCAATCGGGTGGGCAAATTCACATCCGGTCGGCGCTGGGTGAAGGCACCTGCGTCTCGATCTACCTTCCGCGGTACCAGGGCATCCCACTCAATGCCGAAGCCATGCCTGACCTGTCGACCCAATCCACGGCGCAGCACTGTGAAACCATCCTGCTGGTGGACGATGAGTCAACGGTGCGCATGCTGCTCGCCGATTACCTGGGGGAGCTGGGCTACACCGTCATCCAGGCCGCCGACAGTCTGGAAGGGCTGAGGTTGCTGAGGTCCGGCGCGCAAATCGACCTGCTGCTGACGGATGTGGGCCTGCCCGGTGGAATGAATGGCCGGCAAATGGCAGAGGCCGGCATGGACCTGCGTCCCCAACTCAAGGTCCTGTTCATCACGGGCTATGCCGAGAACTCGGCGATCAGCGACGGCGAGTTGCCCTGCGGCATGCAGGTGATGACCAAGCCGTTTGTGCTGGATAGTCTGGAGAGTCGTATTCGGGAGATATTGACGGTGTAGGTTCTCACAGTACCATCGGTTAAAGCGGGGCTTGCGAAACGCAAGACGCTGGGATGGCTGACCGGTGCAACTGATGCCCTGGTACAAGATGTTGCTGGGGCGGTGTTGGCTCGATGTAGAGAACAGGATAGGCGTACAGGCACTGGTGGTCAGCGCTTCGAGCACCACCGTGCTGATGTCATTGCGCTAGAAATTCATCATCCGGAACAGCAGGGTCTAATGACTCGGCGAGGGGTAGCCCCGGTGCACTGACCACGATACCGTCCGCCTGCGCCCACAACGGCTGCCAGAACATAACGTTCGCCAATAGGAAGACCAGCCCCCGCTTGGGCACCCCCAGGAAATGGTCACGGTTTTTCAGGGCAGCAGAAGGCTGCCCCACGAGGAAGGCGAACTGGCGAACGTCCATGTCAAAAATCTCGGCGCCCCACGCAAAAAATGGGCGACCTGGCCTTCTTCATGAAGGTACAGATTGCCCGCTTCTCACATGAGTAATATTAAAATAATGCTGCGATATTAATTAGCCATCATCTTGGCATCAATATTTCGATAACGTCGCAAATACAAGACCTTAGCATCGCCAGAAAACATCACCGGGGTCGGTGGTGGCGTCATTCGCGATATCGTGCTGGCACAGATTCCGACGGTGCTGCAGGCGGACCTGTATGCCAGCTCCGCCTTCATCGGCGCCGCCGTGCTGATCATCGCCCGCCGCCTGGGCGTACCACCGGTCACCGCAGCACTGCTGGCCGCCGCAGCCTGCATCGCTTTGCGCCTGGCCTCCGTGAATTGGGACTGGCAACTGCCGAGAATCACGGTTTGAAACAGAAAGCAGACACACCCAGACGAGCCAAAGCGGGACAACTCCCTTTCCCCTGAATGAAATTTCCTAGAAAATCCCGAGCGCTTGTTTGCGCCTGATCCCGTGGCTAGGCTTCGACTCGTCACTGCTCATCAGTGATCGGGTTTGGTAGCCCGCGTTATCTCCAGGCGCATAAAGCGCTCATCTCCATGCAATTGGACGCCGTCTTGTGTCCGTCTGCATGCGTCATGGCGGCTGTGCGTAGGGCGTCCTCGGACGCGCCGGGTTCCTGGAGTTCCGGTCTACCAACCTGCGTACAGCCACCACCCAATCGTTTGGTAGCGATAAGTGATGGCACCACTACTTCAGGAGCGCATCAATGTTCAAGATAACCCCCAATCCCCCGGTCTCGCCCCATACAGAAACCGTCGCCCCTCACATCGCTGATCGAGCCTTCTCACTACGACCTCGGACCACTGCGCAACCGTCTGCCTGAACCCAAGAGCCAGGAAGACGCGCTGGTCACCGTCTACTCCATCCTGCAATCGGCAGCCGCCACCGCCTATGAACATGCCGACAACCAGACCGGCTCCAACCGCAAGGTTGCCATGGGCGTGGTGCACCTGATCGAAATGGCGCAGATGTGGATGGACTCGCTGCTGGATAAGCCGACGGCCAGAACCGATAGCTGACCAGCCAGAGGCTCAACAGAACGGGAAGCGTCGCTTCCCGTTGTCACTACCTCAAGCCGTATCTACCGATGATGTTGGCTTTGCTGGGCCTGCATGTACTGACGCAGCAGTTGGTTGATCCGAGTCTGATAGCCCGCACCTTGTCCTTTGAACCACTCGAGCACATCAGCATCCAGACGGATAGTCACCGCCTGCTTTACTGGCACGCGCAGTTCGGCACGACGAAAGAAGTCTTCACCCAACTCCGGCATATCATGGGTGTCGATGTCTTGATCTCCCAGTTTAGCCAGACGCTCCCAATCAGTTTTCGATGTTTTCGACATAGCGTTTAGCCTCCTGTTTAGTGGCTTTTCGGGCGGATATGATACGAATCACATCCCCTCGTCGCTCGGTGTATACGACCACACCCACCAGCGCCTTGATCCAGCCAAGGCCAATCCAGCGCTCCTCGCCATAGCCGTAGCGGTCATCGCGCAGGGCCAGCATGGGGTGCTGGAACATGTCCGTGACATCATTGAAGTCGATGCCATGTTTGTGAATGTTCAGTTGGTTCTTGTCCTCGTCCCATTCAAACTGCATAGGACGCCCTGTATTTACGCACGTACATACACAATACGCTCCTGAATAAAAAATCACAGCACCCATAGCGAGAATCTGACCCCGCTTAATTACCGAATAGCACTGAAACAAGCGTCCTAGCCCCCTGATCGGCTGGTTCAGATGCAGCGGATAAACCTCAATGAGCCAGATGGGAAAATATGGCAGGCAAGACCTTCCTATAATCCGAACGGTCAGTCTGGGAGGGTGTCGTCAAGCTTCAGATCGCAAAGGCGATTGCCTGGAGGGGTCGGAGGCTAAAGAAAGGACACCCCACTGGCATCCGAAATTCTCTGATCAATCTTTACTGCGTGGTGCATTAGCGCTGACGCTCGCGTCGTTGCCATCTGAGACTCCAGAGGCACTGGGATCGAGGCCGAATGAGGCGCTGTGCTCGTCCCAGTCGATGTGATAATTTTTAAAAACAGATAGCCGCTTCACCCCGGAAAAAACAAAAAAGGAAAAAATGAACAGTAAAAAACTCACCGAAACCAGCAAATTCCTCAGCTACGTTCTACGACACGAACCCCAGTCCATCGGCCTCCAGTTGGACACCGAAGGCTGGGCAGACATCGACGCCCTGATCGTCGGCGCAGCCCATTCAGGCCGCACCCTGGACCGCGAGCTGATCCAGGCGGTTGTCAGCAGCAACGACAAGAAGCGCTTTGCCCTTTCCGACGACGCACGTCGCATTCGAGCCGTGCAGGGCCACTCCACCGAAACGGTCAGCATCCAGCACATCGAGAAACAGCCTCCCGAGGTTCTGTATCACGGCACGGCCACCCGCTTCCTGGAATCGATCCAGCAGAAGGGATTGATCCCGGGCTCCCGCCACCATGTGCACCTCTCCCAGGAAGTGAACACCGCCGTCGCGGTCGGACAGCGATATGGCAAGCCTGTGGTGCTGGAAATCGATGCGCTGAAGATGCATCAGCAGGGGTTCAAGTTTTTCCAGGCCGACAATGGTGTCTGGTTGACGGAACATGTCCCGACTTCCTTCATCACCCAGCAATAGCCGCTGCTTTCAGATCACTCCGTTCTTCAGCGGTCAACGCGCGCTGCTGGCTTCCCTCCTCGACTCCTACCCCTTCAACCGCAACACCATCGCACACCGCAACCCCGCCTCATGCCCCGCGTCCATCTCATGCTGCAACTGCGCCACATGTTCCTCGCCCAGGCTCGCCGCTTCGGCCTCGACAAACCCCAGCCGGGCATAGAACGGCGCATTCCAACGCAAATGTCGGTAGGTGGTCAGGCTCGCCGTCGCGAACCGCTCGGCCCGCGCATGAGCTATCGCCGCCGCCATCAGGCCGGCCCCCAGCCCCAGCTTCTGGTGCCCGGCATGCACGGACAACTCGACGATGAAGAACGAACGATCCAGGGTTTGCGCGGCAAGGAAACCCACCGGCTGGTCGTTGTCATCAGTTGCCACCCACAGGGTATGGTGACGACAAAGCTGTTCCAGGTAGTCCGCCGGCAACGGCTCGCCCTCGGCCACCCAGGCCAACCCGACCTCGCGAAAAATGGACGCGGCACAACGCTCGACCGCCGCCAGGGCGGGGATGTCGTCAGGACGTGCGGGACGGATGGCTGGCATGGGAATCTCGGGCTCGCGGACAAAACGCCAACCATAGCAAAACCACCCCCGGATTGAGCCACCCGTTGCCTCTGCAATCCCCCTCACGCCATCGTGGTAATCTTTGCGCCCCTATTCCGCCGCCAAGGAGGCACACGTGTCCGATTCCATCCACCTGGACAACCTGCGCTCGCGCTTCAACGCTGGCGAAACCCTGAAATACGTGTTCTTCTGGGGTCATCAGCACAGCAAGAACACCATCACCGCCAGTTGCTTCAGCCAGTGGTACAACGCCGAGTTCGTCGTCGACGGGCAACGCTACCTGACCGCCGAACATTTCATGATGGCCGAGAAGGCGGCCCTGTTCGACGACCAGGACATTCGAATCCAGGTGCTGCACGCCCCGACGCCTGGCGCCGCCAAGGCCCTGGGTCGCAAGGTGCGCGGCTTCGACGACCGGAAATGGCTGGAGCATCGCTACGGGATCGTCGTCAAGGCCAACCAGGCCAAGTTCTCGCAGAACCCGCAACTGGGCGATTTCCTGCGCGGAACCGGTTCACGCATACTCGTCGAAGCCAGCCCGGTCGACAGTATCTGGGGCATCGGCCTGGCCCAGGACGACGCGCGGGTGAACGACCCCAACACCTGGCAAGGCCTGAACCTGCTGGGCTTTGCGCTGATGCAGGTCCGCGACGGACTCGACCCGGCGCAATAACCCTATCGCTCAGCCCTGGCTGGCCGCCGCCAGGGTCGAACGCTCCAGCCCTTGCCGCACCACCCACACCAGCGGCAAGGTCAGCAGCAGAATCGCCGCCAGGGTGATGACTGCCACGGGTATCCCGGTGAGATCGCCCAACCGCCCGAACAGCACCGGCGCCAATGCGCCACCGCCGATCGTACCGGTGTAGAACAGGGCGAATGCCTGCTCGCGCCGCGCCGGCGTCGAAACGTCCGGCACCGCGCCATACAGCACCGAGGACGTGCCGTTCAGGACCAACCCCAGCAACGGCAACATCAGCATCAGCCCGGTCAGCGGCAGGTACACCGCCAGGATGATCAGCAGCGCCGTGGCCGACTCGGTCAGCCAGACCGTCTTCACCATGCCGATGCGCGCCCCCAGGTAACCGCAGAGCAGCTTGCCGAACGCACCGCCGACGAACAGCAGCGCCAGCGCCACGCCGATACCCGCCGTCCCGGCGCCCTTGCTGGTCAGCAGGAACGGCAGGAACGTGAGAAAGCCCATGCGCACGGCGCTGTCGAGCACACCGGTCGCCAGCAGCGCCCGCAAGCCGCTGACGGAGCCGCTGCCGGCACCGGCCTTTTTTTCCTGGGCAACGGTACTGAGCTCCCGCCGTGGAATCAGCCACCACAGCAGCGCAGCCGCCGCCAGACCCAGCAGCCCGAGCAGACTGACACTGGCGCGCCAACTGATCAGCGTCAGCAGCAGGCCGATCAGCGCCGGGATCAGCATCTTGCCGATGTCACCGGCGAAGTTGTAGTGCGACAGCGCCTCCTTCACTCCGCCTCCGGCCTCATGACTGTCAGTGACCATCGACGATGCCAAGGGGTGCTGGGTGCTGGCGCCCAATCCGCCGAGCATCAACGCCAACAGCAGCACCACCAGCCCTTCGGCCTGCCCGACCAACAGGTAGGCCACTCCGGCCAGCGCCGTCCCGCCGATCAGCAGGCGCTCACGCCCCCAGCGCCGTGCGGCACGGCTCGCCAGCAACTGGAAACCGGCCATCACGCCGGAATAGGCCCCGCGCAGCAAACCGATCTGCGCGTAGCTCAGGCCGAACTGCAACTGCCAGATCGGCAGCAACACGTAGATCACATCGGTCAGGCCATCGTGCACCCCATGGGCACTGCAGGCCGCCAGCAGCGAACGACGGCGTACCGAAGTTGCAGCGATTCGGGGCGGGTTCAGGACAACGTCTTCGTTCATGGTTTTCATTATTCGGAACGTCAGGCAGAAGGTTGGAAAAATCAGGCGTGGCTCAGCCGAGCCCCGGGCGGTCGCCAACCGACCAGGGCAAGCAGCAGCGACAGCAACTGGAACGCGATGATCAGCACCACGCAGCCCGGCCAGCCCCACTGGCTCCAGAGCAACGCAGGACCGACGGCGCCGCAACTGCCGCCCAGATAGTAACCGCTCAGGTACCAGCCGACCGCGCCAGCCTTGTCATGGCGCGCGGTGGCCGTGATGAAGGCATTGGCGGCCGCCTGGGCAAGGAACACACCGGTGGAGCTCAGGGCCAGGCCCAGCACGATCAACCACAACGACGGCAGCAATGTCAGCAGCGAGCCCCCGCCCCCGAGCAGCACCGCCCCCAGCAACAGCTCGGACTGTGGCCGGGACCGACTCAGGCGCCCGGCCAGCGGGATCACCAACAGCGCCAGCAGGAACACCATGTAGAGCGTGCCCAACGCCGCGCTGCCCAGTTCGAACGGCGCCTGGCCCAGATACAGGCCGGCGTAGGTGAAGGTCGCCACCTGGGAAAACAGCACGCAAAAACCCACGCCATAGGCCGCCAGCAGCGGCCGGCTGCGCAACTCGCGCCGGACCGACAGAGCATCTACAGCCTGCCGCAGGACTGGCCGTGGCTGGGCCGGCAACAGGCAGTGGATCGTCAGCGCCACCAGCAGGCTGATCGCCGCCAGCAGCTCGAATCCTTCGCGCCAGCCCACATACTCGCTCATCACCCCGCTGACGAAACGCCCGGCGAACCCACCCAGCACCGTCCCGGCGACATACAGGCTGGTGACCTCGGTCACGCTGCCACCGCTCCAGCGTTCGCCGATGTAGGCCACGCTGCTGGCGAACACCAGCGGAATCAGCATGCCTTCGACGAACCGCCAGGCCAGCAACTCGGCAAAGCTGCCGGCATGGGCGACCAGCCAGGCCGGTACGCTGCAGAGCAGCGCTGCGGCAACGATCACCGTGCGTCGTTCGAAACGGGCAGTCAGCCGGCTGACGAAGGGCGCGGTAAGCGCCACCGCCAGGGTAGTCAGCGTGATGCTCCAGCCGGCCTGCCGCGCGCTCACCTGAAAGTCCCCGGCGAATACCGGCAGGATGCTCTGGGTGGCATACAGGTTGAGAAAGGCCACGCAGCCACAGAGAAACAGCGCGACACGGGCGGACAACCGACGGGAATGCATGAGGCCTCTCGTTTTCTGGCGTGAGGACTTTATAAGATAGGCACATCGGCCAAGACCAATACCGAATTCGGACCGATCGATACCCAAGGACCAGGATGCTCGACCTCCGCAGATTGCGTTACTTTCTGACCGTCGCCCAGGAACTGCACTTCGGCCGCGCGGCCCAGCGCCTGCACCTGGCCCAGCCGCCGCTGACCCGGCAGATCTCGGCGCTGGAAACCGAGCTGGGCTTTCGCCTGTTCGACCGCACCAGCCGCTCGGTGACCCTCACCGCACAGGGCCGGCATTTTCTGCCCTATGCCCGCGCCGCCCTGGAGCAGGTCGATCTGGCCGAAGTGATCGCCGGCAAGCTGGCCAAGGGCCTGGCCGGCCAGTTGAGCATCGGCTACGCCAGTTCCATTGCGCTCTCGGACCTCTTCAGCCAGGCGATCCAGGTGTTTGCCCAGCGCTTTCCAGAGGTGCAACTGACCCTGGTGGAGGAGCCCTCCGGCGCGCACTGGTCGCAGATTGTCGACGGGCGCCTGGACATCGGCATGAGCCGAAAGGCCCTGCCGGCCGACCAGCACCTGGTGCAGTCACTGTCCCTGGGCGACGAACCGCTGGTGGCCGCCCTGCCCGACGACCATCCGCTGGCCACGGCGAGCACGGTCACCCTGGAACAGCTCGGCGCCCACCCGCTGATCCTGTTCCCGACCGACTACGGCTCGGGGCTCAACGAGACCATCGAGCAGCTCTACCAGCGCCATGGCGTGGCATTGCGGCGCGGCCCGACCGGACGGCAGATCACCTCGATCATCGCCCTGGTCGCCGCCGGTCAGGGGGTGGCCCTGGTGCCCGCCTGCGCCCGGGCCCTGGCGAAAAAGGGCGTGAGCTACCGGCCGCTGGCCGATCCGTTGGCCTGCGCCCCGCTGCTGGTGCTCACTCGCACCCGGGAGCGGGGCCTGCTGGTGGAGGCGTTCATGGGTGTCATCGATGGGTTGATGCCGGTCGGCAAATAGCGCACGGCGCTGAGGGAAACGTTAACCGGACGGTGCGAAACCGTTATCGCGTTGACGCTGGCGGCGCGGGGATCCATAGATCCTTACTGAATTCTCACGCCTGCAAGGAGTTCCTGCCGTTGACGCCCCAAGCCGACTCTCCCCCGACACGCACCCGGAAACTCACCTCGCTGATCACTCGTTCCGTCACTGGCCTCGGTGTACTGCTCGGTGCGTTATGGGCGTTGATCACTTACGTTGTGCCTGACCCGAGTGTCTTCGGTTTCAGCTTCATCAGTTGGAAGAACGTGGTGCTGCTGGTCAGTACCTTCATCTACCTGGGTACCCTGTCGATCGCCTGGCAGATCCGCCACTTCCCTCCCCTGTTGTTCGGTACCGTGCAGTTCTGCCTGCTCAGCGGGCTGCCCTTCGGTTTCTTCATCCTCGGTACCGAGTACGCCAAGCCCTCGTTCGAATTTGCCAAGGTACAAGCGAGGATCATCGAAAACGACGGCAGCAATCTGCTGGGCAAACGCATGGAGGTCGTCGACAGCGTACGCTTCGAACTGGAAGGCTGTGAAAACATCGGGCGTCTGCCCACCTGTACCTTCGAGCTGACCAACCTGGGAGTGGATCGTCAGTTCCGTTTCAATGGCGATACCCGCCTGTTCGACGATGCCGGTGGGCCGCTGACCTTCGAGGCCATCCGCGTAGGCCAGGTCGAGGGAGCGGCCTGGCAGCAGATCCAACTGGTGCGCAACGTGCCGACGCGGGTCACGCTGATCTTCCAGCAGAGCAGTAAAAAACTGAGTAGAACGCCGGCGATCCGCTTGCTGTTCAACGATGACAGCGGCAAGGTACAAACGCTCAAGTTCAGCGACATCGTCATGCAGTGACGACGGTACGGACACACCTGCCCCCACTGACCCGGCTGCTCTGGCTGGTTTCAGAGCCCCTTCGGCTTCTGGCCAACCGCCTGATCAGACGGCGCCTCGACACCGAAGCGCACCAGCAGGCGCTGACCGATCCGCAGCGACGCCGGTGCGGGCGTGTCGAACAGCAAGACGCACTCGACGGTGCGCGTATTGCCACGAATCAGCGGGTCGTCCTCGAGCGTGCTGTTGCCGAACACCGCACCGATACGCTGCACACGGGCCGACAGCGCGGGCAGACCGCTGCCGCTGTCATCCGTGACTTCGGCCTTCATGCCGGGTACCACCACACCGGTGAAGGACTCGTTCAACTCGGCACGCACGATACGCGCGTCATCGGGCAACAGCACGAAGGCCGGCCCAGTCTGTGATGTCACCGTAGCGCCCGGTTGAATCAGGCGGCGGACCACCTCGGCGTCGACAGGCGCCCGCAGGCTGCGTTGCGCCAACTCATGACGCGCGACCGCCAGCTTGCGTGCCGCGACCGCCGCATCCATCCGAGTGTTTTCAATGGCATCACGCAACTGCCGCGCGGCCTCGCGCGCATCGTCGGCGCTCTGCCCGTCACCGGCGCCGGCGGCGGCGGCCCTGGCCAGGCGCCGAGCCTTCGACTCGGCAAAGCCGGCCTGTTTTTCCAGTTGCCGGGCCCGCAACCGAACCTGCTGCTGTTCGGTCTGCGCCGCGCTCACCGCCAGGCGTGCCAACTCGCTGTCCAGTGTGGCGAGCACCTGCCCCTTGCTTACCCGCTGGCCCTCGCGCACCTTGACATCGTTGACCACGCCATCACGGGACAGGCCGAGCTTGAGCAGGCCCCCCTCGACATCGATACGCCCACGGGCGACGGCCACCTGCGCCGGTGCCGCGGAAACCGCCGGGAGAGCGACCTCGTCACGGGGGCAACCGGCCAGCAGGCAGGTGCTGGCCAGCAGGACGCAGCCGGGAAAAAACGAACGCAGGTTCATATGCAGTGTTCCTTGGGGCCGGCCGTACCGGCCGGTCGGGATGGCGGGACGTGGTCATTCAGGATGCGGCCGTCCTCGATGCTCAGCACCCGGTCGACATGGCTGACCAGGCGCGGGTCGTGGCTGACACACAGCACCGTGGTGCCACGCTCGCGGGCAATCGCGTGGAGAATGTCGATGACGACCTGGCCGCTGGCCGCATCCAGAGCGCTGGTCGGTTCGTCGGCGAACAGCAGCTCGGGGGCCTTGGCCACCGCGCGCGCAATCGCCACGCGCTGCTTCTCGCCACCGGACAGCTCGGCCGGGCGCAAGCCCATGCGCGGCCCCAGGCCAACCTCCTCCAGCGCCTGCCGGGCACGCTGTCGCGCGTCCCTGGCGCTCAGTCCGAGGTAGCCCAGGGGCAGTTCGACCTGCTGCAGCGCGCTCAAGGCGGGAAACAGGTTGAAGCCCTGGAAGACGAAACCGGTGTGTTGCAGGCGAAAGCGCTCCAGTGCACGGGCATCGAGCTCGTCCAGGCGGTGCCCGAGCGCCGCGACACGGCCCTGGTCGGGCGACTGCAAGCCGCTGAGGATTGCCAGCAAGGTACTCTTGCCGCAGCCGGAAGGCCCCGAGATGAGGGTCAACTCGCCGGCGCGGATGTCCAGCGTGACCTCATGCAGCACCGGGGTGACGATGCGTCCCGACTTGAACGACTTGCCGATGCCCCAGGCCTGCAGCGAGACGGGGGCCGCCAATGATCGATTCGACATGGGTTCTCTACCTCAACAGGCTGGCCGGGTCGGCATGGCGCAGGGTACGGATCGCGGCCAGGCCGGAGACCAGCACCAGGGCCATGCTCAGCAGCAGGCAGGCGATGGCCGCCACGGGCGAAAGCGCCACCGGCACGTTGTAGCGCGCGGCCAGGACGAACATCACCACCGCCACGACCAGGCTGCCCAGCAGCCCCAGCGCCCCGACCCAGAACGCCTGCTCCATCACCACCCGGCGCAGGGCCCCGACGCCGACGCCCAGGGCGTTCAGGGTCGCGTATTCACGGATCGAACCGATGACCGCCGCGACCAGGGTCTGGCTGGTGATCACCGCCCCGACCAGGAAGACGATGCCAGCCAGGAACAACACGCCAGCCCCGGCACCGGTGTCGAACATCCAGTACATCTGCGAGCGGTGAGCGAAAGCCTCGGCGGTCCACACGTCGTACTTGCCGAATGCCATGGCGCCGCGCAGGCGCTCAGCGATCGTGTCCGCCTGGAGCGGGTCCTGCAGCCTGGCGAGCAGATAGGTCATGCGCTCGCCCCGGGCCGGCGGGTTGTCGATCTGCCGGGCCGTCGCCAAGGACGCCACCACATTCACCCCGCCCAGTGCCCGCAAGCCGCTGGTGACGCCGATCACGCGCACCCGATGGCCGTTGATGAACGCCGTGTCGCCAATCGCCACCCCCAGGCTGCCCAGGTCGGCCCGGTCGACCACGACCGTATCCACTTCCCGCAGGCGGGCGCGCAACGCGGCCGGCAACACCCGATCGAACATCAGGCCCCGTGGGCCGGTGTCGATTCCGGAGACATACACCGACACGCCACCGGTGTCGCGCGCACCGCGCCAGT
>NZ_AQOH01000129.1 GCF_000364705.1 Pseudomonas fuscovaginae SE-1 | reverse complement strand
AGGAACGGCTCGACCTGCCGCACCTGCGGTTCCATGCGCAGGTGCATCTCCACGCCGGCATCGATCGGCCGTCCCAGGTTGACGCTCTGGGTGCCGGGATAACCGACCCAGAGGTCGGCCGAGGAACCGGTGATGTACACGCTGGCACTGCCGAAGATGCCCAGCACCAATGCGGCCTGGAGCAGTTGCAACAGGCCGGCGAAGCCCACGGCGATCATCGCCGGCAGGAAACGTCGCCACTCATGCAGCAGCGTTTGACGGGCAAGTGCGACCATCAGTGCGTCTCCTTCGGCATCTCGCCCGGCAAGGGCGCGCCCCCGAGCGCCTTGTACAAGGCGATGTAGGCGATGCCGCGTTCGGCGCTGGCCCGGGCCTGCCGCACGCTGGCGTAGTACTGTTCGACCTGTGCGCCTTTCAGTTCCAGGTCGCTCTGCAAGCCCAGCCCGACCCGCTGCCGCAAGGCCTGCAAGCGGCTCTGCACGGCCTTGCCGGCCTGCCGGGAGGACTGCTCGCGCTGGCGCGACTGCTCGAGGTCGCCCAGGGCGGTCTCGACTTCGGCCACGCCCACCAGCACGCTCTGCCGATAGGCCAGCAGCGCCGCCTGCAACTGGTGATCGCGGGCGTCGGCCCTGGCCACGCGCTGGCCCCAGTCGAACAGCGGAATGCTGATCCCGGGTCCATAGGAGAAGAGGCTGTCGCCGCTGCGGGTACGCTTGCGGTTGCTGTCGAGGTTCAGCGACCACTGCAACGAGGTGCCCAAGCTGATATGCGGATAGATCTCGGCCCGGCTCAGGCCCGCTTCGCCCGCCGCGCGCATCACCAGGGCTTCGGCCCCGGTGATTTCCGGGCGCGTGCGCAACAGGTCGGCCGGCACGCTGCTCAATTGCCATTGGCCCAGTTGCGGCGGTGGCCCAGGTTGCAGCCAGAGAGGATCGGGCTCGCTCTGGCCCAGCAGCAAAGCCAGTTGTTGTGCATGGTGGTTGATCGCCTGCCACGGTTCGCCCAGGGCCATGTCGGCCCGGGCCAGTTCCGCCTGGGCCTCGGCGATTTCGACGGGTGTCGCCAGCTTGAGCTGTTCACGCACCCGCAACAGCCTCAACTTCTCCCGCAGGGCCTGCTGCACGGCAACCAGTTGCTGTTGCGTCCGTTGCGCCGAACGCAGCTCGATCCAGCGGCGGCTGACTTCCGCGACCAACGAAACCTGGGCCGAACGCAGGTCGGCCTGCGCCAGGGCCTCGTTGCCCCGGGCCAGGCGATCGGTGCTCTGTCTGACCCCGAACAGCGGCAGCTCCCACTGCGCATCGAAACCGACCAGGTAGTTGGAGGTGCTGGTGTCCGGGCTGATCGCGTCCCGGCTCTGGATGGCCAGCGAAGGCCGGTAGCTGTCCTGGGCGTGCTGGCTCAGCAGGCGCGTGGCACGCAGGCGCTCCACCGCCTGGGCGACGTCCAGGTTGTGTTGCAGGGCCCGCTCGACCAGCGCGTCCAATTGCGCATCGCCGAAGGCGCGCCACCACTGGTTCAGGTCGGCCTGCAGCGGCCGCACACCGGCGGGCGCATTGCGCCAGGTGTCGGGAGTCGGTGGTTGCAGGTCCGGCAGCGGCGCCACCGAACAGCCGCCCAGCAGGGTCAGCACCAGCAGCAGCGCACAGGGAACCCGGGCAGGCGCCAGGTGTTGGGGAAGTTTGATAGTCACCACCACAAGTGCAGGTTTCAAACGACGAGATTGCACCGCAACGGCAATCTGGTACGGAGGGAGGTCTCGGCGGCACTGGGAGAGTCCAGGGCAGCGCCGGTATTTTTCCACGGGCTGGGCCTGGGCGCTGTTGGGAAACTGTCGCGGTTTTGTGTAGATCTGTAATCGGCGTTTAAGTAGCGCGCGAGGTCATGCCGCGCCCTGCTCGTACACCGTCACACAATTGCGCCCGGCCTTCTTCGACCGGTACAGCGCCTGATCGGCCCAGGCGATCAGGTCCGCGTGGGTGACCGAGGGACGGCTGAGGTCGGCGACGCCCAGGCTGATGGTGAAGCGGATGGTCACCCCCTCGTGCACCACCTCCTGCGTCTCGACCGCCCTGCGCAGGCGCTCGGCGAAGAACCGTGCGCCGGCCTTGTCGGTGTCCGAAAGCACCACGCCGAACTCCTCGCCGCCATAGCGGCCGGCCACGTCGCTGTCGCGCACATGCTCACGCAACACCTGGGCCACCCGCTCGATGACCTTGTCGCCCGCCTGGTGACCGTAGGTGTCGTTGACCTTCTTGAAGTGGTCGATGTCGAACATCACCAGACTGGTCGGGTTGGCATGGCGCTGGTTGCGCGCGTAGGCGACCTTCAGGCTCTCTTCCCAGTGACCGCGGTTGTACAAGCCGGTCAGCCGGTCGGTGCTGGAGAGTTTCTTCAACTGTGCGTTGACCGCCTGCAACTGGTTGCGGTTGGTGGCCACATCGGTCACGTCGTAGATCACCAGGCAGATGTGGCGGATCTCGCTGTCGGTCGAGCGCAAGGCCAGGAAGGTGGTGTTCTGGTACATGAAGTCTTCCTGGCCGGTGATCGGCTGGTAGTTCTTGAACCTTACCAGGTAGGGGCGCTGCTCCCAGATGGTGAAGGCCGGCGTGCCGAGGGTGGCGACGCTCTCCACCTTACGGCTGAACCACTCGCGATCGACCTCGGGAAACAGCTCGAAGAACGAGCGGTTGTACGCCTCCCCGGGCTGCAACCCGGAGCGGTTCTCCATGAAGGTGTTCCACACCTGCACGCAGTAGTCGCGGTCGAGCACCACCACGCCGACGTCGATGCTCTGGACGATCGCCAGCAACCAGTGAAACTCGTTCAGATCGATGTGGTCGCTCATGGCTCAGCTCATCAGGTAGGCGAGTTTATGGGTCAGGCGCTCGATCGAGTCCTCGGTGAACAGCAACAGCAGGTCGAAGTGGATATCGTGCCCCTCCAGGCTGTAGCTGATCTCCACCGCCAGGGTCTTCTTCCAGCGCTGGCTGTTGATCCGGATCAGGTCCTCGATGGCCGCGTGTTGCCCGAGAATCTGCGGGTGGCCCTGGGAGAACACCACGTCGATCTGCTCGGCGATACTGCTCAGGCAGGCGCCGATCAGCACGCTGGAGAGGTCCAGCAGCATTTCCAGGTCCGAGTACTCCGGCCCCTGGCGTTTCATCAACTGGGCCATGTCGGCGATTTCCGAATCATGGAACATCAGCAGCGCCTCGCCGGCGATACCACTACCGATGAAACCCTGGCAGATGGCCGTGAGCCTCTGGCAACTGCCGACATCGGCCAGGGCCATGTGCAGTTCGCCGACTTCGAGGATATTCACGTTGGGCACCGGCAACTGCACGAACACCCCCAGCACCTTGGCGATCAGCGCCGCCGCGCGGCCGATGGCGACGTTGACCGTCTCGCGGAAGGCATCGCGAAAGCTGACCCGCGCGTCCGATGCCGGACGCGGCAAGGACTCGGCCGGTACGTCGAGCAACCCCAGCTCGGCCAGGGTGCGCTGCAGTTCGTGTTGCTCGAACGGCTTTTTCAGGAACGCCAGCGCCCCCAGCTCACGGACGCGGCGCACCGCCTCTTCCTGGACGTCGCCGGATATCACGATGACCTGGGCCGGCAACCGTTCGGCACCGATCGCCGCCAGCACCTGATAGCCATCCATCTCCGGCATGGTCAGGTCGAGCAGTACCACCTGCCCCAGGCCCTTGCGTATCGCGTCCAGCCCCTGGCGTCCGTCACTGGCCTCGGTGATCGAGACCGGCCAGTTCGCCGGCAATGCGCGCAATACCTGCTTGCGCGCCATGTTGGAATCATCACACACAAGTAGGGGAATCACTGACACAGACCGGCGCTCACATGTTGGGCATCAGGGAAAACATTAGTGGCATGATGCCATAAAATTGACATAAAACGCTGATCATTGGCGCATTATTGAGAACCGCGTCGAACAATTCGCCAGGATATCGCTGACACACGACTCAGGGAATGCCCTAGATCAAGGGTTCCCCTTTTATCGGGGAACCGGCCCGGACCGTCACGGCTTAACACTCTTTGACATTTTTTCGACAAACCCCTCACAGACCCCAAAGGAGCTTGAACCTAAGATACGTCGTCCATTCTCCACCCGGCTGGTGCACCATGTTCCGCTCGCTCTGCACGCTCTTCCTGATCGGCTTCCTCCTGGGCAGCACGGGATGCAACGGCCAGCCGCCGGTGCCGCCGCCCATCCTGGCAAAGGGCGACTACAGCGGTATCATCCGCTACCTCAGGGAACGCATCCCCGAGGAAATGGCCGAGCAGAACGTCCCCGGCCTGTCGATCGCCCTGGTGGCCGACCAGGAAGTGATCTGGGCCCGCGGCTTCGGCTATGCCGACAAGGCCGACGGTGTCAGGGTGACCAACCACACGGCGTTTCGGGCCGGCGCCCTGTCCAAGCTGCTGACCGCCAGTGCCACGCTGCAACTGGTCGAGCAACAGCGGCTTCGGCTGGACGCGCCGCTGCGGGACACCCTCCCGGAATTCCATGTGCGTTCGCGTTTTCACGAGCGCCAGGAGGAGGCCGACCAGGCCGTCACCCTGCGCCGCCTGCTCAGCCACCAGTCCGGCCTGCCCGGCGAATACCTGCGCGACCTGCGCACCCCCTCGGCCCTCGACCAACTGCCGCAACGGGTGTCCGGCCTGTGGCTGAGCACCCCACCCGGCCGGCAGGTGGCCTATTCCAATCTGGGCTATGCGCTGGTCGGCGCCGCCATCGAACGCAGCAGCGGCGAGACCTTCGAGAACCAGTTGCAGAAAACCCTGCTGCAGCCCC
This sequence comes from Pseudomonas fuscovaginae SE-1, assembly GCF_000364705.1. Lineage (GTDB taxonomy): Bacteria > Pseudomonadota > Gammaproteobacteria > Pseudomonadales > Pseudomonadaceae > Aquipseudomonas > Aquipseudomonas fuscovaginae_A. The sequence goes on along the minus strand of NZ_AQOH01000129.1, from coordinate 44 downwards.
TGGGCATGACCCAGTCGAGCTTCATCGGCGACGGCGACCTGCTG
>NZ_AQOH01000128.1 GCF_000364705.1 Pseudomonas fuscovaginae SE-1 | reverse complement strand
TCCTGCCGTTTCGCGCCCAGGGCTACCGGAACGGCTCGCCGCAACCCGACAGCGCGGTTCGCGACCTGTCCGCCGGAGGCCTGTGGAGCAGTCCGCGGGACCTGAGCCACTATGTGCAGATGCTGTTCGCCGAGGGCACCTACAAGGGCCGGCGGATCATGGCGGCGCAATCGGTGCGGGAAATGTTCCGCCAGCAGAACCGTGGCAACGTGCTGGACTTCGACTGCCCGATGGGCCTGGGCTGGTTCCTCGCGCCGTGCGGCGACGAGATGATCAGCCCGGGGATACGAACCTTCCAGCACAGCGGTGCCAGTGACGACTTCGTCTCGCAGATCAGCCTGCTGCCGGACCAGAAGCTGGCAGTGATCATCATGGCCAACTCCGACACCAGCGCCGACCTGGTCGCCTCGCTGACCACCCGCTCGCTGCGCATGATGCTCCAGGCCAGCGCCGGAGACGCCGCCTGCACCGAAGACTGCGAAGAAAACGCAGACGTCATCGACAGCCACCGCAGCGTGCCCAATGCCCTCGACCGACAACGCCTGGCCGGGTTCTACGCCACCTATGCCGGCGTGCTGCGCATTCGCGACGAGAACCAGCGCCTCTATGCCGACCTGGGCGGCGAACGCTTCGAACTGCTGCGTGATGAACAGGGCTGGCTGCGTGCCGAGCAAAAGCGCCTGGGCTTCTGGCCGGTGGACCTCGGCGAGCTGGGCCGGCTGCAACTGGACCTGACCACGGTACAAGGCCAGCAGATCCTCATCGCCCGCAGCCACGGGCAACGGGTGCCGCTGGGCGAACGGATCGAACCGGTGCCGCTGCCCAGGGGCTGGCTGAAGACCGTCGGTGACTACCAGGTGATCAATTCCGACGAACCCCAGACCGCCTTGAGTGGCGTGAGCATCCGCATCGAGGAGGGGTTCCTGCTGATTCGTGGGCGAATCGAGGAAGAGGAGTTGACGGAATTCATCCTCCTGCCGGTCGACAATGCCCATGCGATCATCGCCGGCAACGGGCTCGGCCTGGGTGACACGATCAGCCGCCAGGTGCTGGGCATCACCGCGCTGGGCTATCGTTTCAAGCGCGCCGGGGCGACGCCCTCCAGCCTGATCTTCTAACCTGCTGCGAAACCGTGCAGGCGCCCGCGACCCCGTGGGCGCCCCATACGCCTGGCGGTGTCATGAAGAGGCTTCGGCATGGGCCCAGGTCATGCGGAACGACGCGCCGCCCCACTGCGAATCCCGGACCTCGACATGCCCGCCGTGCCACTGGGAAACCCGCCGCACCAGCGCCAGCCCGAGGCCGAAGCCCCCGGTGCGACGATCACGGCTGGCATCCAGGCGCAGGAACGGTTCGAAGATCTTCAGACGCCCCTCCGGCGGTACACCGGGACCATCGTCACAAACCATCACCTGGTAATCGTCGCCCAGGCGCGTCAGCGACACCTGCACCCGCCCCTGCGCATAGCGGATCGCATTGCGCAGCAGATTGATCACCGCCCGGGCCATGAAGCGTGGCTCGATGCACACGGTTTCGACTTCACAGGCCAGGATCGTCAGTTGCACACCCGCGGCCTCCGCCTCCAGGGCCACGCTGGCCACCACGCTGTCGAGCCAGCTCTGAGCCTGGATGAGCTGCCGCCGGCTCTCCCCCGCGCCGTGCTCCAGGCTGGCGTAGGTCAGCAGCTCCGAGACCATGTCTTCCAGCTCGCCAAGGTCGGCATACATGTCGCCGATCAATTCGCCGCTGAATTGCGGGTCGACATGCTGGCGCAACTGGTCCAGCTCGAACGACAACCGCGCGATCGGTGTGCGCAGCTCGTGGGACACCGCATTGGTCAACTCACGCTGGTTGGCGATCAAGCCCTCGATGCGCGCCGCCATCTGGTTGAAATGCTCGGCCAGCTCAAAGATGTTCGAACGCCGTGGCAGGTGAAGCCGGGCGCCCAGGTCGTTGTTGCCGAAGCGCTGCGCGGCCAGGCGCAAGCGCTCCAGGTCGCGCCAGTGCGGACGGACCCAGAAGAACAGCGTGATGCCCACCATCAGGCCGAGCAGGATGTAGGCCGCGATGGTGTACGGCACCGTCAGGCTGGGTTCGGGCGGCAAATTGATCATCAGCAGTTGCGGACCGTCGTCGATCCGCGAGATGAACTCGGTGAACTCATCACGCACCACCAGTTGATTGGAGGCCAGCAGCGCCTGTTCCCGAGGGCTGAGATTCAGCGTATCGGTCTGCACCAGGCTCAGGGTCAAACCATAGTGCGGCTTCCACTCCAGCAGTTGCCGCTCCCGACCGGCCCGATCCAACGGGCGCAGGTCCTTGACCAGAGCATAGGCCTGGCCACGCACCGACTCGCGGTTGAGCGCCTCGGTCGGGCCATCCAGCAGTTCGGTGAACATGTAGTCGACGGCATAGATGGCAGCGCCGAAGCCCAGAGCCAACAGGAAGTAAAGACGCAGAAACAGACGCAGCATCTACAGCTCCCAGCCAAACGGATTGAGCAGGTAACCCTTGCCCCAGACGGTCTTGATGCACACCGGCTCGCGGGGATTGTCATGCAACTTGCCGCGCAGCTTGCTGACGTAGACATCGACGCTGCGGTTCAGGCCGTCGAAGGCGATGCCGCGTAGCCGGTTGAGGATGTCGTCACGCGACAGCGTTTCCCCCGCGGCATTGGCCAGCAGCCAGAGCAGTTCGAACTCCATGGTGGTCAGCTCGATCACCTCGTCCGCCAGGCGCACCTCGCGGCAGTTGCGATCGATACTCAGGCGGCCGAACTGCAGCGTGCCGCGCGCCAGCGGGTCCGGCACCTGGCGCCGCAGCAGGGCACGCAGTCGGGCCAGCAGCACCGGCGGCTTGATCGGTTTGATCACATAGTCGTCGGCACCGGACTCCAGGCCGAGGATATGATCGAGGTCATCTTCCCGGGCCGTCAGGATCACGATCGGCGTGTCGGCGATCGTGCGGATATCGCGACAGACCTGCAGGCCACTCTGCCCCGGCAGCATCAGGTCGAGCACGACGATCCGCGGCTGCAACTCCTGGAAAGCCGCCAGGGCCACATCGCCGCGATTGACCGTATGCACCTCGAAACCGTGCTGGGAAAGAAACTGCGCGACCAGCGCGGCAAGCTTGAGGTCATCTTCGACAAGCAAGACTTTGCTCAATGGCGAACATTCCATGAATGACAATCTGTAGATATATAAAGTGTGCGCATTATAAGCGCGCCATTGCGAATAAACTCCAGTTCCCCTGCAAATAAATCGATCATTTAAAATATCGCCATACAAACTTTTACAATCTATAAACTTTTTAACATTTGCCCGCTACTTTACAAGTAACGCCTTGAAGCGCAGCGTTCTCGTCAGCACTTGCCCTGGGCACGAAAAATTGCTGAAATGCGCCCTCCTTCAATCCGGCCAACCCTGTTGCCGTGTCGTTCAGGCGTTGATTCGCGAGACGTCCGGCCCTGAGGCGCCAACTCGGCCAGTCGATGCCAGCCCTTGCAGGCGCAGCGACTATCAGTCCCCTGTTTTCGATTGAAAGACCATGACTATTCGACAAAGAGTCCCTTCCGACAACCTTGCCCTGAGCGAACTCTGGTTGCGTTCAGTGCGAGCCACCCACACTTTTCTCGACGACAGCGATATACAGGCGTTGTATCCGCAAGTGCGCGACCTGTACTTGCCGGCCGTGCAAATCTGGGTCGAAGAAAGCCCCGACCGCAGCCTGGCCGGTTTTATCGGCATCGACGGCGACAAGGTCGAAATGCTGTTCATCGAACCCGACCGGCGTGGCCAGGGTACCGGCACCCGCCTGCTCGATTTCGTGCGCCAGCGTTGCGGCCCGCTGAGCGTCGACGTCAACGAGCAGAACCCCGCGGCCCATGGTTTCTACCGACACTATGGCTTTCGCGATATCGGGCGCTCGGAGACCGACGGCCAAGGGCGTCCGTTCCCTCTGATCCACATGGCTCTCGAGCCATGGGCAAACACCTGAAGGCCCTGACCGCTGCCGCGTTGTGCGCGGCAGCGGTCATCAGGCCGGTTGCGGGCGTAGCGAAAATCGCTCGCGATAGGCCTGGGGCGTCACGCCCACGGCGCGCAGGAAACTGCGGCGCAGGGTCTCCTCGCTGCCGAACCCGCAACGGGCGGCAATCCGCTTGATCGGCGTGGCGGTATCGCTGAGCAGCCGACGGGCACTTTCCACCCGGATATGCTCGACCGCACGGGCCGGTGTCTGACCGGTCTGCGCCCGATAGTGGCGAACAAAACTGCGCTCACTCATCCCCGCCTGTTGCGCCAGCACCGGGATCGACAGATCCAGCGCCAGGTGCTCGGCAATCCACGCATGCAGATCGCCGAAACGGCTGGTACTCTTTTGCAGCGACAGCGTGGCGCTGAACTGCGATTGCCCGCCCGGGCGCTTAAGAAACACCACCAGGTGCCGGGCGACCTCCAGGGCCATCGGCCGGCCGAGGTCCTGCTCCACCAGCGCCAGGGACAGGTCGATGCCGGCGGTCACGCCCGCCGAGGTCCAGACCGGCCCGTCATTGATGAAAATCGGATTGGGTTCGACCTGCAATTGCGGATAACGCTCGGCCAACTGCTCACAGCGGGTCCAGTGGGTCGCCACTCGCCGCCCGTCCAGCCAACCGCTGGCCGCCAACAGGAACGCGCCGGTGCACACCGATGCCACCCGCCGCGCGCAGGCCGCCTGCTGGCGGACCCAGGCCACCAGTTGCTCGTCCTCGCTGGCCGCATAGGTGCCCCAGCCGCCGGCGACGATCAGGCTGTCGCAGGGCGTTCCCGGCGCGGGCAACGGCTCGGACACCAGGGCCAGGCCGGCCGAACTCATCACCGGCCCCGCCTGGTCGGCGATCACCCGGGGCGCATAGGGCGGCGGCAGGCCCTGGGAACGGGCCAGGTCATTGGCCGAGGCGAAGACCTGCAGCGGCCCGGTGACGTCGAGCAATTGCACGTTGGGAAAAGCCAGGATCTCGATGCGACGGGGCGTATTCATGGCGATTGGCGTAAAAGGTGGGCTGTCTGGCGTACTCGCCAGATCCTACGAAACTAGAGTGAAAGCGTCTACAGACAGCGGAGCCATCTCCCACGAGCGCTCCGCTACGCCCATTGCCCTGCAAGGAGCTTAAGCCCATGACGCTGCACATCGGTTTTCTGCTGTTCCCCAACGTCCAGCAACTGGACCTGACCGGCCCCTATGACGTCTTCGCCTCGCTGCCAGGGGTCAAGCTGCACCTGGTCTGGAAAGACCTGGAGCCGGTGAAGTCGAGCACCGGCCTGGTCTTCACCCCGACCACCCGCTTCGACGACTGCCCGCCGCTGGATGTGATCTGCGTTCCCGGAGGCGCGGGGGTTGGAGCACTGATGGAAGATCTCGAAACCCTGGGTTTCCTCGGGGAACAGGCGGCGCAGGCACGCTATGTCACCTCGGTCTGCACCGGCTCGCTGGTGCTGGGCGCCGCCGGTCTGCTGCGCGGCCGCAAGGCCACCACCCACTGGGCCTACCACGACATGCTGAGCACCCTCGGGGCGATCGCCGTGAACGATCGCGTGGTACGCGACGGCAACCTGCTGACCGGCGGCGGCATCACTGCCGGGATCGACTTCGCCCTGACCCTGGCCAGCGAACTGGTCGGCGCCGACGAGGCCCAGGTGATCCAGTTACAACTGGAATACGCCCCTGCGCCACCGTTCAACGCCGGCAGCCCGGACACCGCGCCTCAGGCGGTGCTCGATGCCGCCCGGCAGCGGGTGGTGGAGTCACGTCGTGCGCGCGGCGAAATCACCGCCCGTGCGGCCGAGCGCCTGGGCCTGCGCTGATCACTTGGGCTGACATCCTCCCCCATGGGGTTGAGTCAGCCTTGCCTGCGAAGACGGCACTGAGCCTTGCCCCCATCCGCAGGATTTCCCACAACCGGCTTTTCTCTGGCAACCTGCCGACCGGACACACACGCGCCAGGGAAAACCCAAACCATGATCCACGACTTCTGCATCATCGGCGGCGGTATCGTCGGCCTCGCCACCGCCATGGCACTGCTCGAGCGCCAACCCGGCGCCAGTCTGGTTATCCTGGAGAAAGAGGCCAGCCTCGCCCGCCACCAGACCGGGCACAACAGCGGCGTCATCCATGCCGGGATCTACTACGCGCCGGGCAGCCTCAAGGCCTACCTGTGCAAGCGCGGCGCCCAGGCCACCAAGGACTTCTGTCGTGAACACGGCATTGCCTACGAGGTCTGCGGCAAGATGCTGGTGGCCTCCACCGCGCTGGAGATGCAGCGGATGAACGCGCTGTACGAGCGCTCGCAGCTCAACGGCCTGAAGGTCGAACGCCTGGATGCCGATGAGCTGCGTCGCCGCGAACCGAACATCGTCGGCCTCGGCGCGCTGTTTCTCGATGCCACGGGGATCGTCGACTACCGCCAGGTCTGCGAGGCGATGGCCCGGGTGATCAGCGCCAACGGCGGCGAAATCCGCCTGGAGCAGACCGTCACCGCCATCCGGGAGAACACCGACAGCGTCACCGTCAGCACCGAAGCGGGCGTCTGGCAGGCCCGTCGACTGGTGGCCTGCGCCGGCCTGCAATCCGATCGCCTGGCGACCCTGGCCGGCGTGCCCATCGACCACCAGATCGTTCCGTTTCGCGGCGAGTACTTCCGCCTGTCGGCGTCGAAAAACGATATCGTCAACCACCTGATCTACCCGATCCCCGACCCCGAGCTGCCATTCCTCGGCGTGCACCTGACCCGCATGATCGACGGCAGCGTCACCGTCGGCCCGAACGCGGTGCTGGGACTGGGCCGGGAGAACTACCGCAAGTTCTCGGTCAACTGGCGGGATGTCGCGCAATACGCGCGCTTCCCCGGTTTCTGGAAAACCATCGGGCAGAACTGGCGCTCCGGCACCCGGGAGTTGAAGAACTCCCTGAGCAAGCGCGGCTACCTGGAGCTGTGTCGCAAGTACTGCCCGTCGCTGGAGGTCGAAGACCTGCTGCCCTGCGAGGCCGGCATCCGCGCCCAGGCGGTCATGCGCGATGGCAGCCTGGTGCATGATTTCCTGTTCGCCGAAACCGCGCGCATGGTCCACGTCTGCAACGCGCCCTCACCGGCCGCCACCTCGGCGATGCCGATCGGCGAGATGATCGCCGAGCGGCTCCTCGGGCCGCGCTGACCCTACTCCTCCAGCGGCATGTCCAGCAGCGCCGAGCCCAGGCTCTTGCCATGGGCGTCCAGCGCCAAGGAGCGGGTCACGCCGCCACGCAGAATGCCCGGCAGCACGAAGTTCAGCGCCTGCACGCCGGGCAACTCGTAGCGCCGCACCGGTGCGGCATCCGGGTCGCGCAGCTCGGCGAACCAGGCCGCGACCCGCTCCGCGGTCAGCCACTGGCGCAGCCGCGGATAGTCCTCGGCGCGATAGGCGATCACCGAGATGTTCGAGGTGTCGCCCTTGTCACCCGTGCGCGAATGGGCCAGGACCCGCAAATTCAAGCCACTCATTGCCGATCCTCCAGATGCACCCGGGCAACCAGGCGTTCGCGCGGCAACAGCAACGAGGCGACCGCCACCACCTGCCGCACGCTCTTGCTGGCACCACCGCCACCCGACGGGCCGTTGGTGTACAGGGTTTCCACTTCATTGCCGACACGCACCGCATCGTCCCGCCGGGCACAACGGGCGGCCACGCGCAGACGGACCTCCCACGGCTCACCCGCCGCGCGCTCACCCAACCGTTCGCCATGCAGCGAGTCGACGCCCATCAGTTCGGCCCGCACCTCGTCCATCTCGACCCCGGTGATCCGCAAGCGCTCCAGCACCACTTCGCGCGCCAGTCGCGCCCGGGCCAGGGCCCCGGGGCCGCCGTAAGACATCTGCCCCTCGCCGATCCAGCCGTCCAGATAGCCGACCGAGACCTTCAGCGACTGCGGACGCGGCAACCCGCTGGCACCCTGCACCTGTACCCGGTCCGGGCCCTGCTCGACAAAACTCACCTGGGAAAAATCGGCGGTGACATCCGGGGTCAGATAGGCCGCCGGGTCATGCACTTCATAGATCAGTTGCTCGGCGCAGGTCGCCCGGTCCACCCGCCCGCCGCTGCCGGCGACCTTGGTGATGATCGCCTCGCCCTGCGCGTCGACCTCGGCCAGCGGAAAGCCCAGACAGGCGAGATCCGGCACGTCCTTCACTCCCGGGTCGGCAAAGTAGCCGCCGGTGATCTGCCCGGCGCATTCGAGCAGGTGACCGATCAGCGTGCCGCGCCCGAGGCGCCGCCAATCGTCCGCCGCCCAGCCGAACTCGAACACCTGCGGGGCCAGGAACAGCGACGGGTCGGCGACGCGGCCGGTGATCACTACATCGGCATCCGCCACCAGCGCCTGGACGATGCCTTCGGCGCCCATATAGGCATTGGCCGACACCAGCCGCTCACCCAGTTGTGCCACCTGCCGGCCGTTGTCGAGCAACCGCTCGGGCTCGGCCTGCAGCACCGCCAGCACATCGTCGCCGGTGACCGCTGCCACCTTCAGGCCCGACAGGCCCAGTTCGACGGCGATCCGCCGAACTTCCCGGGCCGCCGCCAGCGGGTTGGCCGCGCCCATGTTGGTGATGACCCGCAGCCGCCGCGCATTGCCGGCCACATACGGCAGCACCCGCTGCATGCGCTCGCGCAACAACGGATCGTAGCCGGCCTCGGGGTCGCTCAGCCGCGCCTGCTGGGCCAGCGCAATGGTGCGCTCGGCCAGGCACTCGAACACCAGGTAGTCCAGCTCGCCCTGGGCCGCCAGTTCCACGGCCGGCTCGATGCGGTCGCCGGAGTAACCGGCACCGGAACCGATACGCAAGGTTTTCATTGCAAAGCCCTTCATTTCAAAAGACGCCCAGAAGCAACGCCGTCAGGGTCATCAGCACCGAGGCGGCAAACAGGAATGGAATGGTGAAACGCTGGTGATCGGCCAGTTCGATCTTGCACAGACCCACCAGCAGGAAGGTCGCCGGGGTCAGCGGGCTGACCGGGAAGCCGGTGGTGTGCACCCCGAGCAAGGAGGCCTGGGCCACTCGCAGCGGTTCGACGCCCAGGGCCTTGCCGACCTCGGCGATCACCGGCATCACGCCGAAGTAGAACGAATCCGGGTCGAACAGCAGGCTCAGCGGCATCGACAGCAGCCCGACCACCGTCGGGATCAGCTTGCCGTGCCCGGCCGGAATCTGCGCCACCGCCACCTCGGCCATGGCCTTGAGCATGCCGGTGCCCTGCATGATGCCAGTGAACACCCCGGCCGCCAGGAGGATACTGGCCATGGTCAGCGCCGTCCTGGCGTGGGCGTCGATCCGCTCGCGCTGGGCATCGACATTCGGGTAGTTCAGGCAAAGGGCGACCACGGTGCCGAGCATGAACATCACCACCGGGTCGACCCAGCCGGCGATCATCACCACCATCACCAATACGGTCAGCAGCAGGTTGGCCCAGAACAGCCGCGGACGGCGCAGGCGTTCTTCATCGGCGCTGATCACCCGGGTCGGCGCGCTACCCACGGCGGCACCGGCACCGAGGCCCAGACGGCGCTCCTCGCGCCGGCCCAACCACCAGGCGCTGGCGAATACGAACAGCAGGCCGACGATCTGCACCGGGATCAGCGGCTGGAACAGGTCCGCCACCGGTACGTGCAAGGCCGCCGACGAGCGCAGCACCGGCCCGGTCCACGGCAGGAAATTGACCCCGGCGGCCATCGCCGCGACACAGGCCAGGATCCGCCGATCGATGCCCAGGCGGGTGTACAGCGGCAGCATCGCCGGTACCGTGACCAGGAAGGTCACCGCGCCGGAACCGTCCAGGTGCACCAGCAGCGCCAGCAGGGCGGTACCGACGACGATCCGGCTGGGCCGGGTGCCGACGGTGCGCAGGATACGGTCGATGATCGGGTCGAGCATGCCGGCATCGGTCATCACGCCGAAGAACAGGATGGCGAAGACGAACATCCCCACCACCGGGGCGACGTTCTTGATACCGGTGATGATGAAGGCGCTGGTCTGCAGACCGAAGCCGCCGAGCAACGCGGCGATGATCGGCAGGGCGATCAGGGCGACCAGGGGCGAGAGACGCTTGCTCATGACAGCCGCGAGCAGACAGAGAATGGTGACGACACCCAGCGTGGCAAGCATGGGAAGACTCCAGTGAGCCGCCTCGTCAGGTCAGCAACCCGAGAGCGGACGGTTATTGTTTTCCCTGGAGTATTGGAATGCGGGTAAGCTTTGTAAATTGGAATGTTCACCGCCTTGCATTCGGAAAAACAGAATGAAGAACGCCATCCAGCATATCCGCGCCTTCCTCACCGTTGCCCGCACCGGCAGCTTCACCCGGGCGGCGGATGAGTTGCACCTGTCACCCTCGGCCCTGACCGTGCAAGTGCAGCAACTGGAAGACTGGCTCGGCCTCGCGCTGCTCGAGCGCAGCCCGCGCCAGGTCAGCCTGACCGGCGCCGGGCAGCAGGCCCGCGGCCCCATGGAAAAGCTGCTGCTGGACCTGGACAACATCGTCAGCGGCTCCCGCGACCTGGCCAACCTGCAACGCGGGGTGGTGACCATCGCCGCCCTGCCGTCGATCTGCTCCGGTGCCCTGCCCCCGGTGCTGCGGGCCTTTCGCGAAGCCTATCCGGGCATTGAAGTGCGCCTGCGCGACGTGGTCGCCCAGCGCATCGATACCCTGGTGCGGGACAACGAGGTGGATTTCGGTCTCGGCGTACGGGCGCGGCTCAGCCATGGCCTGGACTTCGAGGTGGTGATGGTCGACCGGCTCTGCCTGTTCGTCCCCGAACGGCATCCGCTGG
>NZ_AQOH01000127.1 GCF_000364705.1 Pseudomonas fuscovaginae SE-1 | reverse complement strand
CCCCCCCCCAGCCGATGATCCTCACCGGGCGCGACAGCAGTGTGCGCGAGCGGGTCGAGCAGTTGTTCGACGAGCAGCGCCTGAACCTGGTGCCGGGGCTGGAGGCCAACTATATGTCCACAGTGCTGGCGCTGGTGCGCCAGGGCCTGGGCATGACTCTGCTACCGGAGTCGGCGGACGACCGCCTCAGCGGCCTGCGACGCCTGCCGGTGGCACACGCCGGCGTCAGCCGCGAAATCGGTCTGATCACCCGCACCGGTCAGACCCTGGGACCGGCGGCGGCGCGCTTCAGTGCGCTGGTGCGCGAACGCTTCGCGCTGCCGGCAAGCACCCGCTCAGAGCCGGCTGACGTTGTCGCCGAAGGCCCGGATCAGCTCCAGTAGCATTTTCACCCGCAGTGGCAGGTTGCCTGCGGGGTACACCGCATGCATCTGCGGGTTCTCGCCGCTACTGGAGGTCAGCCGATACTCGGAACACACCCGCACCAGCCGCCCCTGCTCCACCTCCGGCTGCGCCAGCCAGTCGGCCAGACGGGCAATGCCCACCCCGGCCAACGCAGCCTGGAATACGGCGGCTCCGGAGCTGAAGCGAAATTTCGGATGCACCCGGTAGCTGATGGCCTGCTGCTCATTGCGAAAATTCCACTCCTTAAGAATCCGCGGGGCGGTGTGCAGAATCAGCGAATGACGGTCCAATGCCTCGATTGAGTCGGGGCTGCCATGACGCTCCAGATAGGCGGGACTGGCATAGAGGTAGCGGGCATAGCTCCATAGCGGAAAACCGATCAGGTCGCTGGATTGCGGAAAGGCGCCACGAATCGAGAAATCCAGCTTGCTCCGGGCCGGGTCGATGGTTTCATCGGTGAAGATCACGTCGATGTTCACCTGCGGATAACGCTCGCAGTACTGGGCGATCAGCCTGGGCATGACACCGTGGCCGAGAAACTCCGGCGCCGAGAAGCGGATCCAGCCATTGGCCAGGCCACTGATGCCCGCCAGGTCCTCGTCGGCCTCACGTTGCAGATCCAGCATTTTGTGGGCATGGGGCAACAGCCGCTCGCCGGCCTCGGTCAGGCTCACCGCATTGGCCGAACGATTGAACAGCTTGACCCCGGCACTCTCTTCGAGTGCCTGAACGGCACGGGTCACAGTGCTTGGCGAACGCCCCAGGGTCCGCGCCGCGGCAATGAAGCTGCGCTTGCGCGCCACCGTCGCGAAGGCTTCGAGCTCACCCAACATATCCAGTGCCATCACTCACCTCGTTGCACTTTTCGCAACGTGGTATTGCAACACAAAAAGGTCCCTTCCGTTAGCCTTCGCGCTTAACCCACAGGGACGTAGGAAAAGAGGAGCAAAGGACGTGTCAAAACTGGATGAGGCTGTCAGAAATTCGGCTAGCCGAATCAGCGGGGAACACCCGCATTGGTTGGTCCGAAATACGCAGGCGCCGACTCTGCAGGCCCTGCCCGAAATCCATCTCTCATTCACCGAGCAACGACGATTGCAGGCAGCGCTCGCTCCCCTGGCCATCCACGACAGCGCCTCGGGCATCGACCGGATGCCGACGCTGGCGCGCCTGCTGGAGAACGTCCTGGGTGCCGAAAAACACCAGGCACTGCGCGACTTTCCCCAGTCCGACGCGGTGGCACTGATTGTCCGTGGCCTGCCGATCGACCTACAGTTGCCGGCAACGCCCTACGACGACGAGCCTGGCATCGAAGAGCTGCCGGTGCTGGCGGGAGCGATCCTGTCCGTGCTGGCAGCGCTGGGTACCCGTCCCGTGGCTTACGCCGGCGAAAGCGACGACACGGTGTTCCGCCACGTCTCACCCAAGCAGGAGCGCGAAAGCGAAGCCAGCTCCTTCGGCTCGCGCCTGAGCCTGGGCATGCACGTCGACAACCCGCACCTGCCGCTGACCTGCGAAACGGTCGACGGGCTTTCGGCCTGCCCCGAATACCTGAGCCTGACCGGCCTGCGCTGTGAACTGGAGGTGCCCACCCGCATCGTCGCCATTCGCGACGTGCTGGACAGCCTGCCCGACTTCGTCGAACAGGAACTGCAGCGACCGAACTTCAACGTTCGCCGGCCGGAGTCCTTCGGCAAACAAGGCAACGTGCTGGAGCACGTCCCGCTGCTCTACAAATCCGCCAGCGGCGGGCTGCATTGCCGCTACAACAAGGCCGCGGTCAGCGCGACCACCGCCAACGCCGACTTTGCCATGCAACTGTTCGCGGCCACCGCCAACCACCCCGATGTCATTCGCCACATCCTGCTCCAGCCCGGCGACATGCTGATCTTCAAAAACCAGCAGACCCTGCACGCCCGGGATGGCTTCGCTCCGCGCTACGACGGCCGCGACCGCTGGATGATCCGCGTGTTCGGGGTCGATGATCCGGCGCGCGTGGTGCCGCTGGACCCGACCCAACCCTTTATCGTCAGAGCCTGATTGCATGTTTGATATCGTCATCCTTTGCTGCTTCGCCTTCGCCGCCGGCCTCATCGACGCGGCGGTCGGCGGTGGCGGACTGATCCAGATCCCCGCGCTGTTCAACGTGCTGCCCTCGGCCCCGCCTGCCGCGCTGCTGGGCACCAACAAGGTGGCCGCCGCCTGCGGCACGACCTTCGCCGCCCGCTCGTTCGTGCGCAAGGTGGTGATCGACTGGAGCCTGGTGATACCGGCAGCCGCCGCGGCGTTCATCATGTCGTTCTTCGGCGCGGCCACGGTCTCGGCCGTGCCGCAGTCGGTGGTACGCCCGGCGGTGCTGGTGATGATCGTGGTGATGGCGCTCTACACCTTCTGGAAAAAGGACTTCGGCGCCCTGCACAAGCCGATGCGGATCGGCACCCGGGAAAAACTGCTGGCCGTGCTGATCGGCGGTGCCATCGGCTTCTATGACGGCCTCTTCGGTCCCGGGACCGGCAGCTTCCTGATCTTCCTGTTCATCCGCTGCTTCGCCTTCGACTTCCTGCACGCCTCGGCCTCGGCCAAACTGGTGAACATCGCCACCAACATCGCCGCGCTGGTGTTCTTCATCCCCACCGGCAACGTCCTGTACCTGGTGGCGCTGCCGATGGCGCTGTTCAATATCCTCGGTGCCCTGACCGGCACCTGGCTCGCGGTGCGCCGGGGCGTGCCGTTCGTACGCGCGCTGTTCCTGGTCTTGCTGGTGATTCTGATCAGCAAGCTTTCCTATGACCTGATCAAACCCTTCTGAGGAGAGCCCATGCCTGCCGTTTTCGATCGACTGGTCAGCCTGCTGGACAGCCATGGTGCCCGCTACCGCGTCCTGCAGCACGATGCCGAAGGGCAGTCGTTTCGGGTCGCCGACATCCGCGGCACCGAACCGGGCCAAGGTGCCAAGGCCATGCTCTGCGCCCTCAAGGGTCAGGGCGAACGCTATGCCCTGGCGATCCTGCCGGGCGACCACAAGCTCGACATGAAAAAGCTCGGCGCCGCCCTGGGCGGGAAGAAGGCCGAACTGGTCAAGGCCGAGACGGCCATGGAACTGACCGGCTGCCGGATCGGTGCGATTCCGCCATTCGTGTTCGACGAACGTATCGAGCTGATTGTCGACCCCAGCCTGACCCGACGTTATGCAGAGATCGCCTTCAATGCCGGGCGACTGGATGCCTCGATGATCCTGGCGAGCCACGACTACCTGGCGATCACCCAGCCGCGCCTGGTCGATATCAGCCAGGCCTGAAGCCGGGCTGCCCACCCGGCGGCTTGGCACTGGTGTTTGCGGGTCAATGGCCCTTGCCACGGCGTGGCGTGCTGACTGGAAACAAGGCGCGACCACTGCCGGCACCCACGCCGGGAGCGAATGGCACTCTGGCTGGTCTGATGAACATCCAGGCACAACCGGGCAGCAGGCACCCGCATGAAAAAAACTTTATGGGCACTGGCCGCCCTCCCCCTGTTCATCGCCACGGCCCAGGCCGCCAGCTTCGACTGCGCACGGGCCAGACAGGCCAGCGAAATCGCCATCTGCAGCGATCGCCAACTGAACGACCTCGACGTCGAGATGAGCACCACAAACCGCTCTGAAGCCTTGCCGGACGTGGCCTGGAGGTAAAACATCTTTCACTGTGCCGGGCAGCCTGGCTGTTTATATTGAACCCGCTCCTTTGACGAACCTCCCGTTGAGCCCGCCCGCATGCGGGCTTTTTTTTCGTCCTCTGAGTGGGCAGGCTCCGAATGCCTGCGCAACATGCGCTCAGGCGAAACCAATCCACACGCCCTACGCTCAAAGGGTCATGCCCGCACATCGACCAGCCAGAGAGCGTACGCCTTGAAACCACCTCGCCCCGGCCAGCGTGCCGCCATCCTGTCCAACCTGCGCAACGAGAAAATGGCCCGCTCCGCCCATGCCTACGTTCGCGGCAACACCGCCCAGTTCTACGAGTGGCTGCACAGCCAGCGCGGCCGCCGCCTGCCCCATGGCCCGAACGTGTGGATCTGCGGCGATTGCCATGTCGGCAACCTAGGGCCGACCGGGGACATCAACGGCGATATCGACATTCACATCCGCGACCTCGACCAGACCGTGATCGGCAACCCGGTGCACGACCTGGTGCGCCTGGCCCTGTCGCTGGCGACCGCCGCCCGTGGCTCGGACCTGCCCGGCGTGACCACCGCACGCATGCTCGAGGAAATGATCGTCGGCTACGAGCAGGCCCTGCTGGACGAAACCGACCTGGTGCCGCATCGCCCATCCCAGGTCAAGGCCGGCCTGCGCGATGCGGTCAAGCGCACCTGGAAAAACCTCGCCCGCGAGCGCATGGAGCACACCAAACCGACCCTACCGATCGGCCGCCATTTCTGGCCCACCTCGCGCAGCGAGAAAGCCGCGATCAAGGCGCTCTGCGAGGGACCGGAAATCCACGACCTGGTCACCGCCCTCAAGGGCCGGCCACGCGATGCCCAGGTGCAACTGCTCGACAGCGCCTACTGGGTCAAGGGCTGCAGCTCCCTGGGCCTGATGCGCTATGCGGTGCTGCTCGGGGTCGGCCACAGAGACGAGCAGGACTACTGCCTGCTCGACATCAAGGAAGCGGTGGCCGCCCTGGCCCCTCGCGGGGCCCACGTGCACATGCCCCGCGACAATGCCCGGCGCGTGCTCGAAGGCGCACGCCAACTGTCACCGAGCCTGGGCGAGCGGATGATGGCGACGCGCTTTCTCGAGCACGGGGTATTCATTCGCGAGTTGCTGCCCCAGGACCTCAAGCTCGATCTGGACAGCCTCGACAAGACCGACGCCAAGCACGCCGCCGGCTACCTGGCGCGGGTGGTCGGCCGGGCGCATGCCCGGCAGATGGATGAGGCGACCCGCAAGAGCTGGCTGGCGGAACTGCAGTTGAATCGCTCCAGAACCCTCGATGCGCCTTCCTGGCTATGGACCAGCGTGGTGCAGTTGGTGGGCAATCACGAACAGGGGTATCTGGAGCATTGCCGGCGCTATGCGCTGGGGCCGAACCCGTGACCAGGCACGGCCGCGAGGCCGCGCCCGGCCCTTGAATCAGGAGAGGAAGCCCTGCTGCACGGCGGCGATCAGGAAGATGCCGAGGACCGCGCGGTAGATCACGAAGGGCCAGGTGGAGAAGCGCTCGAGGAAACGCATCAGACCCCAGATCGCGACGAAGGCCGAAACGCTGGCGACCACGATGCCGAACAGCAGGTGGCTCCAGGCCTCGGCCGGAATCTGCGCATGGTGCAAGACCCACAGCTCCTTCAGGCCAGCCAGGGCAATCGCCGGCAGGCCGAGCAGGAACGAGAAGCGTGCCGCCTCTTCGCGCTTGAAGTCGAGGAACAGCGCCGCCGTCAGGGTCGACCCGGAACGCGAGACACCCGGGATCAGCGCGCCAACCTGGGCGATGCCGACGGTCAGCGCATCACGCAGGCGCATCTCGCCGACCACCCGCCGGTGCCGACAGGTGAATTCCGAGACCGCCAGCAATACCGCCATCACCAGGCAGGAAATCCCGATCACGGTCAGGCCACGCAGCGGCGAGTCGCAGCGGTTCAGCGTTGACGACAGGGCCAGGCCGGCAATGCCGATCGGGATAGTCGCCAGGATGATCGCCACCGCCAGCTTGAACCACTGGCTGTCGAAGTCGCGCTGGCGCACGGCAGTGACACTGCCGCCGACCACATCGCGCACGTCGCGCCAGAAGTAGCTGACCACCGCCGCCAGGGCCGCCAGTTGCATGGCCGCCGAGAACGCCGAACCCGGGTCCTGCCAGCCGAGTACCGCCGGGACGATGCGCATGTGCGCGGTGGAGGAAATCGGCAGCAGCTCGGTGATGCCCTGGATGATCCCGAGGATGCCGATCTGGAGGTAATTCAGCGAAGCGAAGCCGATATCGAGGCCGCTGGAGCAGACGTTAGACAAAATGAGTTCCTGAAAAAGGGCCAAAGGGTTCACGGTCGTCGCACAGGCGCGCAGCAGGGCCTTGACGCTTAGACACAGCGCGGCGAATGATGGGCCGGTTCCCAGCGAATTTCCAGTTAAAACAAAAGCAAAAAGGCAAGCAGTAAACTAATTCTTTTTATGACAAGGCGGCCACGGTCCTCGCGCCGCAGTGCGCAGAACCCTCGCTCGACCCCTTGCGAAACACCCCACGCCCTGGATAGACCCGCTCAACACCGAGCATCAGGATTGCCGGCCCGGGAAGCTGTTCTCATGCCCTCGAACCCCGATTCACCCAGACAGGGCCCATGATGAGTACCTTCCAGATTCGATACGACGAAACCGGCAACACCACCAACAAACAGGAACATGCGGGCATCAGCCTGGCCGATGCCGAGGCGGTGTTCTACGACGAAGGGGCCCTCAGGCTCCAGGACCGGGAGGCTGAGGGCACGCCCTGGATCATCATGGGGCTGGATGCGACCCGACGCCTGCTCGTGGCCTCCTACACCCACTCGGCGCCCGGCAGCGTGCAGCTCCTGGCGGCCCGAATCGCCTCGAGCCATGAAGCCCGCCAATATCTGGAGAACTGATCGATGAAGGCACAATACGATTTCGCCAGGGCCAAGCGCGGCGCAGTGGCCGCCATTGACGGCAAGATCCGCATGACCCTTCTGCTCGACGACGCCGTGGTGACGGCCGCACGGGCCCGTGCGCAAAGCGACACCATCGGTAGCCAGAGCCTCATCAACGATCTGCTGCGCCAGGCCCTGGCCGCTCCGACGGCACCATGAGGCCGATCCCGGGCCCGTCATTGCACGGGCCCGGGACCGTGGTCAGGCCGCCGCATCCTGCGTCGAGTGGGCGACAGCACCGTAGTAGCGCCAGCAGCAATGGTCCCGGTGCCCCGGCAGAATCACACAGCCGCTGAGGCTCAGCAGCAGGACCGCGGCAACGAGCAGCGAGAGACGACGTGACATGGTGATTTTCCTCATGGTGCGATGGATAAAGCCGCTGCACGGACGACGCCGGAACGCCTGTCAATCGCCAACGGTTACCGGTTGAACGCCGCCACCTGCAGCAATCCGTCGCAACCTCGTACGATTTCATCTACGCCAGGCCCACTCTGGGTAATACTTCTGCCCGAAACCCCGGAAAATCCCGCGAAAAATTTTCGGCTTTCCCGCGACGGATTGTTCCGGCGTCCTGCGTTCAACCCATCAGCAGCGTTCATTTTCGTCCGCCGCATGAAGGAGTTGTCATGAGACCTGCACGACCTCTGGCCAAGTTTCGCCTTGCCCTGCTCATTCCCCTGGCGTTCGCGGCCCTGACCAGCACCCCGACCTTCGCCCAGCCCGAGATCATCATTCGCGAGGCCCCGCCGCCCATGCGCGTCGAAGCCATTCCTGTCGAACGTCCCGGCTACGCCTGGGATCGCGGGCACTGGCGCTGGGAAGGCCGCGGCTACGTCTGGGAGCCGGGCCACTGGCAGCGCGTGCGCTACAACGCCCGCTGGGAACCGGGCCATTGGGCGCCGCGCGGGCCTAACTGGGTGTGGGTCGAAGGCCACTGGATCCGCTGAATGCCGGTGCCCGGCTGCGCACCTCGCAGCCGGGGCATCCGATCAACCCGAGGCTGAACCACCGGACCGGGATTTGCCATATTGAAAGAAACTGATCCGGACCTGGAGTTGCTGGCCCGCATCGGCAACAACGAACCGGCGGCCGTCAACGAGATGGTGTCGCGCAAGCTGCCCCGTCTGCTGGCGCTCGCCGGGCGGATCCTCGGCGATGCCGAAGAGGCCAGGGATGTGGCGCAGGAGAGCTTCCTGCGAATCTGGAAGCAGGCGGCGAGTTGGCGCAGCGGCGAAGCGCGCTTCGACACCTGGCTGCACCGGGTCGCACTGAACCTCTGCCATGACCGCCTGCGTCGGCGCCGCGAGCGCCCGCTGGCCGATGACGAGGAACCGGTCGAGCTGCCCGACAGCACGCCGGCACCCGACGAGCAACTGGAAGCGGCCGCGCGCAGCGAACAGATGGCCGCGGCGTTGGCGACGTTGCCCGAACGGCAGCGCGAAGCCATCGTGCTGCAGTACTACCAGGAACTGTCGAACATCGAAGCCGCGGCCCTGATGAACATCAGCGTCGAGGCACTGGAGAGCCTGCTGTCGCGGGCCCGGCGTAACCTGCGCGGCCACCTTGCCGAGACGCTCGGCGATGCCGGACTAGGGAGGGAAAGACGATGACGCCCGAACGATTTGCCCAACTGGCCGAGGCCTATGGCGCGGACCTGCGACGCTGGCCGGCCACCGAGCGGGCCGGCGCCGAGGTATTGCTCGAACAGCGCGACCGCGGCGCCCTCGCCGCCCTGGATCAGGCGCGCGCGCTCGATGGCCTGCTGGACGGCTACCGGCTGCCGGCGCCGGACCCGGCACTGGTCCGACAGATCCGTCTCTCGGCCAACACGGCCCGCCCACCGTCGTTCTGGCAGCGCTATGCCGGCTGGTTGTCGCCTGCCGGTATTGTCGGGATCGGCGTGGCCGGCATCGCCGCCGGCATCCTGGTGGCCTCGCTGAGCCTGCCGTTGCCCCTGCACTCAGCCGAAGTGCTGCCCAGCGTCTTCGATCACGGCGATGCCGACATCGTCTTCACCGTCAACGCCGAGGAAAGCGAGCAATGACCCCACCCAAGTACCTGAAACCGCTGCTGGTCGTGTCATTGCTGCTCAACGTGTTCCTGGTCGGCGGCGTCGCCGGCGGCCTGTATCACTGGCTGGCCAACGCCAAGCCCGCACAGGTCGCGATCAACCAGCATGGTTTGCGCCTGGCGTTGCAGCAGTTGCCCGAGCCCCGACGCAAGCAATTGCGCCAGTTGCTCAGGCAGAACCAGGCCAACAGCCAGCCGCTGGTCATGGCCGGACGTGAAGCACGCCTGGACGTGATTCGACAACTGGAGGCGCCGACCCTCGACCGCAACGCGCTGCTGGCCGACCTCAGTCGTGCCCGTGAGGCGGACAACTCGCTTCGGGTACTGGTCGACAACACCCTGGCGGACTTCGCCAGCAGCCTGCCGCAGGATGAACGCCAGGAACTGGGCAAGGCCTTGTACCCGCGTGGACAGGGCAAGGCGAAAATCGCCAGAAAGGAGTGACGACAGCGACGGATCTGGCGGGCCACGGCGTTTAACAGACACAAGCCCGCCAGCCAGGCGCCGGCCCCATCGTCACTCAGGAATCCATGCCATGTCCCGAATACTCAAGGCCACTCTCGCCGCCGCCCTGATGGCGACCGCCCTGACCGGTTGCGTCGTCGAGCCGATTCATCCACGTCGCCCGCCACCGCTCGTCGAAGTCGTCCCCGTGGCCCCCGCCCCCGGCTACCACTGGGTGGCCGGCCACTACCGCTGGGGCCATGGCCAGTGGATCTGGGTGCCGGGGCATTGGCAGTACTGATAGAGGATAATGAACTGGCAAGAGAGCATCCGTGACCTGCCGGCTACACGCTGTCCTGCGCGACGCCATTGTGCGAAGCCTCCCGGGCAGCCACCTCCTCTGCCCGGTCGATCTCACTGCGCACCACGTCACACAGGTCTTCACAACAACGGAAGTAGGAACGCTCGGCGATCTTGACCGCCTTGAAACCCTCCTCCAGTGCTTGCGGGGGCGTCTTGCTCAGGGAGGCCACGGTCAGCCGCCAGGCTGCGCGGGCGCTGTCCCTGGCCGCCAGGTAGGGCGTCAAGAGTTCCGAGTCGATCATCGTCATGGGTGGCTCCGGCCGGTGGCGCTCAACTATTCGTCTGTCTGCAATCAATGTAGTGCGGATCAGGATAATTGCCTCATTTTTGCCCACCTCGACGGTGCCCGACCTCGTCGTGGCGCCCGATCGAACAGGCTACGGCTGCTGCCATGCCTACCTTTGCGTGCCCCCCCCACTGTCACGATCCGGAATCTCCCCCCCACAGCGTCCTCACCAGAACCAGTACGGCAGGAACTTTGGCGTCGGCTCGTTCGCCAACTCCAGGTGATAGGTGATGGAATTGAAGAAGAATGCGTCCAGCGCCAGGAAAGTCGTGACACCGAATAAAAGAATGATCAGTTCACGATGACGGTGATCAGCACAATTTTTTCCAATCATATGACGAGCGATAACCAACAACATCAGACTGGCGAGCACTCCCACATAGTTCGGCAACAAGGGATGTGCCGTGAAGAAGTTATAGATGAAGACAAACGCGACCAGCCCCAGGCCAATCAACGGCAGCCTGAGACAGAAACGCAGAAACCCGTTCTTCGCACCTTCGAACAGGCCGCTTTTATCGACGAATATATACGCCGCCAACAAGGATATCGCCGGGGTGATCGACAGGATATAGCGGGCCTTTTTAGAGTTTGGAAAGGTAAAGAATACGATCAGGCCAATAAACCAGGCCGAGAGATGGAACAACAGGGCGATGTCCGTCTTTTGCGGCGCACGGAAGAATTGTTTGTATCGACGTGCAATGAC
Organism: Pseudomonas fuscovaginae SE-1; assembly: GCF_000364705.1. GTDB lineage: Bacteria > Pseudomonadota > Gammaproteobacteria > Pseudomonadales > Pseudomonadaceae > Aquipseudomonas > Aquipseudomonas fuscovaginae_A. The sequence continues at coordinate 40,507 of NZ_AQOH01000127.1, read as the reverse complement.
CTGCAAGGCGAAGAACACCGTGATGCCATAGGTCAACAGACCACCGGTGAAGTAGAAGTAGTAACGGGGTGCATGGTCGCTGGCAAAACGATCCAGCCCCTGCATCATCAAGACTTCCCGCAGAAAATCCATGCCGCCCTGCACATAGGCCGCCCAGGACAGCAGCGCGACCCCGGCGGCGAAAATCAGCCCGGACAGCAGCGAGAAGACGATCAGTGCGCGCCACTGACGGCTCAGCAAGTAGTAGCAACCGACGACGATCGATGGCCCGATCAGGCCGATAGGCCCGCGAAACGCAAAGCCCAGCGCCAGCGCGAGGTACACCAGCGGCTGGCGCGAACGGTCCTGCTTCATGTCCGCGCGATACACCAGGTAAAAGCAGATCACCGTAAAGAGCGCGGGATAGACATCCAGGGCCAGTGAGTTGACGCTATCGAGGAATGACCAGGTCAACAGCGAGAACAGTGCACCATGCAGGCCCCACTTCCGCTCGTGCAGTGCCCCCAGTTTATAGATGAACACCACTATCAACGACGCGGTTATGCAATAAGGCAAACCCATCGAAAGAACCGAAACCCGACCAAAAGGCAAGGACACCAGATACATCAACACCGTATTGGCGACCGTATAGTCGGGATAAGGCTTCAAGTCGTCGGCAATCGGAAACAGCGTCACGCCGTGATACAGCATGTACTCGGCGAAATCGACGAAACGGGTGGTATAATTGAGAATGGCTGGCTTGTACTGCAAGCCCATGAAGACAATAAGCGCGAGTAGAAAAATACTCAGGCAGGGCTTTTTAGCCACCCGTCCTGCGAAGGCGTCCATAACGTCAGGGCTTCCAAAAAAGGCGGATGTTACAGCGCCCCTTGGTGGAACGCCATAAACATCCGCAAAGTCTGGCCCTGTCGCCTTACAACAAAAACCGCTGTCGGAAACACTCTCACATGACCAACAGCGGTCGGCTTGACCTCAGTACTTGAACCTTCCCACCAGCGTATTGAGTTCGCTGGAAATATCCGCCAGTTGCTCGGCATCGTTGCGGGCGGCGCGGGCCAGGTCCTCGACCTCGCGCGCATCGGTATGGATCTGCGTGATGTGCCGGTTGATGTCCTCGGCCACCTGGTGCTGTTCTTCGGCGGCGGTGGCGATCTGGCTGTTCTGGTCGCGGATGTTGTCCACCTGATCACGGATCTTGTTGAAGCTTTCCCGTGCCTGCTGGATACGGTCGACGCTCTGGCGCGACATGCCGACGCTGGCCTGCATTTGCCGGGTGACGTTCTCGGTACCCCGCACCAGGTTGCCCAGCAGGCCGTCGATCTCGCCGGTGCTGTCGGCGGTGCGCCGCGCCAGCGCCCGGACCTCGTCGGCCACCACGGCAAAGCCACGCCCCTGGTCGCCGGCGCGGGCCGCCTCGATGGCCGCGTTGAGGGCCAGCAGGTTGGTCTGCTCGGCAATCGAACGGATGGTGTCGAGGATGCCGTTGATGTTGCGGCTGTCCGCTTCCAGCGCCTGCATCGCCTCGGTGGCCTGCTCCAGGTTGCTCGACAGCTGCCCGACGTTGTCGGTGGCCTCGTCGATCTGCCGCTGCCCGCTCTGTACATCGCGCTGGCCGGCATCGGCCGAAGCCGCCGCCTCGGTGCAGGAACGGGCCACCTCGTTGGCGGTGGCGACCATCTCGTTGAACGCGGTGCTGACCAGCTCGACCGCTTCGCGCTGGCGCAACGCGGCATCGTTCACCGCATGGGCGACCTTGCGACTGTCGCCACTGGTGTGCTGCAGCCGGCCCGAGGTATGGCCGATGTTGCGCACCAGTTGCGCGATGGCGCCGAGGAACTCATTGAACCAGCCAGCCAACACCGCCGTCTCGTCATTGCCGCGCACCGCCAGGTTGCGGGTCAGGTCACCCTCGCCCTGGGCGATGTCCTGCAAGCCGCTGGCCACACCCCGGATCGGCCGGAGGATGATCCCGGCAAACCGCGCGCCGACCAGGGCGAACAGCACCGCCATCGCCACCGCGGCCCAGAGAATGATCCAGCTCAGGCGATCGGCCTTGGCCATCACCTCCCGCTTCTCGATCAGCCCGATCAGGTGCCAGCCCAGGGCCTTGGAGGTGTAGACGTTGGCCATGTAGGTCACGCCCTTGAGCGTCACCTGCGTCGAGCCTTCACGCAATGCCGCCAACGGCGCGTAGTCATTGCCCAGGTCGGCGAGACGCTTGAACGAATGCGCCGGATCGGCGGCATCGACCAGCACGTTGCCGTCGGCTTCGGTCAGCATCAGGTAACCGCTCTGTCCCAGCTTGATCTTGCGCACCAGCTCGGTCAGTTGCTTGAGCGAAACGTCCAGGCCCACCACGCCGCGAGGGTTGCCCTGGGCGTCGTTGAGGGTGCGCATGGTGCAGATCAGCACCGAATCGCTGGCCGCCCAGTAGTAGGCCGGCGTACGGACGATGGTCCCCGGGGCCGCCATCGCCAGGCGGTACCAGGGCCGCGTGCGCGGGTCGTAGCCGGCCAGGTCCGGCACATCCGGCCAGGCGACGTAACCGCCGTCATCCGTGGCCAGAGACACATAGGCCGTGTTCGGGTGCGCCTTGGCAAAGATGTCGAAGATATCCAGGGTGGTCTTGGCGATCGCCGGCGGCGCGACGGTCGCGGCGTCAGCGGCCATGTAGCGCTTGAGCCCGCTGAGCGACGCCAGGCGCGGGTCCTGGGACAGGTACTGGACGTTCCGGGCAATGCCGTCGAAGAACTGCTGCATGCCGTTGTCGATCTGCCGGATCTCACGGGTGCTGCTGTCGACGAAGCCGTCCCGGGCCTCCTCGCGCAGGTTGACCACCACCACGGCCGCCACCAGCAGCAGCGGTACACCGGCGATCCCTGCAAACACGCACGTCAATTTGTCTCTGATTTTCATTGTGGTCGTTCCAGAACGTAAGGAGGGCCGGGGCCCAGGGCAGCCGGCGGCGGTTTACTCGAAGCGTTTTTCCCGCGAAGGTGGGTAGCCGAAATAGGCGGTGTAGCACTTGCTGAAATGGCTGGGCGACACGAAACCGCAGGCCACGGCGACCTGCACGATGGTCAGCCCCGAGTGCTGCAGCAGCCGACGGCCTTCGGTCACCCGCAGTTCGAGGTAGTAACGGCGTGGCGTGGTGTCCAGTTGCTCCTTGAACAGCCGTTCGATCTGCCGCCGGGAGCGGTTGACGTAGCTCGACAACTGCCTCAGGTCCAGCGGTTCCTCCAGGTTCGATTCCATGAGCTTGACCACTTCGCGCAGCGGCTCGGCCATCTTCACCTGCAACGTGGGATTGACCCGGCGATAGCGCGAGGCTTCGAAGGCCAGGATGTCGATGATGCCGTCGACCAGCGCGCCGTTGTGCATCTTGCCGATCCATTCGAGCACCATGTAGAACGCCCCGGTCGGGCTGGCAGCGGTATAGCGATCGCGGTCGACCATATAGCTTTCGCAGGTGACCTGGCTCTCGCGCGACGCTTCGGCCAGCGCCGGCCGGTGTTCGGGATGGATCGCGCAGCGGTAGCCGTCGAGCAGGTTGGCCTGGCCGAGAAACCAGGCGCCGTTCCACAGTCCGCCCAGGGCAACGCCCTTCTGCGCCGCTTTCTTCAGGAACGCGCGCAGTTCCGGCTGTTCGTGCAGGAGCGTGCGCAGGCCGCCGCAGACCACCAGCAGATCGAAGTCGTCCGGGCTGCAACTGGCGAGGTCGGTGTCGGGTCGAATGACGATACCCAGGTCACTGACCACGTCCTGTCCATTGAGCGTCACGGTCCGCGTGGCGAACAGCGAAGGCTGCAAGAGGTTGGCAGTCACGAGGGTATCGAGGGCCTGGGTGAATGCCGGCATCGAGAAATGCTCCATCAAGATGAACCCCACGCCGGCCTGCCCTGCCGGGGATGACTCGTCCTTCTTTTGCAGATAGCGATAGTTTTTGACCTGAAGACCACCGCTGAACACTCTTCTATCTACCATTTATTGCTCATATCAAGTGATCTGAAAGCCATGGGCCAACGGATCCTCGTCATCGACGATGAGGGTGTTGTATCCGATGACCCTGGCCCAACCCGTTACGCTGGGCTGGATAGCGGCATGGGCACCCAGCGTGGTCTGTGACTCGACCCGTCCGGTGAAGGTGGTGCCGATCAGGCTCTGGTGGCGGAAATCCTGGCCCACCGCGAGCCGGCCACGGCCGTGAAGTTGTGCCATGCGGGCACTGGTGCCGGTGCCGCCCGGGGAGCGGTCGATGGCCTGTTCGCCATAGAACACCGCGCAGCGCCCGTCGATCTGCGGGTTGTCCGGCTGGTCGCACCAGATCACGTGGTGCACGCCACGGATGCGCTCATCGAGCGGATGCACCGGATCGATCACCGAGGCCAGTGCGCTGCGCAGCTTCTGGCTCACGGCAATCAGCGTGGAGGCCTTGGCGCCTTCCAGCCCCGGCCAGTTCTGCTGAGGCTCGACGACGGCGTAGTAGTTGCCACCGTAGGCGATGTCCACGGTAAGGCGCCCGACGCCCTCGATCTCCACCGCCACGTCGGTGGCATGCAGGTAGCTGGTGACGTTGAGCATCTTCACGCTACTGACCCGGCCGTCCTCCATGCGGTACTCGACATCGACCCGGCCGGCCGGCGTCTCCAGCGCCAGCTTGCCCGGCACCCGTGGCGTCACCAGCCCCTCCTGCAGGGCGCTGGTGACCAGGCCGATGGTCCCGGCGCCGCACATCGGCAGGCAGCCGCTGACCTCGATGAACAGCACCGCCACGTCGCAGTCGTCGCGATACGGCGGGTAAAGAATGGCACCGGACATCACGTCATGGCCGCGCGGCTCGAACATCAGCGCCTGGCGGACCCGGTCATGGTGCTCGACGAACAGTTCGCGACGCTCGGCGATGGGCAGGTGCGGCAGCATCGGCGCGCCACCGGCCACCAGGCGTACCGGGTTGCCGCAGGTGTGCGCGTCGATGCAGAAATAGCTGTGCTTCATGGCGATCATTCCCCGTGGCGTGGCTTCTGATTGCGTTCCAGTGCACCGCGCGAGACGCGGTCGAGCAGCAAGGCAACGGCGACGATCGCCAGCCCCGCCCGCAGGCCCAGGCCCATTTCCATGCGCGTCAGCCCGCGGGTCACTTCGGCGCCCAGGCCACCGGCGCCGACCAGTCCGGCCAGCACCACCATCGCCAGCGACAGCAGGATGCACTGGTTCAGACCGACCAGCAGCGTCGGCATCGCCAGGGGGATTTCGATCTTGAACAGGATGGTGCGCGGCGAGGCGCCCATGGCATTGCCCAGCTCCAGCATGTGCTTGGGGATCTGGTTGAACGCCAGGGTGGTCAGGCGCAGCATCGGCGGGATGCCGTAGATCACCGTGGCAATGATCGCCGGCACGCGGCCGAGACTGAAGATCATCACCGCCGGGATCAGGTAGACCCAGGGCGGCACGGTCTGCATCACGTTCAGCAGCGGGCTCAGCATGGCGTCGACCCGCTTGATCCGCGAGGCCAGGATGCCCAGCGGGAAGGCGATGCTCACTGACAGCAGCACCGACACCGAGACCAGGGCGATGGTCTGCATCGAAGCGGTCCACAAGCCGGCGATCAGGCAGAAGCCGAGCATCACCGCCGCCAGTATCGCCACGCGCAGGCGCGCGGCCAGCCACGTGCCGATGAACACGATGGCGATTACCGCCAGCGGTGGCAAGGCCAGGAACACCGACTCCACGGCGCCGAGCACCAGCGAGATCAGGTTGCTCAAGACCGCGAAGAAGCCGTGCAGGTTGGTGTTCAGCCAATCGACCAGCGGCGCGATGTAGCGCCCTGGAGAAAACTGCAGGTCGGCGAGGTTCATTCGCGATTCTCCCGGGCTTTGGGCGTGGCGCTCTGGGCCATGCGGTCGATCACCATGGTCAGGATCACGATGGCGATGGCCGCGTTGATCGAGGTGGCGATGTCCAGGGTACGGATGGCGTTGTAGATCACCTGGCCCAGGCCGCCGGAACCGACGATGCCGGCGATCACCACCATGCCGAAGGCCATCATCAGACTCTGGTTGACCCCGGCCATGATGCTCGGCAGGGCGAACGGCAGGCGGATCTTGCTGAACATCTGCCAGTGGGTCACACCACTGGCGTTACCCAGCTCGACGAACGCGGTGGGCGTCATGCGGATACCCAGCGCGGTGAGGCGAAACGCCGGGGCGAAGGCGACGATGAACGTCGCGATCAGCGCGGTGCCCGGGCCGTAGCCGAGCAAGGCGATGGCCGGCAGCAGGTAGATGTACGGCGGCAGGGTCTGGATCAGGTCCAGGGCCGGCTCCACCACCCGGTCCAGGGCCGGCAGCAGCCCTGCCACCACGCCCAATGGGATGGCGACGAGCAACGCCAGTACGGTGGCCGCGACCACCAGCGCCAGGGTGCTCATGGTTTCCGCCCACAGGCCGATGAACGCACAGCACAGCATGGCCACCAGCGTGCCGAGGGCAAAACGCAAACCGGCCAGGCGCCAGCCGAGGGCGGCCAGCAACAGCGCCGTCACGTAGAACGGTGGCAGTTGCAGCAGCCAGTACAGGCCCTGGTACATGCCCTGCAGCCCGGCGTTGATGCCATCGAACAGCGAGGACGCATTGTCCTGCAGCCACTCCAGCATCGCGTCGACACGGCTGTCGAATTGTTCGGGAAAGCTTTCGAAGGCCATGATCACGCCCTCTCCCGCTGTTCGCCGGCCGCCTCGGCGTGTTCGTTGGCGATGCCCTGCACACCGCGCAACAGGTCACGGATGGTGATCCCCCCGACCACCACGCCGGCCTGGACCACCGCCAGCGCATCGCGATCGGACTGGGTCGCCAGGCCGATGATGTGATCGAGGTCGGCATCCGAGGCGACCTGGACCAGGCGCGACACATCGACCCCGGGATGGGCCTGCTGGAACACCGCCAGCGGGGCCATGATCGAGTGCGCCTTGACCAGGTGCAGGCGCGAGATGCCGGCAACGAATTCGGCCACGTAGTCATCGGCCGGGTTGAGCACGATGTCCTCGGCCGTACCGACCTGGATGATCATGCCGTCCTTCATGATCGCGATGCGGTCGCCGATGCGGATCGCCTCTTCCAGGTCGTGGGTGATGAACACCGCCGACTTGCCCAGCTCCTTGGTCAACTGACGGAATTCGTCCTGCAACTGGCGGCGGATCAGCGGATCGAGCGCGCTGAACGGTTCGTCCATCAGGATCACTTCAGGGTCCGCGGTGATGGCGCGGGCCAGGCCGACACGCTGCTGCATGCCGCCGGAGAGTTCGTTGGGGTAGCGGTTGGCCCAGTCGCCGAGGCTGACCTTGGCCAACGCCCGTTCGGCCACTTTCAGCCGTTCGGCCTTGGGTACGCCCTGTACCTCAAGGCCAAAGGCGGTGTTTTCCAGCACCGTGCGGTGTGGCAGCAGGGCCACGCTCTGGAACACCATGCCGATGTGCCTGGCACGCATGTCGCGCAGTTGCTGGGCATTGAGCGAATTGAGTTCACGCCCCTTGACCAGCACCTTGCCGGCACTGGGCGTGATGAGTTTGTTCAACAGGCGGATCAAGGTCGACTTGCCGCTGCCGGACAGGCCCATGATGCAGAAAATCTCACCACGGTGCACTTCCAGATTGACGTCCGATACGCCCACGACACAACTGTAGTCATGCAGTATCTGTTTCTTCGAGAGCCCCTTTTCAATGACCGCGCGCATCGCCTCTTCGGAGCGCTCGCCAAATACTTTCCAGACAGACTGGCAACTCACCAGTACTTCTTGGGCGTCTACTGTTTGCGTACTCATATCAATCCCGTCCGGCCTTTTGAAAGTTCAGGCCTGTAATGCATTCAAGTTCGGCAGCTGCAAGTGCGAAGACCATCAGTCTTTCTTGATGTTTTCCCAGCGTTTGAGCAAGTCGGCGTGACTGTCGGTCCAGTTCTTGATCGCTTCGTCCATGCTCTTGCCGTCCTTGACTTCACCGTTGATCGCCTTGATGTCGGCCAGCGGTACATAAACGCTGGCAATCACTTCACGCGCACGCGGGTTGGCGGCGCTGAAGCCCTTCTGGCCGATCCAGTAGTAGCCTTGCGGTGGCGGGAAGATGCCTTTCGGGTCGGCGAGGAATTTCACGTCGAACTTCTGGGTCATCCAGGACGGATCCCAGATCGCTACGGCGATCCACTCCTTGCGGTCCACGGCGGCCTTGAGCGCGGCGGTCATCGCCGCGGTACTGCCTTCGAGCAGGTTGAGCTTGAGGCCATAGGCCTTGACCGCATTGGCCGCATCGCTCATCAGGCCCGAACCGGGTTCGATACCGACGATCTTGCCGCCGAACTTGTCGGCATTGGCATTGAGTTCCTCCAGGGAGTTGATCGTCACGTAGTTGGGGACGGCGATGGCCTGGTAGAGGCCGTAGGAGACCGGCGAGATCTTCTCGAGCCGGTTCTTGTTCTTGTTCCAGTAGTCGTTGGCGGCATAGTCGATCTGCGAGGCGAGAATCTGCACATCACCCTTGCCCAATGCCGCGTAGGCGATGCCCCACTCGGAAAACTGCGTGACCTTGACGGTATAGCCCTGATCTTCCAGCACTTTCTTGGTAATACCGGTAATTGGTGTCAGATCTTCCCAGGACAAGGTGCCCATGGTGATGGTTTTTTCTTCGGCGTGGGTCGGCAAAACAACTGCAGCGGCCAGAGTCAGGGCACAGAACGCTTGCTTAAACATCTTCATGGTGGTTCCCCGAATTGGTTGTTTTTTTGAAACGGCAGAACAAGCACTTGCTATTTTTGTTGGACTTTTGATGTTTGTTTTTATTGTCGATGTGAGTGTCTGAACCCTCTTTTACGGCGCGTGGCAACCCATTCCCGGCAAAAGCTTCTGCCGGAAGTTCTGTACAAGGTCAGCGTTGACGCTGTTATTCAGGAATATTGAAAAGACCCTGACCGTATTCGGGGAGCCTGTGTCCTCGCGGATAGACCGGCCCTGTACCAGCAGCCGGGGAATGGCAGGTGTCGCCCTCGAGGGTTGGCCCGTACCACGCCACGGCGACCGGTGCAGTCATACCTTCGAACCTCGACACACAACACGCCAACGTTTAACTCAAGGGGCCCTCCACCAGCGAGTCAGCCTTCAGCGCCTGCGGGGCAATGAACAGCTGCATGTTCGCTCGCGACAGCTCCCAGTGTTCGAACACCAGGTCCACCACCCGGTTTTCATCGTGCCTGGCGATCGCCTCGATGAACTCATCGTGGTGTTCCACCGATAGATCCAGGCGTTGCTCCATGTCCTGATCACGCGGCCGGTAGAACGTGTGGCCGATCCGTGCGTGATCGATCAACAACCGTGACAGGCTCGGCTTCAGGTACGGGTTGCCGGCCATTTCACCCATGATTTCGTGAAAGCGATTGTTCTCCAATGCCAGAGCCAGGGGATTTCTTTCCACCGAGGCCCGCCGAAAACGCTGCTGGGTCTGTTTGAGCTCCTCCAACTGCGCCGGTGTGAAGTTCTGCACCGCCAGACGCCCTATGGCAGCGTAGATCATCGGTGCTACCAGGAAAAAATTACGCAGCGTCGAATGGTTCATCGGGATCACCCGGGTTCCACGGTTCTCGCGGATATCCAGGTAGCCCTCACCTTCCAGGCGCCGAAACACTTCTCGAACCGGGGTGCGAGAAAGACCGTAGCGCTCACTCAAGGTGACCTCGTCCAGAACCTGGTCTGGATCGAGCTCCATCGTCAGGATCTGCCGCTTCAGGTCTTCGTAAAGCCCAGTTTTGCCACTTTTCACCAGGAACCTCCGGTGTTCTGGATGCCAGTGATGGCACCGTGGTTGAGAACAGACTCCCACGCAACTCGGGCGTGGTCAATCCATTGAATTCACTGTGTATACACAACGAACACAAGATGGATTTAGATTTTTACGTTTTAAATCAATTAGTTAACCGAAATTCGTCATACGGGAAATAGTCGGTTTTAAGTATGAGTCTGTCGGAAATCGATAAACACCGATTTCCGAGACGTGCCTGCCCTCTTCAGCCGGTTTCCCGGCACGTCGTCCAGGTCGATCAGTTTGCCTGCGACATCCCATCGCCTGCCAACGACATTTGCAGCACTTTGCTCACGAGCAGGCCCAACGGCACTCGACAGCCGCGACAACCTGCCGCATATTTATGGATACAACATGTATACATCAAGTTTTCCGTGACGATCCGTATCGCCCACGGGTGATGTCAAATAACAAAAGAGCGGTGCCCATGGTACAGATCAGTTCCCTTCCAGCCGACGACAAGACCTGCGGTTGGTATCACCTCAGCCAGAAGCGCCAGGCCCGCCCCGCGCATACCGGCCACTCCAAGGCGCGCTGGGTGGTGGTCGGCGCCGGGTTCACCGGCCTGGCCGCCGCTCGCCAGTTGGCGCTGGGTCATCCGGATGACGAAGTGATTCTGGTGGAAGCGCAGGAGGTCGGCTTCGGCCCCTCCGGGCGTAACGCCGGTTTCGCCATCGACCTGCCCCACGACATCGGCGCCGAGGACTACATCGGCGACATCGACACCGCCAAGACCGTGCTCAAGCTGAATCTGTCCGGCCAGCGCTACCTCAAGCAACTGGTCGACACCTACGGCATCGACTGCCAGATGACCTTCTGCGGCAAGTACCAGGCCGCCGTCGAGGATCGCGGCATGGCCGTGCTCGACGCCTACCGGCGTGGCCTGGAGAAGCTCGGCGAGCCGTGCGAGATGGTCGGTGCCGAGGCCCTGCGCCAGCGGGTCGGCACTGGCTTCTACCGCCAGGCGCTGTTCACCCCCGGCACCGCGCTGATCCAGCCGTCGGCCCTGGTCAAGGGCCTGGCCGACACCCTGCCCGGCAACGTCAGCCTATACGAACACACGCCAATCCTCGAAGTCGGGTACAGCCCGCGTATCGTCCTCAAGCATGCCAACGGCAGCATCGAGGCCGACCGCCTGGTCCTGGCCAACAACGCCTTCGGCATGCACTTCGGTTTCCTCAAGGGCCGCATGCTGCCGATCTTCACCTACGCCAGCATCACCCGCCCGCTCACCGACGAAGAACAGACGCGCCTGGGCGGCGATCCGTACTGGGGCATCATCCCCGCCGATCCGTTCGGCACCACCGTGCGCCGCACCCCGGACCAGCGTCTGCTGATCCGCAACAGCTTCAGCTTCAACCCGGACGGCCGCGCCCGGGAGCGCTACCTGGAACGCTTCATCGAACGTCATCGCGCCTCCTACGCCCGGCGCTTCCCGATGCTGCCGAACGTGGATTTCGAATACACCTGGGGCGGCGCCCTGGCGATGACCCGCAACCACAACGGCTTCTTCGGCCAACTGGCACCCAACGTCTATGGCGCCCTGGGTTGCAACGGCCTGGGCGTCACCCGCGGCAGCGCCACCGGCAAGCTGCTGGGCGATTGGCTCAGCGGCCAGGAAGACGAACTCACCCGGTTCCTGCTCAAGGCCCCGGGTCCTTGCGCCAACCCGCCACAACCGTTCCTGTCGATGGGCGTGAACATGAACCTGCGCTGGGGTCAGTACCGCGCCGGCGCGGAGAGCTGAAAACAGGGCCCGCTCCAGACGGCCTCCTGAACGATTTGCCGCGACCCTCCCCGGATATCGCGGTGCGGCCCGGCCCCGTCCGCATCAGGCCGGAAGCCACGAACGATCAACACGTGGAGACAATATGAAAAACAACAATCACTCGATCGAAGACGCCCCCCTCAACCGCTTTCACCAGCGCCTGACCGTCCGCTCGGGCGGCGGCTCCTTCGTCGACGGCTACGTACTGAGCATCGTCGGCGTGGCCATGGTGCACATGGCCGCCGCCCTGAGCCTCAATGCCTTCTGGCAAGGACTGATCGCCGCTTCGGCGCTGATCGGGATCTTCTTCGGCGGTTTCGTCGGCGGCTGGCTGACTGATCGCTTCGGTCGTCAGCGCATCTTCTTCGTCGGCCCGACCCTGTTCATCCTCTGCTCGCTGGCCCAGCTCTGGGCCCAATCCGGTGAAGAGATCTTCATCGCCCGCCTGCTGCTGGGAGTCGCCATCGGCATCGAATACCCGGTCGCCACCGCTCTGCTGGTGGAATTCCTGCCGCGCAAGTATCGCGGTCCACGCCTGGCGACGCTGACCATCCTCTGGTTCGCCGGTGCCGCCTTCGCCTACCTGGTGGGTGAGTTGCTGATCCACGTCGCCGGCCCCGATGCCTGGCGCCTGGTTCTGGCCAGTGCCGCGGTGATTGGCGCCCTGCTGTTCCTGGTACGCCTGGGCACCCCCGAGTCGCCCCGCTGGTTGCTCAAGAAAGGTCGTGCCCAGGAAGCCGAAGCGATCATCCAGCAGGTGTTCGGCCCTTCGTACTCGCTGGCCAACCTGCCGGAAGAACCGGCCGAGCGCAAAGTCTCGATCTTGAGCCTGCTGCACTCGGGCTACGGCAAACGCATGCTGTTCGTCACCATGTTCTGGACCTGCTCGGTGATTCCGGTGTTCGCCGTATACGCCTTCGCCCCGCAAGTGCTGCGCGCGCTCAACCTGGACGGCACCCTGGCCTCGGTCGGCTCGGTGGCGATCACCCTGCTGTTCGTGGTCGGCTGCATCGTCGCCACCCGCCTGATCAACGGCCTGGGTCGTCGCCGGATGCTGATCCACAGCTTCTTCTGGTCCGGCCTGGCCCTGCTCGCCCTGGGCGCCTCGCACAACGCTTCGGGCCTGGTGATCCTCACCCTGTTCGGCGCCTACGCGCTGTTCATCGGCGGTGCCCAGGTGCTGCAACTGGTGTACCCGAACGAAATTTTCCCCACCGAGATCCGTGCCCAGGCCGTGGGCGTCGGCACCTCGATGTCGCGCGTCGGCGCCGCGATCGGCACCTGGCTGGTACCGGCGGCCCTGGACAGCATCGGTATCGAACAGACCATGTACGCCGCCGCCATCGTCACTTTCGTCGGCCTGGCCTTCTCTTGGGGCCTGGCCCCGGAAACCCGCTCGCTGAACCTGCAACAAGCCGCTTCGCTGACCTGACTGCCTTGAAACCCGTAGTACCGGCGCCGCCAGCACCCCGTTCGCCGGCAGCGCCACCCGACCCTTGTTTCTCTGGAGAACAATGATGAACTTCGACGGTATCTTTACCCCCGCCATCACCCCCCTGGCCGCTGACGGCTCCATCGACACCGACGCCTTCGCCCAGGTCCTGGAATACCTGATCGAGCAGAAGGTCCACGGCATCATCATCGGTGGCTCGACCGGCGAGTACTACGCTCACAGCCTCCAGGAGCGCCTGGACCTGACCCGCCTGGCCGCCGAGGTGATCAACGGCCGCACCCCGCTGGTGATCGGTACCGGCGCCATCCGCACCGAGGAGTCGGTCGCCTACGCCGAAGCCGCCAAGGCGGCCAAGGTCGACGCCATCCTGGTCGGTTCGCCACCCTACGCACTGCCGACCCAGCAGGAAATCGCCAACCACGTGCTGGCGGTCGACCGCGCCGCCGGCCTGCCGATCATGCTCTACAACTACCCGGGCCGCATGAGCGTCGACATGGGCCCCGAGTTCTTCGAAGCCGTGAGCGGCAGCCGCAACATCGCCGCCATCAAGGAAAGCTCCGGCGACATCGCCCGTCTCCACCACTTCGCCGAGCGCTACCCACACATCGCCCTGTCCTGCGGCTGGGACGACCAGGCCCTGGAATTCTTCGCCTGGGGCGCGCGCAGCTGGGTCTGCGCCGGCTCCAACTTCATCCCGGCCGAACACATCGCCCTGTACGAAGCCTGCGTGCTCGAAGGCGACTTCGCCAAGGGCCGCAAGATCATGGCCGCGATGATGCCGCTGATGGACTTCCTCGAAGGCGGCAAGTTCGTCCAGTCGATCAAACACGGCGTGGCCCTCAACGGCCTGGTCACCGGTGGCGTGCGCGCGCCGCTGAGCGGCCTGGACGAGCAGGAGCAAGCCGCCCTGCAGGAAATCATCAAGACCCTCAAGGCCAAAGTCGCCGCAATCAAGGGAGCCTAAGCAGATGGCCGACGTACTGAGCAAAGACGAATACGCGGCGATTGCCGCCAACCTGAAATTTCCGACCCAGGCCTACATCGGCGGTGAATTCCGCGACGCCCTGGGCGGCCGGACCTTCGACACCTTCAACCCGGCCACCGGCCAGTTGCTGGCGAAGATCAGCGCCTGCGACAGCAGCGACGTCGACGTGGCCGTGGCCGCGGCCAAGGAAGCCTTCGACGACGGTCGCTGGCATCTGCTCTCGCCGGGTGAGCGCAAGCACGTGCTGCTGCGCTTCGCCCAACTGCTGGAAGACAACGCCCACGAGCTGGCCGTGCTGGAAAGCCTGGACAGCGGCAAGCCGGTGGGCGAGTGCCAGGCCACCGACGTACCGGAGACCATCCACACCCTGCGCTGGCACGCCGAACTGATCGACAAGATCTACGACGCCACCGCCCCGACCGGTTCCGGTGCCCTGACCCTGGTCGTGCGCGAGCCGATCGGCGTGGTCGGCCTGGTGCTGCCGTGGAACTTCCCATTGCTGATGCTGGCCTGGAAGATCGGCCCGTCCCTGGCCGCCGGTTGCTCGATCGTGGTCAAGCCGGCCAAGGAAACCACCCTGACCGCCCTGCGCGTGGCCGAACTGGCGCACCAGGCCGGCATCCCGGCCGGCGTGTTCAACGTGGTGCCTGGCGGTGGCAAGGAAGTCGGCGAGCCCCTGGGCCGTCATGACGACGTGAGCATGGTCAGCTTCACCGGCTCGACCGACACCGGTCGCCTGTTCCTGCAATACGCCGCCGAGTCCAACCTCAAGCGCATCGTGCTGGAGCTGGGTGGCAAGAACCCGGCCGTGGTCATGGACGACGTCGAGGACCTGGATCGCGTGGCCCGTCACGTGGTCAACGGCGCCTTCTGGAACATGGGCGAGAACTGCTCGGCCTCCTCGCGCCTGATCGTCCACGAAAACATCAAGGACGCCCTGCTCGAGCGCATCGGCGTGCAACTGCGCGACTGGAGCCTGGGCGACCCGCTGGACCCGGCCAACCGCCTGGGTTCGCTGGTCAGCAAATCGCATTTCGAGAAAGTGCGCAGCTACATCGAACAGGCCGCCGGCGACAAGCTGTCGATCCTCTTCGGTGGCAAGGCTGCCGACGGCTTCGTCGAGCCGACCGTGGTCGACAACGTGCCATCCGACAACGCCCTGTTTCGTGAAGAGGTGTTCGGCCCGGTACTGAGCGTGACCTCGTTCAAGACCCTCGACCAGGCGATCGAGCTCGCCAACGACACCCTCTACGGCCTGGCCGCCTCGGCCTACACCGGCAGCCTGCGCAACGCGCTGCGCCTGTCGCGGGAAATCCGTGCCGGTATCGTCACCGTCAACACCTTCGGCGAAGGCGATGCCTCGACGCCGTTCGGTGGCTACAAGCAGTCCGGTTTCGGCGGTCGCGACAAGTCCCAGTGGGCGCACGACCAGTACACCGAGCTGAAGACCATCTGGATCGACGCCAACTGATCCTGGCCACCACGCGTCAGGCCATTGGCTGATCAGGAAAGCGACTGACGCCTTCGCGGGCAAGCCGCGCTCCTACAGACATGAGGCGTTCGCAAATTCTGCGTACGACATCGTCCCTGGAGCGCGGCTTGCCCGCGAAAGGACCATCAGCCGCACCATGGGAACAACCTGGAAAAACCTCAGGCCGGCAGGCTCAAGCGCACCACCTCAGCGAAGTAACGCGCGCCGGTCGCCAGAATCGCGTCATTGAAGTCATAGGCGGCGTTGTGCAACGGCGTCGCCCCCTCCTCCCCTTGCGCCCCATTGCCGATGAACACGAAGTTGCCCGGCACCTGCTGAATGAAGGCACCGAAATCCTCGGAGATCATCATCGGCGACACCTGCGCATCCACGGCCTGTTCACCCACCACCCGCCCCACGGCCAGCGCGGTGTTGTCCGCCCAGTTCACCGTCGGGGCGAACTCATGGGTGTATTCGAACTCGCAGCGGGCACCATGCAGGTGGCAGATGCCTTCGCTGATCTCGCACATCCGTGTCTCCAGCAGACGCTGCACCTCGGGGCTGTAGCTGCGGGTGTCGCCCATGATCGTGACATGGGTCAGGATCGCGTTGCGGATGCCGTCGGTGATGAACTCGGTGCAGGAAATCACCGCCGCGAGGATGCCCCAGCCACGGAAGAAGAACAGGAAGACGAAGCTCACCGCCAGGTTCAGCCACATCGCCTGGCGCGGCACGCCGTACAGCGGGTGCAACTGGCCGAAGATCCTGGGCAGAGTGTTGTTCTTCTCCATCGCGTAGATCATCCGCGCGGTGGTCGCGGTATAGATGGAGCCGGTGCCCGAGGGGCTGACGAAGGCATCCAGGTACAGCAGCATCGCCAGCCAGTTCAGGTTCAACGCCAGGGCCAGTTGCGCCAGGGGCGAATCGAAGTTCAGCCGGTGCCAGCCGTCGGCGATGCTCTCGGGGCTGACCGCACCGATAAAGGCGATCTGCAGCAGCACATAGATGACCAGGGCGATCACCACCGAACCGATCAGCGCGAAGGGAATGCTACGGCCGGGATTGCGCGCTTCGCCGGCCAGGCTGACCGGGCTCTGGAAGCCGTTGTAGCTGAACACGATGTCGCTGGCGGCCACCGCCGTGAACACCGCCGACCAGCCGTAGGGCGCGAAGCTCGACAGGCTGCCGTCACCGAAGTTGTCGGTATTGAAACGGCTGGAGATCAAGGCCACTGCGGTCAGCGCCGGCACCACCAGCTTGAACACGGTGATCGCCGTGTTGGTCTTGACGAACAGCTTCACGCCCCAATAGTTGAGCGCGAAGTAGACCATCACCAGACCGGCGCTGGCGACCAGCCCGCTGGGGGTCAGTTCGCCGTTCAGGACCAGTGCACGAGCCCAGGGAAACGGCCAGGATGGCCGCCGGCCCGGCGATGGCCGAGGCGTGCCAGACGCCGAACAGCCAGCCCGAACCGATGATCGAGCCAAGGCCGGTCAGCATCAGCGACCAGGGGCTGATGTCGCGTTTTATCTTGTTCATGGAGTCTGCGATTATTCTTTTTGTGTGGAGCGACGCGCGCACCGGCCTCGACCAGCGCGCAGGCGTTGGCTTGCGGGCGGATCAGGCCGGCGCGGCCCAGGCTTTCTGGCGGCTCAGGACGGAGCTGGCGGTTTCCCCCAGCAGCTCGGCGTACACACCCGGCGCGGTGGCGCCTTCGGTGCTGATGATCAGTACCCGCGAGGTGGCGTCGAGGCCGATATCCGTCGCCCCGCCGTCCTTGACCAGGCGCACGAGACCGGCCAGGCCGGCAACACTCGACTCGCCCGCCACCAGCGGAATGTCACCGGCGCTGCCGGCTGCCAGGCGGCGCATGGCGGCCACGGCCTCGTCGTCCTCGATGGTCATGAAGAAATCGACGCTGGGTTCCAGGAACCGCCAGGCCAGCGGCGAGGTTTCCCCGCAGGCCAGGCCGGCCATCACCGAGTCCACCGAACCGGTAGCCTTCGCCGGCTTGCCTTGCACTGCACTCTGGTACAGGCAATCGGCCTGCACCGGCTCGACCATCACGAAAGTCGGCCGTTGCTCGCCATGCTGCTCCCACAGGTAGCTGACGATGCCGGCGGCCAGGCCACCGACCCCGCCCTGCAGGAACACATGGCTGAACGCCGGGGTGGCACCGCCGGCAGTGGCCTCGACGATTTCCGCGGCGATGGTGCCGTAGCCCTGCATGACATCGCGGGGAATCACTTCGTAGCCTTCATAGGAGGTGTCGGAGACCACGATCCAGTCGTTGGCCAGGGCCAGCGCCGCCGCTTCTTCCACCGACTCGTCATAGTTGCCGGCGATGCGCACGATGGTCGCGCCGTAGGCGGCAATCGCCTCCTCGCGCTCGACGCTGACATTGGCATGCAGGACGATGACGCAGCGGCAACCGATGCTCTGCGCCGCGGCCGCCAGGCCCTTGCCATGGTTGCCGTCGGTGGCGCTGATCACGGTGAAGTCCGCCAGGACATCGGCGTACTGGCCTTCGAGCAGCTTGTGCGGTTCGAAGCGTTGCTCGGGAAAGGTACTCAGGATCAGCCGCAGCAACGCGACCGGCGCCCCCAGTGCCTTGAAGCTGCCGAGTACCGAGCGCACCGACTCGTCCTTGACCGACAGTTGCGCGATGCCCAGCTCACGGGCCAGGTCGGGCAGCGAATACAGCGGCGTGGCACCGGCATTCAACCGGGCCCAGGGCGCCAGCCACTGACGGCTCTGCCGGGCCTTTTCAATGCTCATGACCGACTTCAGCGAGTCGGGGTACGGTTGGCGGGTGGCCTTGGGGTTGGCGATCAACATCAGGAACTCCTTTTGACAGGCAAAGCGGGGCCGATGCCGCTGAACCCGGTGTTCAGCGGCGCAGGATGAAAAGCTGGAATCAGGAAACGCCAAGGCGGCGGCTGACGACGTCGAGCAGGGCTTCAGCGCCCTGGATCAGCTGTTCGTCATCGGTGTGCTCGCGCGGGTTGTGGCTGATGCCGCCACGGCTGGGGACGAAGATCATCGCCGCCGGCGCGATGCGCGCGATCATCTGGGCATCGTGGCCGGCACCGGAGGTCATGCGCCGGTGGCTGAGGCCGAAGCTCCGGGCGCTGGCCTCGATTTCATCGGCCAGTTCGGCATTGAAGATCACCGGCTGGAAGCGCACCAGGCGCTCGGTGGCGATGGTCACGCCCTCGCGTTCGGCGATGTCGACGAGGTACTGGTTCAGGCGCTGTTCGGCACTGACCAGCCGGCCCTCGTCAGGGTCGCGCAGGTCGACGGTGAAGGTCGCCCTGCGCGGGATGACGTTGATCACATCCGGCTCGAACTTCATGCAGCCGACGGTGGCCAGGGTCGAGCCGGCCTCGACGGCGATGGTACGCAACTCGGCGACGATGGCACTGGCGACGAAGCCGGCATCATGGCGCAGGCGGGTCGGCGTGGTGCCGGCATGGTTGGCGTTGCCCTTGACCTCGACCTGCTGCCAGGAAATGCCCTGCAGGTTCTCGACCACGCCGATCAGGGTGTGCTCGGCTTCGAGAATCGGCCCCTGCTCGATGTGCAATTCGATGTACTCATGGGGCACGATGGCGCCCGGCTCCAGGGCGCCGGCATAACCGATGCGCAGCAGTTCGTCACCCAGGCGCGTGCCATCGGTACCGATGGTGTCCAGCGCCTCCTCCACCGACAGGCCGCCGGCATACACCAGCGAGCCCATCATGTCCGGCTGGTAGCGCACGCCCTCCTCGTTGGTGAACGCGCCGACCGTGATCGAGCGCTGCGGCAGCACGCCGGCCTCGCGAAACGCGCGGATCACCGCGAGACCTGCCAGCACGCCATAGCAGCCATCCAGCGCCCCGGCGTTGGTCACGGTGTCGATGTGCGAGCCCATCATCAGCGGCCGCTGCTCGCCGTTGTCGCTGGCCGAACGCAGGGTGCCGAAGATATTGCCGATGCGGTCGACCTGGACGTCGAGGTCGAGTTCGCGCATCCAGCCGACCAGCAGGTCGCGGCCGGCCTTTTCCGCGTCGGTCAAGGCGATCCGGGTGCGGCCACCCTGCTCGGTATCAGCGCCGATCTGGCCCAGCGCCTGGATCTGCTGCAGCAGCAGCGGACCGTTCAATTGCAGTGGTGTACTTGCCTTCATCCGTCCATTCCTCCGGGACCGCGCACCGGTCGGCGCAGCCCTCGCTATCGATCATGGAAGAATTTTATTCGCATCCGGTGTACGAAAAGCTTGATTTCCAGGCATTAGATGCAATTTTATTGCGCCTTCAAGGCATCTCTCGCCACTGCTTTACGGAAGGCTCCCCATGGACCTCGATCACTTTGACCTGGCACTGCTCGACGCGGTACAACGCGACGCTGGCACCTCGCAACTGGACCTGGGGGCGCAGGTCAACCTGTCCTCCGCCGCCGTCAACCGGCGCCTGAAGAAACTCTCCGCCCAGGGAGTGATCAAGGGCACGGTGGCCCAGGTCGACGCCCAGGTGTTGGGCTACACCCTCACGGTCATCACCGAGGTGGAAGTGGAGAACGAACGCCTGGACCTGCTCGACGAGATGAAGCGCAGCTTCCTGGCCTGCCCCCAGGTGCAGCAGTGCTACTACGTCGCCGGCGAGTGCGACTTCGTGCTGATCATGCTGGTGCGCAACATGGAGCAGTACACCGAGCTGACCCGGCAGTTGTTCTTCGAGAACAACAACGTCAAGCGCTTCAAGACACTGGTGTCGATGAGCAACGTGAAAACCGGGATGTTCGTGCCGACGCTGGGCGAGTAGCGAGGCGTCTGCCACGGGGCATCGGGAAGACAGCACAGGTGTTCAATCACGGATGGTTCTCACTCCCTATCCTGTGCGGCATGTTTTCCTCTCCGAGATTTCGCCATGCCGACCATGACCGCAACCCATGACATCGTGACACTTGTGGTCAGACACCGCGTACGCCCGGCGTACCTGGCCGAGTACGAAGCCTGGCTCAAGACCTCGGTGCGCGCCGCCATGTCGCAGGAAGGCCACCTGGGCGTCAACGTCATCCGTCCGGGCGAAACCGACAACACCTTCACCACCATCGTGCGCTTCATCGACTCCACCCGCCTGCAGGCCTGGATCAACTCGCAACTGCGCGAGCAACTGATCCGCGAAGTCGCGCCGATGCTGGAAGAGCAAGACCATCCCGAGATCGAAAGCCAGGCCGAGTTCTGGTTCACCCCCAACCACAGCGACTCCAGGCAGCCGCCGAAGTGGAAGCAGGCGCTGCTCAGCTACGTGGTGATCGCGCCGCTGTCGATGGTGATTCCGCAACTCTGGGGCCCGACGTTCCAGGCCTATCCGGCGTTGGGTGGCATCGTGCCGAGCAACCTGATCATCACCGCCTGCATCGTCGGCCTCGTCACCTACCTGATCATGCCCAGGGTGACCCGCTGGCTGGCCGCCTGGCTCGCCGCCGACTGAGCGCTCCCGTATCGACGGAGGGCGCGTTGCCCGCGCCCTCCCCGCACCGAACTACCGCAACCCGATAGCCCTGACTCTCAAGCCATCCGCAACGTCATGGCGCCCGCCACCCGATGAGGGCGCCCTTACTGCTCACCTCCAATTGAAAGGGTATTCAATGAAACATTCATTCAAGCCGCTCTCCCTGGCCCTGGCACTGGGACTCACCGCCTCGCTGTCGGCCCATGCCGCCACCTCCACCCGCGTGGCCGTCGCGCCGCAGTACGACACCAGCCACGTGTATGTGGCCCCGGGCGACGTCGATCCGTTCGTCAAGAGCTTCCTCGCCACCTTCGGCGGCAAGAGCACGCCTCAGGTCGTGGTCAACGTACTGCCCGTTCCCAGCAGCACCACCTCCCAGCTGCTGCAGACGCCGGTCGGTACCGTGTCGCTGTT
Organism: Pseudomonas fuscovaginae SE-1; assembly: GCF_000364705.1. GTDB lineage: Bacteria > Pseudomonadota > Gammaproteobacteria > Pseudomonadales > Pseudomonadaceae > Aquipseudomonas > Aquipseudomonas fuscovaginae_A. Next base: position 19,083 of record NZ_AQOH01000127.1, on the reverse strand, counting down.
CGGCTTCACCACGCCGGTCCCGTACCCGTTCGGTGCCGAGCGCAACGGCTACCTGGTCAAGGACCTCGACGTGGCCCTGGCCGAAGCGAAGAAGCATGGCGCCGACGTCATCGTCCACGACTTCCCCGATCCGATCGGCCGCGATGCCGTGGTGCAATGGCCGGGCGGCGTGAACATGCAGCTCTACTGGCACACCAAGACCCCGGACTACGCGGCGTTCCAGACCGTACCGGAGAACCGCGTGTACCTCTCCGAACAGCGCGCCGACGCCTTCATCAAGGGCTTCGTCGGGTTCTCCCACGGCAAGGTCGTCGCCGATGAAAAACGCCTGGACGGCGCCGTGGTCGGCGAGCCGGGCAAGCACATCCGCCGGGTCAAGCTGGAGTCCGACTTCGGCAAGATGGTCGTGTTCGTCACCGACGGTCACCTGCCTTACCCATATGGTCGGGAAACCACCGGTTACGAGGTGAGCGACCTGGCCGCGACCCTGGCCAAGGCCGAAAGCTCGGGCGCGCGCCTGGTGGTCGAGCCCAAGGCCGAACCGGGCCGGCAGTCGGCGATCGTCGAATTCCCTGGCGGCTACGTCGCCGAGATCCACCAGCCCGTCGCGGCCAAGTGATTTGAAGAGAGGTGAACCATGAGCCGACGCCCTTCGCATAGCGTCTATGCCTGGGCTCTGGCCGTGCTGTGGCCGCTGGGAGTTTCCAGCGGCCACGCCGCCGAACCCGCCGAACGCCCGGTGCTGAAAACCAACCGCTGGCAGGAAGACTGGTCGGTGCTGCAGAACCCGGCCCTGAAGACCGCGCCGCTGGACGACCTCAAGTACATCCCATTGTCCGCGAATAATCCGGACAGCTACCTGTCGTTCGGGGCGACCCTGCGCGAGCGTTTCGAACTCAACGATGCCGCCGGTTTCGGCATTGGCGGGCGCTCGCGTGACTCCTGGCTGATCCAGCGCCTGCAGGCGCATGCCGACCTGCACCTGAACGAACACTGGCGCGTGTTCACCCAACTGGAAGACGCCCGCGCCTTCGGCAAGGAAACCATCGGCGGCGCCGACCAGAATCATCTCGACCTGCGCCTGGCGTTCGCCGAGTACGTCGACCAGACGGCCGACCACACCTTCAAGGCGCGGGTTGGCCGCCAGGATTTCGCCTTCGACCTGCAGCGCTTCATCTCCTCGCGCGACGGGCCGAATGTGCGCCAGTCGTTCGATGCGGTGTGGGGCGACTGGGAAACCGAGAACTGGCGCTTCATCGGCCTGGCCAGCCACCCGGTGCAGTACCTGGACGGTCGGCATTTCGACGACAAGTCCAACGCGGACGTGGCGTTTCACATGCTGCGGGTCGAGCGGCTGATTGGTGGCAAGAACGAACTGTCGGCCTACTACGGCCTGTATGAAGAACGCGACGCACGCTACCTCGACGCCCAAGGCGACGAGCACCGCAACATCTTCGACATGCGCCTCGGTGGTGCTTCCGGCCCTTACGACTGGGACGTGGAAGCGATGGTCCAGAGCGGCTCGGTGGGTTCCAAGGACATCCGCGCCTGGGGTGGCGGCAGCCGCCTGGGCTACACCTGGCAAGCGACCCCGTGGAAACCGCGCCTGGGCCTGCAACTCGATGCAGCCTCGGGTGACCGGCATCCTGGTGACGGCACGCTGAACACCTTCAACCCGCTGTTCCCCAATGGCTACTACTTCTCCCTGGCGGGCTATACGGGCTACAGCAACCTGATCCACGTCAAGCCATCGATCACCGTCAAGCCGGTCACCAACCTGTCGATCCAGACGGCCGTCGGCCTGCTGTGGCGCCAGACCACCGAGGATGCCGTCTACACCCAACCGAACCTGCCGGTGGCCGGCACGGCCGGACAGGGTGGACGCTGGACCGGTTACTACGATCAGCTACGGATGGACTATGCGTTCAACCGCAACCTGAGCGGGGCCATCGAGGCGGTGCATTACGAAGTCGGCGAGGCCTTGCGCGATGCCGGCGGGGATGACAGCAACTACCTCGGGGTTGAGCTGAAGTTCATGTGGTAGGTCGGTTGGACACAGGTGATACCTTGTGGGAGACGGGCGGCGCTGCGCTTGCTGGCGATGGCCATGTGTCAGGCAGCATGGATCTTGTTGAATGGCCGCCTTTGGCGGATCGCCAGCAAGCCGGCTCCCACAGGAGGCGGTGGCGCCTGCAATATCCAGCTCAACCAAGAACTCGGCTTTTGCTTTTGCTTTTGCTTTGGCTTTGGCTTTGGCTTTGGCTTTGGCTTTGGCTTTGGCTTTTGATCTACCGGCCCCGTTCCCAGCCGGCTGAGTGGAGGTTCTGTTCCGAGAGTCGCCCGGCAGGGATGCCGGGCGAGCCGTGTTGGGCCATGGATGGCCCGTCACGGCGTGCTCTCGAAACAGGACCGGAGCGAAGGAACCCTCGCGCAGCGAGGGCCAATGGAGGGGCAAGCCCTTTTGGTTCCTTTTGGGTGATGCGGCACCCCGACGACTGCCAAAAGGAACTCGCCCGTAAGGGGCGAAACCGTAACATCATCAAAACGCGCAACCGGATATACACCCCGGCCCTGACCCAAAAAAAACGGCGCACTCGTGGTGCACCGTCACTGCAATAAGCCAGTCATTCTATCGTGGGAGGCCGACAAGGCGCTTGTGACGCCCCGCCGGATACGTCAGGCCGAACGGCGATCACCAACCGGCCCACGCATGCTTGCCCGCCCGGCTCTACGGCCGTCCGGGCGTATTCAAATCAATGCTGCGCCACCAACTGCCCGGTCCCGGAATCGCGGCCCTTCACCGCCACGACCACCACCAGGCCACCGACCGCGCACACCAGCGCCGCGACACCAAAGGCGCCGCTGTAGCCGCCACCGTACTGCACCAGCAGCCCGGTCAACGACGGCGCGATGATGCCCGCGATGTTCGCCAGCAGGTGCACGAAGCCCCCAGTGCCACCGACGCGGTTGCTCGGCACGATGTCCTGGATCAGCGCCCAGCAGATCTGCGGCGTGACGAACAGGAACACGCTGGAGACCGTAATGCAGGCCACCGCCATGTGCAGCGACGTCACGCGGGTGGTCAGCAGCACGCAAGCGGCGGCGACGCCAAGGCCGACCACCAGCATGATCTTGCGGGCCCGGATGACGCTGCCCAGCTTGCGGCTGAGGAAATCGGTCAGCACGCCACCGCCGAGGAAACCCACGGCGGCACCCAACCAGGGAATCACGCTGACGATGCTCATGCTCTTGATGTCCAGGTGCTGATAGTCCATCAGGTAGCTGGGCAGCCAGGTCAGGAAGAAGTACAGCACATAGTTGAAGCAGAAGAACGCGGTGGCCACCGCCAGTACCGGTGCCGAGAAGATGCACGAAACCAGGCTGCGCTCTTCCTGCACGCCTTCGACGGCGGAGGTGGCGCGGCTGCTGCGGATCAGCTCGCGTTCGGCCGGGGACACCTTCGGATGCTGATCTGGCGTGTCCTTGAAGAACATCAGCCAGGCGGCCAGCCAGACCATGCCCAGCAAGGCAATCACCACGAACGAGATGCGCCAGCCGAAGTTCAGCGCGACGATCCCGACGATCGGACCAGCCAATGCCGCGCCCAGCGGCTGCCCGCAGTTGGTCAGGCCCAGTGCCCGCCCCGCCTCTTCCCGTGGGAACCAGTTGGAAATCGCCTTGTTGGTGGTGGTGCCCATCGGCCCCTCGCCCATGCCGAACAGCACCCGGAACACCAGCAACTGGAAGTAGCCGGTGATCAGCGCGGTGGCACCGCAAAACGCCGACCAGGTCCCCGCGGCCATCGCGAACACGCGCTTGGGCCCGAACTTGTCCGCCGCCCAGCCGCCGATGAAGCAGAAGGCGCAGTAGCCGATGAAGAAGCTGCTGAAGATGAAACCCATCTGCGCATCGTCGATATGCAGCTCGGTCTTGAGCAGTGGCGCCACCACCGACAGCGCGGCACGGTCCAGGTAGTTGAGGATGCCGGCGAAAAACAGCAGCCCGGCGATCTTCCAGCGGTATTTGCCTATCATTGTTGTCTGGCCTTTTATAGTTATTTGAACAGGTGAGGCGGCGGGTCAGTCGATGAGTGCCCGGTCGATGCAATAGGTGTCGAGCACCTCGAGGTCCGGCGCAAAGCCCAGTCCCGGGGTGGTGCTCAAGCGCATGTGCGGCTGGAACGCCAAGGCAGGGAACAACAGGCGTTCGAACTCGATGAACGGCACTTCCACCGCCACGTCTTCGGGCAGCAGCGTGCACAGGTGGGCCACCGCCAGCAGCCCCGGCCCATAATAGAAGCAGTGCGGCACGGCCCTGACGCCGTATTGCCGGGCCAGCTCGAACACCTCAAGCATGGCGCTGATGCCGCCGATCTTGGCGACACTCGGCTGCACCACGTCGATCGCATCCTGGTCGAGCAAGGCGCGCACGCCGTTGACGCCGGCAGCGTTCTCGCCCGCCGACAGCGGCACGCCCCTGGCGCGCAAGGTCGCCAGGCCACGGGCGTCATCCGGCGGCCACACCGGCTCTTCCAGCCAGGTCAGGTCCAGGTCGTGCAGGCGGGCGGCCATTGCCCCGGCCTCTTCCACCGTCCACGGACAGTTGACGTCGACCATCAACTCGCCCTCGGTAGCCGGCAGCGCATCGCGGGCAGCCGCGATGGACTCGTAGGTGGTTTCGTGCAGCTTGATCTTGCGAAAGCCCAGGTCGCGGGCACGACGCACCTGGCGGTACACCTCATCGGGATCGCCGCCGTAGCTGACCAGGCTGGCGTACAGTTCCAGCTCCCGGGGCGTACCGCCGAGGTAGTCGTAGAGTGGCTGACCAGCCGCCTGAGCGGCCAGGTCCCAGAGGGCGATATCGATACCCGAGAGCGCATAGAAAATCGGACCGGTGCTGCCGAAACCGTGCAGGGCGCGGCGGGCCTTCTCCATCTGTGCCCGGTGGTCGGCCACCGGGCTGCCGATGAACTGCGGCGCGACGACATCGGTCAGCGCCTTGAAAGTGGCAGGGTTCGAGCCGTGGCCGAAGGCCTCGCCCCAGCCTACCCGGCCATCGTCGGTCGTGACCTTGATCGCCAGGCACTCCATGCGGCGATGACGGGGAGAGGCGGCATTGAAGGCATCATCATCCTTGGCCTGCCCCTGGGACTGGCGTTCGACCGTCCCGGCGCTGAAAGGAATGCTCAGACGGATGATCTCGATACTGCGGACTTTCACAAACACACGCTCCGGTAGCACTTATTGGGAATTTATTGGCTCGGCATTGAGGTACGTTATCGTACAACTCAATCAAGAGCTAGTCCCAAATGCGGCATTCTACCGCACCTCGTGGGCCTCCTCGGGCGCTGATGCGCCCGAATCCGCACATCGGTGGTGAGTGACAGGGAAAGATTTTCAGCCTTGCGCGGCGGCCAGTTCCGCCACGAGCAACGCCACCAGTTCGGCGGCGGGAAGCGCCCTCGCCAGTGGCGCCGCCTGCCCCGCCCATTGCGCCGCAAAATCGTGGCAGCCTTGTGCTGTCGCCGCCGCGTTCAACTGCTTGTTCGCATCATAGGCGTAGGGATAGGCGGCAATCTCGACGTCCCGCCCGTCCAGCAGCGTGAAGTTGCGATTCACCAACCCACGAGCGGGCCGCCCGGAGATCACGCTGGTCACTTCGGTGTGTTCGGCGGCCGGCCCCTTCAGCGCGGCACGGTACGCCGCATTGGCGGCCGACTCCGGGCAGAGGATGAACGCCGTGCCCAACTGCGCGGCGCAAGCCCCCAGCGCCAGGGCCGCATGGATGCCGGCCCCGTCCATGATCCCGCCGGCCGCAATGACCGGCAACGTGCCGCGAGCCACCAACAGCCTGACCAGGGCCAACGTCCCCATCCGGGCATCCTGGCGCACATCGAACACCCCGCGATGGCCGCCCGCTTCATAGCCTTGCGCGACCAGTGCATCGACGCCCGCCTGCTCCGCCAACCTCGCCTCGGCCAGGCTGGTCACCGAGCACAGCAAGGTGATACCGGCGCCCTTCAGGGCGGTGATGGTGGATTGAGGCGGCAGCCCGAAATGAAAGCTGACCACGGCCGGCTTCTCCTCCAGCAACATCTGCAACATCCCGGCATCGTCGAGGAACGAGCGATAGATCTCGCGCAGCACGGACGGCGGCTCGGCCCCGAACTCGCGGAACAGCGGGCCCATCACCTGCAACCAGTTCGTGTCCCTGGCCGGGTCATGCGGCACTCGCTGGTGGCAGAACACATTGACGTTGAACGGCCTGGCCGTCAGCGCCGCCGTGTCGCGGATCATCTGCCGCGCCTGGTCGACGCTGGAGGCGCCGATCCCCAGGGAACCCAACCCGCCCGCGTTGGACACGGCGGCCGCCAACGTCGGCGTCGACACCCCGGCCATCGGCGCCTGGATGAGGGGAAGTTGCACATTGAGCAAGGACAGCAGAGCGTTTGACATGGCAGCACCTGAACGATGTATTGAAAGGGGTTTCACTCGCGCGTGACAGGACCAAGGGTCAGCAGCGCCGCCCACCACAGCCACGGGGAAAACGAGTGGGTTCGTGCATACAGCAAACCGGCGACCAGCGGCCCGAGGATCTGGCCGATGCCGTGCGCGGCGGTCATCACCGCCATGATGTTCATCCGAAAGGCCGCCGAGACCGGCTTGGACGCCGGCAGCGCGATGGTCACCGTGCCCATGAAGGTCGCCCCGACCACCAGCGCACTGGCGATGCGGCCACCGAGACCAGCCCCCAGCGCCGCGCACTCGGCGCCTGCAGCCGGGCCGCCAGCAAGGCCCCGACCAGATAGCCCAGGTAGTTGGCCGAAGCGGCCAGCGTACCGTTGCTGACCGACAGCACACCCTCCTGCACCATGAGCGGATAGACCCCGGTAAAGGCGAAACGCCCAAAGCCCATGCCCACCGCGATCACCGCAGCGGCGGCCAGGGCGGAAGTGACCGTGCGATCCAACGAAGAAGCCGTTTCCAAGCGAGAAGCGAGCATGGCGTCACCTGTAATCTACGAGGCCAGGGCGAGATCCGTGAAAGCATCGACAGCGGCCGTCCGGCCAGCTTTTCGGTACACCAGCCAGGTCGCCACGCTGGCGATCGGCCGGGTAGTGATCGCCTGCGACGCCGGCTGCAGCGCCAACAGGCTGGTGGGCGCAATGCACAGGCTCTGCCCGGCGACCACACAGGCGAACATGGCATGGTAGGAAGCGACCTCATGGGTGAGGGACACCGCCACGTCGCGCTGCTCGGCCAGCCACTGCTGACCAAGGCGACGATAGGTGCAGCCGGTCGCGAAGGCCGCCAGCGTCAGCGGCGTACCCGCCTCGGCAAACCCCGCCGGCAGCACGGCGACAAGCTGTTCCTCGAAGACCGCAACGCCAGCCAGCCCCTGCTGGGCCAACGCCTCCTCGACGGTGCTGCCCTCCTCCGCCGTCAGCGCGACGAAGGCGCAGTCGACCAGGCCATCACCCAGCAGGTCCAGGAGCGCCTGCGTCGTCCCGGTCCTGACCGCCAGGCGAACACCTGGCCAGCGCTGCTGGAAGCCGATCATCACCCCGGGCAAACGCGCCGCCGCCGTGCTCTCCATGCTGCCGATGCGCAAGGTGCCCTGCGGCTGACCGGGATGCAGCACCTGCACGGCCTCCCCCGCCAAGGCCAGCAGGCGCTGGCTGTAGTCAAGGAAGAGCTTGCCCTGATCGGTCAGCGACAAGCGCCGCCCTTCCCGAACGAACAGATCGACGCCCAGTTGCTGCTCCAGCGCCTGGATGCGCGTGGTGACGTTGGACTGCGCACGCCCCAGCACGGCCGCCGCGCGGGTCACGCTCAGTTCGGCGGCCACGGTTTGGAAGATTTCGAGGGAGGTTAGGTCCACTTTCATTCTCTAATTGAGATGATTTAAAACACTATATTCTCAAATAAAGATTTAATGAAGACCAATCGTCGTAATCACCGCGCGGGTGCGGGACAGGATGCCGGGGATAGTTGAAGCCACGCGCGCAGGGGTATACATTTTCCAGACCCGTATACTTTGTATACACCTACCAATGAGGACGCCGCCATGGCATCGCCTGTGCTGTCATTCCGTGTGGAGGATGAGCTGGTTGAACAACTCGATCGCTTGTCCGAAGCCACGGACCGTGATCGCCAATATCACCTGAAACGCGCCTTGGCCCGCTACATTGAGTCCGAGTCCTGGCACATGAACGCCATTGCCGAGGGTATCGCCGACGCAGATGCAGGCAACCTGACAGATCTGAAAGCCATCAAGGCCAAATGGGTGAACCGTGCCAAACATCGCGTTGACGGACAAAGCGGACAGTGATCTTGAGGCCATTCATGAGTACTACGAAGCGCGCCTAGGTACGGCATCAGCCGATGCAGTCATCGCCGAGATGATCGAGGCGCTTGAGCGATTGGAAACGTTCACCGGTTTGGGCAGGCCCTCTCAGACGCCAGATGTCAGAGAGTTGGTTTTCTCTCGCTATCCATTCATTGCGCCTTACCGGGTGCGCTATGACGAGGTGCAAGTGCTTCGTATTCTGCACCAGAGGACGGAGCGGGCTGAGGAGTGGTAAGTCAGGCCTGATCAGACCTACGCCCAGAGAGGGAAAAATTTATTTCTACATCTGGCTCGGTAGAAGACAAGGGACGAGTAAATGACGCCTATGGCCCATGACTATCCGTGGATCGGAAATGGATTTATCGCCTGGGGGCAGAAGAAATCTTGATTAATGTTATTTCGACCCTGCCTCAATCCCGGCCCATGCACAAGCCAGCAGGGCAACCAGCTATCCATGGCTGGCGCAGTGGGACTCGAGGCAGTATCTAACAGTCCCAAGGGTTCACGACATCAATGCCACAGCCTACAAAATCCTTGACGTTGCGAGTCGCCAATATCGCACCACGCGAGCATGCCATCGCCGCGATCATCGCATCAAACTGACTCATGGGAGCACCTGCAAGGCGGCGCGATGCCGATATCTCGGCAAAGGCATCTGCCGCATCGCTGTCGAACTCAAGCAATCGACCGGCAAAGTCGATATTGAAAATGTCCAAAGCCACACCCCACAGCCGGTCCCGTCGCTGCCCTTCAGGCATCAGACGCAAACCATAGAGGATTTCACCGCGAGTGATCGTGGTGGTGAATAACGAGGCTCGTGGCTGTTTCATCAACCAACCCACGACTCCCGCCGACGGATCAGGCCGCATGACTTCAGACAGGACATTGGTATCCAGAATGATCATGCATCGAAACCCGGTGGCTCACGCGTTGCCTCACGCGGCGCGATATCCAAATCCACGCCACCTAACGGTTCGAGCCGTGCACGAATGGCCTCGACCAGCGAACCGGAGCGCCCGGACGTTACCGATAACGCCGAACACAGGATATCGCGAGCCTCCTCCTCCATGGAACGACCGTGTAGAGCCGCCTGCACTCGCAAGCGTGCCTTGAGCTGTTCATCAACATTACGAATCGTCATGCTGGCCATGGTGTCCCCCGCCATTCATCAATGATTGCATTTTAAGCATTGATTGCAATCAGAACAACAGCGTTGTGCAGCGCAACCCAGCAGATCTCCCCCTTCCTCTCGCCAACCCGGCGCTACAGATACTTTATGCGTTTGGGAACCGCCTTCTTGTTTTACTTATCGGTCGTCGACATCAGTGGCTACAAGCCCCCTCCCCCTACCTGCGTTACCCAAGCCAAAACCACCGTCCATTGACCGACATCAATCCTCGACGCCCCCGCCCCCCATTGTCTAAGATCGGACCTTTATCGTTTCAGCGTATTTCAGTAAGGATCCCGATGTCTGTTCACGAAGCACCACCGCCCACCTATTCAAAGAGCACGGTCGCCAGGATGGAGGCCGCCATGGCGTTGGGGAGCTTCGCCATCGGCACCGGCGAATTCGCCATCATGGGGTTGATGCCGGACATCGCCCACAACCTGCAATTGACCGAGCCCCAGGTCGGCCATGCGATCAGCGCCTACGCCCTGGGCGTGATGGTCGGCGCGCCGACGCTGGCGATCCTCGGCGCCAAGCTGCTGCGCAAGCACATGCTGCTCCTGCTGATGGCACTGTATGCGCTGGGCAACCTGGCGACCGCGTTCGCGCCCTCGTTCAGCAGCCTGGTGGCCTTCCGTTTCATCAGTGGCCTGCCCCATGGTGCCTACTTCGGCATCGCCGCGGTCGTGGCGTCGAGCATGGTGGCGAGCAACCAGCGCGCCGGCGCCGTGGCGCGGGTGATGATGGGCCTCACGCTGGCGATGCTGCTGGGTAACCCGGTGGCGACCTTCCTCGGGCAGTTCTTCGGTTGGCGTTCGGCCTTCGTGCTGGTGGGCGCAATCGCGCTGTGCACCATCGCGATGGTCTGGCGCTTCGTGCCGCAGCGGCACGATGAGGCGCGCAGCGATCCGCGCAAGGAGCTGCAGGCCTTCCGCCTGCCGCAGGTATGGATGGCGCTGTCGATCGCGTCCATCGGCTTTGCCGGGATGTTCTGCGTGTTCAGCTACCTGGCGCCGACCATGCTGGAGGTGACCAAGGTGTCGCCGCAGTGGATCCCGTTTGGCCTGGCGGCCTTCGGCGTCGGCGGGATCATCGGCAATATCGTCGGCGGCAAGCTGTTCGATCGCCTGCAGTTCCGCGCGGTGGGGCTGATTCTGGTGTGGTCGATCGCCGTGCTGCTGTTCTTCAGCTTCGCGGCCAGTTCGTTGTGGTCGATTCTGTTGGGCATCGGCCTGGTGGGCACCATGGTGGCCCTGGCTGCGCCGTTGCAGATCCGCCTGATGGACATCGCCCATGAGGCGCCGAGCCTGGCCGCCGCGTCGAACCATGCGGCGTTCAACCTGGCCAACGCGCTGGGCCCGTGGCTGGGCGGCATGGCGATCACCGCCGGCCTGGGCTGGACCAGCACCGGCTACATCGGTGCCGCCACGGCCCTGGCGGGGCTGGGCCTCTTCCTGGTGGCCCGGCGGATGAAGGGCGGGCACTGAGACCGCTGTCGTGGTCGCCCGCCATAGATGGCTCGTCTGCGTCAAAAATCGAAGCCATGCCCCAGTTCCTTCTCCATCCACGCCAGGAAGCGGCGGACCCGGGAAAAGCTCGAGTGGGCTTTCGGGAACACCAGGTGATGGGCCGCCACGGGAGCACTGAGCGACTCGGGTGAGACCTTCACCAATTCGCCGGAATCCAGGTACTTACGCGCCAGCAAGGCGCTTTCCAGGGCGAACCCCAAGCCGTGACTGGCCGCCTCCAGGGTCATGTAGGAACGGTCGAAACTCAAGGCGTAGGGTTTCTCCGGACGGGCCAGGCCGTGCTGGGCGAACCACGCCGGCCAGCGGAGCAGAGTCGCCTCCGAGAGGATCAGCTCGCGATCGAGCAGGTCCAACGCGCTGCTGACCGGCTGGCGCGCCAGCAGCTTCGGCGCCGCCAGCACTTCGAAGGTTTCGTTGCGCACGGTGCGCACTTCGTAGCTGGGCCAGTTGGGTTCGCCGTGGCGGATGTCCACGTCGATCTTGTCGCGGCTGAAGTGCAACGACTCGTAGGAGCACGACAGGTTGATCTGGATGTCCGGGTGCTCATCGCGAAACGCCTCCAGCCGCGGCATCAGCCACAGCAGGCCGAAACTCGGCGAGGAATGCAGGCGCAGGCAATCCAGGCTGACGTCGCTGCTGGCGCGCTCGGTCGCCACGGCCAGGCTGTGCAGCAGCCCGGAGACTTCCTTCAGGTACTGCTCGCCGACCGGCGTCAGGGTCACGCCGCGCGCGCCGCGAACGAACAACTGGCGGCCGATCATGGCCTCCAGCTTGGCCAGTTGATGGCTGACCGCCGACGGCGTCAGGTCCAGCACCTCGGCCGCACGGGCGACGTTGCCGAAGCGCGCGGCTTGCTCGAAGGCCTGAATAGCCCTCAGGGGTGGCAGGGTGGGCGCGGTATCGTCCAGTGAGCGCATACCAATCCTTCCGCGGGATTCATGAGATTTTTCATTCAACCACTAAGCCGAACGCCTGACGAGTGCTGAATTTTTTTCAGCGCTTAATGATTTTTGCGTTATTGCTCACGCCTCGACCGAAGACCAAGCTGCGCCCATCGATCCCCCACGATCGACTTCATAAAAACAATCAGGGGTCTTCCTCATGCTGCTGCAAGACAAAGTCATCATCGTCACCGGTGCCGCCTCCCCTCGTGGCATCGGCCGCGCCACCGCCAGCCTCTTCGCCGCCCAGGGCGCCCGCGTGGTCATCCTCGACCTGGACGCCAGCGCCGCCCGCGACGCTGCCGCGCAACTGGGCGAAGGCCACCTGGGCCTGGCCGCCAACGTCGCCGACGAGGGCCAGGTCAAGCAGGCCGTGGCCCAGGTCATCGAGCAGTACGGCCGCATCGACGGCCTGGTCAACAACGCCGGCATCACCCAACCGCTGAAGATTCTCGACATCCGCCACAGCGACTACGACAAGGTGCTGGATGTCAGCCTGCGCGGCACCCTGCTGATGTCCCAGGCGGTCATCCCGCTGATGCGCGAACAGGGTTTCGGCAGCATCGTCTGCATGTCCTCGGTGTCGGCGCAGCGTGGCGGCGGGATCTTCGGCGGCCCCCACTACAGCGCCGCGAAAGCCGGCGTGCTGGGCCTGGCCAAGGCCATGGCGCGCGAGCTGGGGCCGCACAACGTGCGGGTCAACTCGATCGCCCCGGGGCTGATCCACACCGACATCACCGGCGGCCTGATGCAGGACGAACGTCGCCATGCCATCATCGAAGGCATCCCCCTCGGCCGCCTCGGCGAAGCCCAGGACGTGGCCAATGCCGCGCTGTTCCTGGTCAGCGACCTGTCGTCCTATCTGACCGGCATCACCCTGGACGTGAACGGCGGCATGCTCATTCACTGATGAGCCTCACGCCAGCCTGCGGGCTGGCGTTGTTCTGAATCGAGAGCAGCCCCGCGCTGCCCATAACAACAAGAGATCAGATCCTCATGAGTACCCTCTCCCTGGAAGCGGGCCTGTCCGTCCGCTCCAACGCCTATCGCAAGACCGCCTGGCGGCTCATGCCGTTTCTCATGCTGTGCTACCTGTGCGCCTACCTCGACCGGGTCAACGTCGGCTTCGCCAAGTTGCAGATGATGAACGACCTGGCCCTGAGCGAAACCGTCTACGGCCTCGGTGCCGGCATCTTCTTCCTCGGCTATTTTCTCTGCGAAGTGCCCAGCAACCTGATCCTGCACCGCGTCGGCGCCCGGCGCTGGATCGCCCGCATCATGATCACCTGGGGCATCATCTCCGCGCTGTTCGCCTTCGTCGAAACCGCCTGGCAGTTCTACACCCTGCGCTTTCTCCTCGGCGTCGCCGAAGCGGGCCTGGCGCCCGGCCTGCTGCTGTACCTGACCTACTGGTTCCCGTCCTACCGCCGTGCCCGGATGACCGTGCTGTGGTTCGTCGCCATCCCCCTCTCGGGCATGATCGGCGGCCCGCTGTCGGGCTGGATCATGAACCACTTCGCCGGCATGCACGGCTGGGCCGGCTGGCAGTGGATGTTCGTCATCGAGGCGGTGCCGACCGTGATCGTCGGCCTGCTGGTGCTGACCTACCTCAAGGATGGCGTGCACCAGGCGACCTGGCTCACGGATGAGGAAAAGGCCCTGGTCAACCGCGAACTGGCCGAGGACAACAGCCGCAAGGTCACCCACGCCTCGACCCGCGAGTTCCTGCGTGACCGGCGCCTGTGGCTGCTGGCGGGCATCTACTTCTGCGTGGTCATGGGCCAGTACGCGATCACCTTCTGGCTGCCGACGCTGGTGCGCAACGCCGGGGTGTCCGACCCGCTGCACATCGGCCTGCTGACCAGCCTGCCGTACCTGTGCGCCATCGTCGCCATGCTGTTGATGGGACGCAGCGGCGACAAGCATCAGGAACGCCGCTGGCACCTGGTGCTGCCGATGATCGCCGGCGCCGCCGGGCTGACCCTGGCGGCCCTGCTGGGCGGCAACCTGCTGCTCTCGGTGCTCAGCCTGTGCCTGGCGGCGGCTGGCGTGCTGTCGGCGTCCTCGCTGTTCTGGATGCTGCCCACCACGCTGCTGGGCGGGGTCTCGGCGGCCGCCGGTATCGCCGGCATCAACAGCTTCGCCAACCTCGCCGGCTTCTGTTCGCCCTACCTGATTGGCTGGGTCACCACCTCGACCGGCTCCAGCGCCATTGGCATGTACCTGATCACCGCCGTGCTGCTGTTCGGCGCCACGCTGGTGCTGCGCATCCCGGCCGCCCAGGTCAACCGTTAAGTCCCCGGAGTCATCACCATGAATGTACATTCATCCTCTAACGCGGCGCCCTCGCTTGCCGAACGCGCCTACAACATTCGTCGCCATGCCCTGCGCATGGGTCAGGTCCAGGGCCAGGGTTATGTCGGCCAGGCCCTGGGCGCCGCCGACCTGCTGGCCGTGTCCTACTTCCACGCCCTGCGCTACCGGCCGCACGACCCCGAGTGGGAACAGCGCGACCGTTTCTATCTGTCGATCGGTCATTACGCCATCGCCCTCTACGCAGCGCTGATCGAGGCCGAGGTAATTCCGCTGGACGAGCTGGAAACCTACGGCGCCGACGACAGCCGCCTGCCGATGTCGGGCATGGCGGCCTACACGCCAGGCATGGAAATCACCGGCGGTTCCCTGGGCCACGGCCTGGGCATCGCGGTCGGTGCCTGCCTGGGACTCAAGCGCAAGCAGTCCGAGTCGTTCGTCTACAACCTGCTCTCCGATGGCGAACTGAACGAAGGCTCGACCTGGGAAGCGGCCATGTCGGCCTCGCACTGGAAGCTCGACAACCTGATCGCGATCATCGACGTCAACAACCAGCAGGCCGACGGGCATTCCAGCGAAGTGCTGGCGTTCGAGCCGATCGTCGACCGCTGGCAGGCCTTCGGCTGGTTCACCCAGCGGGTCGACGGCAACGATATCGAGGCGCTGGTCGCCGCCTTCGACGCCGCGCGCAGCCATGAGGGCGCGCAACCCCGGGTGATCATCTGCGACACCCGCATGGGCAAGGGCGTGGACTTCCTCGAATCCCGGGAAAAAACCCACTTCATCCGCGTCGACGAAAACGAATGGGATCTGGCCCTGCAAAACCTTCAGGTCGGGAGAACCGCATGAGCACCGCAAACACCCCACAAACCGGCAAGAAGCGCCTGACCACCTCGGCCATGATCGCCTCCATCGCCGCCGAAGGCCAGGCCACCCGCCCGGCGCCGTTCGGCCACGCCCTGGCGGCCCTGGCCGAGCAGCGCCCGGAGATCGTCGGCCTGTCGGCGGACCTGTCCAAGTACACCGACCTGCACATTTTCGCCAAGGCCCACCCGGAGCGTTTCTACCAGATGGGCATGGCCGAACAGTTGCTGATGAGTGCCGCCGCCGGCATGGCCCGCGAGGGCTGCGTGCCGTTCGCGACCACCTACGCGGTGTTCGCCTCGCGCCGGGCCTATGACTTCATCTGCATGGCGATCGCCGAGGAGAACCTCAACGTCAAGATCGTCTGTGGCCTGCCGGGCCTGACCACCGGCTACGGGCCGAGCCACCAGGCGACCGACGACCTGGCGATTTTCCGGGCCATGCCGAACCTGATGATCATCGACCCCTGCGACGCGCTGGAGATCGAACAGGCAGTGCCGGCCATCGCCGCCCACCAGGGCCCGGTGTACATGCGCCTGTTGCGCGGCAACGTGCCGCTGGTGCTCGACGAATACAGCTACCGGTTCGAAATCGGCAAGGCCAAGACCCTGCGTACCGGCAACGATGTGCTGATCATTTCCACCGGGCTGATGACCATGCGCTCGCTGGAAGCGGCGCAACAGCTGCAGGCCGATGGGGTCGATGTGGCCGTGCTGCACGTGCCGACCATCAAGCCCCTCGACGAGCAGACCATTCTTGCCGAAGCCCGCAAACCGGGTCGGTTGGTGGTGACGGCGGAGAACCACTCGATCATCGGTGGCCTGGGCGAAGCCGTGGCCGGCCTGCTGCTGCGCAACGGCGTGACGCCGACCTTCCGGCAGATCGCCCTGCCGGATGCCTTCCTCGATGCCGGGGCCCTGCCGACGCTGCATGATCGCTACGGCATCTCCACCGACGCGGTGAGCGCCCGGATCAAGGCCTGGCTGTAGTCACGCCGGTTGGCAGGAAGCCGCCCCTTCGGGCGGCTTTTTTGTTGGTGCTCAGGTACTGGTTGGCCACCGGTGCGAAGTCGAGCAGCGGCCCCTGCACCGGAGCGCCAGAGAGCCACGTCGGGTTGGCGGTACCCGCCGCCAGCAAGGCATCGCCCCGGGGGATCGGGCGCTTCGATTCAGTGTCAGGCAGGTCGTGAATGCCCTGCTGCCGGCGCGCCTCCTGCACCTTCATCAGCTCGCTCAGGGCATTGAGGCTGCGCGGGAATCCGGCGTAGGCATACAACTGCACCAGGATCTCCCGGATATCGCTGATGCTCATCGAGGTGCTGGCGGACTGGTCGGAGCCGTTTCCCGGCTACCACCTGTACTACCCGAGCCGTCAGCAGACGGCGCCGTTGCGGGTAGTGCTGGAGCAACTGCACCTGCGCTAACCGCTACATCGAAACGCTATGCGGAAGACTGCACGACAGACAGACGCTCGCTCGCCTGCTTGGCCCTGGCGACAGTGACGGTGTCAGGCAGCACGATACCGTTCTTGGCCGCAAGAATCTCCGCCATCACGCTCACCGCGATCTCCGCCGGTGTCTTGCTGCCGATGTAGAGACCGATGGGCCCGTGCAGGCGCGCCAGGGAGCTTTCGGTTTCGCCGAAATGCTCGATCAGGCGCTCGCGCCGCGCCTGGCTGTTGCGCCGCGAACCGATGGCACCGATGTAGAAAGCCGGGCTGTGCAGCGCTTCGAGCAACGCCAGGTCGTCGAGCTTGGGATCATGGCTGAGGGCGACGATGCAGGTGCGCAGGTCCACGGAGAAATCCCGCACGACGTCGTCCGGCATGCCGACGATCCGTTCCACGCCAGCCACCGCCCAAGTCTCCATATATTCGGGGCGCGGGTCGCAGACCGCCACCTTGAAGCCGTTGAACAGCGCCATGGTCGCCAGGTACTCGGCCAGCGCACCGGCGCCGATCATCAGCAGCCGATAGCCAGGGCCGAGGGTGTTGAGCATCCGCTGGCCGTCGAAGCTGAACGCTTCCGGTGTGGCGGTGGCGGCCAGCGTCACCGTGTTGGAGTCCAGCGTCAGGCAACGGCGCACCAGCCGACCGGCATCGAGCTGCGCCAGCAGCTCGTCCAGCGCCTGTTGGCTTGGCCTGAACTCGAGGATCAGTTCGAGCGTGCCACCACAGGGCAGGCCGAAACGATGGGCCTCATCCGCGGTGATGCCATAGCGCACCACCTCGACCGGCCCCTCGCCCAGGCCAGTGCCGCCGTGGGCCGTGGTGTAGCGGTGGATCAGGTCGTCCTCGATGCAGCCACCGGACACACTGCCCACCACGCGACCGTCATTGCGCAGCGCCATCATCGAGCCCACCGGGCGCGGCGACGAACCCCAGGTTCGCGCCACGGTGGCGAGCAGCACGCGCTCGCCGGCGGCCAGCCAGTCACGCGCGGTGCGCAGGACCAGCAGATCGATGCTTTCCATGGGGCCTCCTTCAGCGCATCTGCAGGATGATCGGACTGCTGCTGGCCGGGTCGGTATGCCCGCGCAACTTGCCGACCACCTCGGCCCGCACCGCGCTGGCCTGGTTGCCCCAGGTGCTGCGCACGAACGTCAGGACATCGGCGATCTGCTGGTCCGACAGTTGCTCGCGGAACGCCGGCATGCGGTAGGCGTCCGGTACTCCGGCGGCCACCACCCGTTGCGAACCGTTGAGCGTGATGTTGATCGCCGAGGCGCTCTCGGTGGCCAGCGCGGACGTCGCCCCGGCCAGCGGCGGCATCGAGTCGGGCTGGCCCTTGCCGTCCAGGCCATGGCAGGACGCGCAGCGGGTCGCGTAGGTCTGCGCACCCGGCCTGTCCGGAGACTCCGCAGCCGAAGCTGCCTGGTATTGCCAAGGGGTGCCGTCGCGCTGGCGGTCGCCGGGCAGCGACTTGAGGTAGCGGGCGATCGCCGCCAGGTCGTCATCGCTCATGAACTGCGTGGAGTTGTTGAACGCCTCGGTCATCGAGCCGAACACTACCGCGTGCTTGTTGCGACCGGTCTTGAGGAACTGCACGATCTCCGGCTCGCTCCAGCGACCCAGGCCGGTGTTGTGGTCGGCGCGCAGGCTCGGCGCATACCAGCCATCGAGCAAGGCACCGGCCAGGAACGGCGTGCCGGACTCGTCCAGGGCCTTCTCGTTGAACGCCAGGCCTCGCGGCGTATGGCAACTGCCGCAGTGGCCAGCGCCCTGGACGATGTAGGCGCCGCGGTTCCACAGGGCATCCTGGGCCGACTTGTCGGCATAGGGCGCGGAGTCGGTGAACACCGCATTCCACAGGGCGATCGGCCAGCGCAGGTTCAACGGCCAGGGAATCGAGCTGTCGGCATTCGCCTGCTTGACCGGTGCCACGCCCTTCATGAAGAACGCGTACAGCGCACGTACATCGTCATCACTGAGCTTGGCGTAGGACGGATACGGCATCGCCGGGTACAGGCGCCGCCCGCCCGGTGCCACGCCGTGGCGCACGGCGCGGTCGAAGTCCGCCAGGCTGTAGCGGCCGATACCGGTTTCCCGGTCCGGAGTAACGTTGGTGGCATGGATCCCCCCCAGCGGCGTGGCCATTTCCAGACCACCGGCAAAGGGCGCACCGCCCGGCACGCTGTGGCAGGCCACGCAGTCGCCGAGGCGGGCGACGTATTCGCCACGGCTGACCAGCGCCGGGTCGATGTCGGCCACGGCGAGCGGTTGGTTTTCCAGGCGCGAGGCGGGCTCGCGGGTGACATACCAGGCCAGCAGGCCTGCCGCGACCAGGCAGGGCACAGCCAGCCAGGCAGCGGTTCTTGCGAATCGGCTGTTGTTCATGAAGACTCCGCGCGGGTCAGGTGAAGGTGTAGCGGCTCAACGGCAGGCTGCGGATACGCTGCCCCGTCAATCGCGCCACGGCGTT
>NZ_AQOH01000126.1 GCF_000364705.1 Pseudomonas fuscovaginae SE-1 | reverse complement strand
GCGCCACCGCCGGCAGCGGCGGCTCGCCGATGCCGCCCATCTTCTCCCCGCTCTCGACCACCCGGACGTGCACCCTGGCCATGCGTGACGGCGGCAGGATCGGATACAGGTCGTAGTTGCGCGCCTTGGGCTTGCCCTCGAGCCACACCGCTTCCTCGACCAGCGTCTGCGACAGCCCCAGCGCCACGGCACCGTTGACCTGTGCTTCGACAATCGCCGGGTTGACGATGCTACCCGGGTCGATGGCCTGCCAGATGTCATGCACCTTGACCTGCCCCTGTTCGATCGAGACCTCGGCGATCACCGCCGTCTGGGTACCGAACGGCGAGGCCATGGCCACGCCACGGGCGCGCTTGCTGCCGTCTTCAGCCGTGAACGGCCCGCGCTTCCAGCCGCCGGCCAGCTCGCCCACCGCGTTGAGCAGCGTGGTGAGCCGCGGGTTGTCGCGCAGCAGGTGCAGGCGCAGTTCGAAGGGGTCCTTGCCGCCCTTGTCCGCCAGCTCGTCGAGGAACGCCTCGTAGAAGAAATCGTTGAGCGAGTTGCCCACCGAGCGCCAGTAGCCGAGCATCGCCGGGCCCTTGACGTAGATCTGCGCGATGCGCTTGTTGGCGATCGCATAGGACTTGCCCGCCAGCCCTTCGACGGCGGTGGGGTCGATCTTGTCGCCCTGCTGGCCGGCCAGGGACTCGGTCGGCCCTTCGGTCGCGCTGATCGCCTCGAGGGCGACAGGGAAGCCGTTGTCGTCCAGCGCGCCACGGAACCTGACCGCCGCCACGGGGCGCAGCACATCACGCAGGAACTCTTCCTCGCGACTCCAGATCAGCTTGATCGGCCGCCCGACCGCCTTGGCCAGGGCAATGGCCTGGGGATAGGGGTTGGCCGAGCCGTAGAGGAAGTGCCGACCAAAGAAACCGCCCAGCAGCGGCGAATGCAGGGTGATGCGCGAAGCATCGAGCCCGGTCAGCTTGGCGATGTCGTTGCGGAACATGTCCGGTGCCTGGTTGGGCAGCCAGACTTCGAGCGAGCCGTCGGCATTGAACCGTGCCAGGGCCGAGGGCGGCTCCAGTTGGGCGTGGTTGAGGTACTGGTTGTGATAGCTGGCCTCGACGGTGTTCCTGGCGCCGGCCAATACCTTGGCGACATCGCCCTCGTTTTCGGCGTCACGGGCCTGGCCCTGCTCGCTGGCCAGGTGCTGCACATAGGCGTCGCTGGAGAAATCCGCCGGCATCACCCGCAGCGGAGAATCGGCCGCCGCCTCCTGCCAGTCGACCTGGAGGGCTTCCACCGCACGCTTGGCGTGCCACCAGCGCTCGGCGACCACCGCCACCGCGCCCGGCAATTGATGCACCGAATGCACGCCCTTCATGGCCTTGACCTGCGCTTCGTTACGCAGGCTGCCGACGCTCATGCCCAGGCGTGGCGCGTGCTGCACCGCCGCGTGGAGCATGTCGTCGACCTTCAGGTCGATGCTGTAGAGGGCACGCCCCGTGGACTTGTCGTAGGCATCGACGCGCTTGACCGGCTTGCCGATCCAGCGGAACTGGCCGGGGTCGCGCAGCTTGACGCTGGCCGGATCCGGTACCGGCAGGTCCATGGCCCGCTCGGCCAATTCGCCATAGGCGAGCGAACGACCGGACGCCGCATGCAGCACCTTGCCCGGCTCGGTCGACAGCTCGCCGACCGGCACGCCGAGTTTTTCCGCGGCCGCCTGCAGCAGCATCAGGCGCGCCAGGGCGCCGAGGCGGCGCATGGTCGGGTAGCTCATGCGCACCGACATGCTGCCACCGGTGATGCGCATGCCGTTGTCCATCACCACATACGCGTCGCCGGGCGGCGCGCTGTCGACCACGAAAGTGGCCGGATCGGCGTCCAGTTCTTCGCCGACGATCTGCGCCATGGCGGTGTAGGTGCCCTGCCCGCCTTCCATGAACGGGCACAGCAGGCGCACGGTGTTGTCCGGGCGAATCTCCAGGAACGCCGGCACCTGGGTGCCGCGCTCGACCGCCGCCACGGCGGCCTGCACCCGTGCCGAGCCCATGGGCAGGCCGAAGCCGAGCACCAGGGAGCCCACCGCCGTGCCAATCAGAAAGCGGCGCCGGGACAGGTTGACCGGGTCGGCCGACAGTGAGTCCAGGATCTGTTCAGCACCCTCGATACGACTGTTCATCAGGCTTCCCCCTTCTGCGCGGCCAGGTCATGCACGGCGGCATGAATGGCGTTGTAGGTGCCGCAGCGGCACAGGTTGACCATCGCCGCCTCGATCTGCGCATCGCTGGGTTTGGGAGTGTGCTTGAGCAGCGCGGTGGCGGCCATGACCTGGCCGGACTGGCAGTAGCCGCATTGGGCGACCTGATGCTCGACCCAGGCGGCGACCACGCGCTTGCCCACGTCATCGGCCTCGATCGCCTCGATGGTGGTCACCTCGCGGCCGACCACGCCGGCCACCGGCGTGACACAGGCGCGGACCACGCTGCCGTCGACCAGCACCGAGCAGGCGCCGCACTGGGCCAGGCCACAGCCATACTTGGTACCGGTCATGCCCAGGTCATCGCGGATCACCCACAGCAGGGGCGTATCGGCGTCGGCATCGACCTGATAGGTCTTCTGGTTGATTCGTAGTTCCATGGCTCACCCGCTCATCATCGGTTGATGTTTCTTCGTTATAGGCGATGACGCGCCGCAAGACGCTTCACCGGTCGGAACGCCCGTTCGCAAGGCGGGTCGTTCAGTAGGCCTGGGCCGCTTCGCCGGAGGACCGGCTTTCGGGCACCTGGCCACGCAATAGCGCAATGTCCTGCCGGGGTGCGGCCCCGAACAGCCGGCCGTATTCACGGCTGAACCGCGAAGGACTCTCGTAGCCCACCGCAAACGCCGCCCGCGACACATCCAAGCGCTCGTTGAGCATCAGCCGCCGCGCCTCGAGTTCGGCGAGGATGGACACGTCCAGCTTCAGCACCAGGCCGATGCAAGGCTGCTCCGGGCTGGCCATGATCACCTCGGAATTGGCCGGCAAATCCAGTGAGGTGACCAGAAAGCGCCAAGGGCGACACCGGGCGGGTCTGGGATGGATTCATGGTGACGGGCTCCTTGCTCCAGACTCTAGCCCGCGGCCAAGAGCATTCCTATCCATCACCCTGCAAGTCCAGAGGATTAGGCAAGTATTCGATTGGATTGAGCTACGACAGAGCGGTGTCGGCCGCCAATGGGCATGTCGGGCCGGTCCAGTCAGCCGCAGTCCGTGCGCTGGACAGAGGGCTTTGGTAGATTCGCGCTACGAGCGGCAGCGGGCCGCCGATCAAACCTTTAAGCGGAACCGGCATGGCGAAAAAATCTGGCGAGTCTTCTTCCACCCAACAGCCCGGCGCTGCGCCAAGGCCGCTCAACCCGACCCTCATCGATGTCGCCAAGGTCGCCGGTGTTTCGCCGATCACCGTCTCGCGGGCCCTGAATCGCCCCGAGGTGGTGAGCAAGGCCGCGCGCGAGAAGGTGCTGGCTGCGGTCCGCGAGGTCGGCTACGTGTCGAACATGCTCGCCGGCAGCCTGGCGAGCAATCGCAGCCGGCTGGTGGCGATTCTGCTGCCGACCATCGCCAACTCGATCTTCGCCGACACCGTCCAGGCACTGATGGACCGCCTGACCGCCGCCGGCTACCAGACCCTGCTGGGCCTGACCGGCTACTCGGCCGACCAGGAGGAAAAACTCATCGAGGCCCTGCTCGGACGGCGCCCCGACGGCATCGTGCTGACCGGTACCCTGCACACCGAGGCCAGCCGCCAGCGCCTGGCGCAATCGGGCATCCCGGTGGTGGAGTCATGGGACCTGGGCGACGATCCGCTGGACATGCTGGTGGGCTTTTCCCATGAGGCGGTCGGCGAAGCGATCGCCCGCCATCTGCTGGGCAAGGGGTACCAGCGCTTTGCCGTGGTCGGTATCGGCGACCCGCGCGGCGTGCGCCGCTGCAAAAGCCTGCTGGCCGAACTGGCCCGGCACGGCCACCAGGATATCCCGACCCGCCTGCTGACCCCGCCCGCCACCCTGGAAGTCGGGCGCACCGGCCTGTGCCAGTTGCTCGACGAGGGGCACCAGCCGGACGTCGTGGTCTGCAGCTCCGACACCATCGCCCAGGGCGTGTTGGCCGAAGCCGCCAGCCGCGGCCTGCGCGTGCCCGCCGACCTGGCGGTCATGGGCTTCGGCGACCTGAGCAGCGCCGCCCAGGTCCACCCGCCGCTGTCGACCGTGCGCGTGGACGGTACGCGCATCGGCGAGCAGATCGCCAAGGCCCTGCTCGAACGCTTCAATTACCCCGCCGGCAGCGCCGATCCGGTGCGCATCGACACCGGTTTCAGCCTCATCGACCGCCAGAGCACCTGAGGATTTTTCCCGCCAGGCGACGAATGACCCCTTGAATGATTGCGCAATCATTGTAAGATCGGACCAACGGCCATCCACCCCTGATCGGTGAATGGCTGTTTTTTCGAGCCGAAATGATTGCGCAATCATTCAAGCAATCAGCCCCGGCACCGAACATCACAACAAGGAAAACAACAGTGATCACTCCCGCCTCCGAGGTGGCCAGGACCCACGTCCGCTACCTGATCCTGGCGATGATTTTCATCGTCACCGTGTTCAACTACGTCGACCGTGCCACCCTGTCGATCGCCGCCCCTGCCCTGCGCACCGACCTGGGTTTCGATGCCGTGACCATGGGCATCGCTTTCTCCGCGTTCGGTTGGGCCTACACCGCCATGCAGTTGCCTGGCGGGGTGATTCTCGACCGCTTCGGCTCGCGCCTGGTACTGGGCCTGAGCCTGGTCATCTGGTCGACCTTCACGTTCCTGCAAGGCTTCGTCGACCTGTTCAGCTCGGCGTTCCTGGCGCTGTTCGTACTGCGCTTCCTGATGGGCGTGGCCGAGTCGCCGGCCTTTCCGGCCAACAACCGGCTGACCGTGATGTGGTTTCCGCGTCACGAACGCGGCCTGGCCACGGCGATCTTCCAGTCGGCGCAGTACTTCGCCCTGGCGGCGTTCACGCCGCTGATGGTGCTGTTGCTCAACAGTTTCGGCTGGCAGCACGTGTTCTTCTGGACCGGCGGCGCCGGCATCCTGATCGGCCTGCTGTGGTTCCGCTTCGTGCACGAGCCACGCCGCGACAAGCGGGTCAACCGGGCGGAACTGGAGTACATCGAGTCCGGCGGCGGCCTGCCCGACATGGGCGAGATCAAGACCCCGTTCAGTTGGGCCTCGCTGCGCCGCATCGGCGGCAACCGCATGATGAGCGGCATCTACCTGGGCCAGTTCTGCCTGACCTCGATCACCTGGTTCTTCCTCACCTGGTTCCCCACCTACCTGATCGAGGCCAAGGGCATGACCCTGCTCAAGGTCGGCCTGGTGGCCGCGATCCCGCCAGTGGCCGGCTGTCTGGGCGGGATGATCGGTGGCGTCTGGTCGGACTGGATGCTCAAGAAGGGCTTCAGCCTCACCGCCGCGCGCAAGACCCCGATCATCTGCGGCCTGCTGGCGTCGAGCAGCATCGTCATCGCCAACTACACCCAGTCCACCGCGCTGGTGATCCTGGTGATGTCGGTCGCCTTCTTCGCCAAGGGCGTCGGCAACCTCGGCTGGTGCATCGTCGGCGATGTATCGCCCAAGCACGCCATGGGCATCAGCGGCGCAATGTTCAACTTCTGCGGCAACATCGCCAGCATCGTCACGCCGATCGCCATCGGCCTGCTGGTCAAGCAGGCCTCGTTCGACGCCGCCCTGGTCTACGTCGGCGCCATGGGGCTGCTCGGCGCCTTTGCCTATCTGGTCATCGTCGGGCCGCTCAAGCGCCTGGACGTCGATGCCCCGCCTTCCCCGGTCGAAACGGCCCCGGCCACACCCTCCAACCCGGCTCGCTGACCCTCCCCCCCCTTCAGACACAAGGAAAACCCCATGCACGCTCAAGCACCACAACGCCCCAGTGCCGACAACGACCGCATCGCCCACGTCAAGGTGTCCTCGGTGTTCCTCCCGCTGGCCAACCCGATCAGCGATGCCAAGGTGCTGACCGGCCGGCAGAAACCGATGACCGAGATCGCCATCCTGTTCGCCGAGATCGAAACCGAGGACGGCCACAAGGGCCTCGGCTTCAGCTACTCCAAGCGGGCCGGTGGCCCGGGCCAGTTCGCCCACGCCCAGGAAATCGCCCCGGCGCTGCTCGGGGAAAACCCCAGCGACATCGCCAAGCTGTGGACCAAGCTGTGCTGGGCCGGTGCCTCGGTCGGCCGCAGCGGCCTGTCAACCCAGGCGATCGGCGCCTTCGACGTCGCCCTGTGGGACCTCAAGGCCAAGCGCGCCAACCTGTCACTGGCCCGGCTGCTCGGTGCCCAGCGTGACTCGGTGCGTTGCTACAACACCTCCGGCGGCTTCCTGCACACACCACTCGACCAGTTGCTGAAGAACACCGACCTGTCCCGGGAAAAAGGCATTGGCGGGATCAAGCTCAAGGTCGGCCAACCCGATTGCGCGATCGACCTGCAGCGGGTCAGCACCGTGCGCCAGCACCTGGGTGACAGCTTCCCGCTGATGGTCGACGCCAACCAGCAATGGGACCGTCCCACCGCCCAGCGCATGTGCCGGCGCTTCGAGGCATTCAACCTGGTGTGGATCGAAGAGCCGCTGGACTGCTACGACGCCGAGGGCCACGCCGACCTGGCCCGGCAGTTCGACACGCCGATCGCCACCGGCGAGATGCTCACCAGCGTCGCCGAACACGCCGAGTTCATCCGCCTGCGCGGCGCCGACTACCTTATGCCGGATGCGCCGCGGGTCGGCGGCATCACGCCGTACCTGAAGGTGGCGGCCATGGCCGAACAGGCCGGTGTGATGATCGCCCCGCACTTCGCCATGGAACTGCACGTGCACCTGGCGGCGACCTACCCGACCGAGCCGTGGGTCGAGCACTTCGAGTGGCTGGAACCGCTGTTCAACGAACGCCTGGAAACCCGCGACGGTCGCATGCTGGTGCCGACACGACCGGGCCTGGGGCTGTCGCTGAGCGAGCGCGTCCAGGGCTGGACCGCGCAGGTCGCCGAGTTCGGCAAGCGGCCTTGAGCCAGCCACGGCGACAGGGCTGAAGCTGCGGGTACTCATCCAGCCCTGGGCATGAGCACCCTGCCTGCGCTCTACTTTCTTTCCATGGCACCCGCCCTGGCGTTTGCGCAGTCCCCGGGAATGCCCGGGGCTTTTTGCGGTCTGTTCTGGCAGCCCCTACAAGGAAGACCCGACCATGCGTATCTCCCCGCCCCTCTGGCTGCTCACCGTCCCCCTGCTCGGCGGTTGCCAGTTCCTGCCCCATCACGAGTTCTTCAAGGCGCCGGAGAACGAGGCGAATCCGGCCTGGGTGCGGATCGTCAACTACACCCAGCATTCGGAGATCTACCAGTACGAGAATGGCGTGCGCTCGGGTGGACTGATCCGGCGCAACGAGTTCGTGCTGGTCCATACCCAGGACAAGGGCATGCCCAAGGCCGGCCAGGATCTGACGTTCAACTACTACGAAACGCCGGTACGGCCGGGCCTGGAAACCGAGGTGGACATGTCCTATGTCGGCGATCGCACCGACTCGTGCACCGTCTCGACGAAGTTCACGCCCAAGGCCGGGCATTACTACCAGTTCCTCATGAAATCGGGCTCTGGCGTCGGCAAGTGCACGATGTACCCCACCTTGATCGAACGCGACGAGACAGGCCCGGGCTGGCACCTGAGCCCGAATCCCGACGTCACCTATGCCAACGGCAGCAACGAGAGCAAGACCTGGTACTTCATGGAGCGCTACAGGGACCCCGGCTACCAGGGTTTCAATCCCGGGCGCTGAGGGGCGCGGGTGCTCCCCTGCCCCACGGGCGCTGGCCCCCTGGTCCTCCTTCCCGCGTCGGCCCCGTCCGATAGCGGGTGTCATCTCTCCACCACCACTGTAGCGACCGGCATGACGCCGCCGCTCCGGTGGCGGACCGGCATGCCCTTCAGATCAATCCGTACAGGCATGACCCGTGCGCGTAGGTAGCATCATTCCATAGCCCCCTGGCTGTTGCAGCACAGTGAGTCACGCACAGGACACACACCATCAGGCCGGCGACCACCGTCAGCGGGTCATCGACAACCGGTACCCAACTGAGCAACAACGACCACCGGCGGCTAGCCCTTGTTTTTCTTCTTGTCGATGCTTTTCATGCGGGCGCTGGCCTTCTGCACCGTGGCCATCTTCTCCGGGCGCTTCATGCCACGCCACTTGCGGATTTCTTCCCGGGTGCGCCCGCAGCTCACGCACATTTCGCTGTTCAACTGACACAGCGAAACGCAGGGATTTTCAATGTCCTTTGCCATGGATCAGGCTGCCCGGTATTCGACCGTGAGGTGAGTCACCTCATGGACCGGCTTCAAGGCCTCGCGCACATCCTCGGCCGACAGTTCCGGGGAGCCCTGCACACTGACGATCGCCGCTCGCGCTTCAGGCCCGACCCGCCAGACATGCAGGTCGGTGATCCTGAGCCTGCCGGACTGGCCGAGCCGTTCGCGGATCTGCTCGGCCACGTGCTCGTCGGTCCGGTCCAGCAGCACCGCGGCCGTGTCCTGCATCAGCGTCCAGGCCCAGCGCGCGATGACCGCGGCGCCGACGATGCCCATGAGCGGATCGAGCCAGACCCAGCCGAGGTATTTGCCCGCCAGCAGCGCCACGATCGCCAGGACGGAGGTGACCGCATCGGCCAGCACGTGCACATAGGCCGAACGCAGGTTGTTGTCTTCACCGTGGGCGTGCCCGTGAGGTGGATGATCGTGACCCTGCCCATGGCCATGGCCGGCGACACCGGCCAGCAGCAGCGCGCTGACGATGTTAACCGCCAGGCCGATGACCGCGATCAGCGTGGCCATGCCGAACTGCACCTGGCGCGGTTCGAGCAGCCGCATGACCGATTCGATGCCGATGCCCAACGAGATCAGCCCCAGGATCAGCGCCGAGGCGAAGCCACCCAGGTCGCCGACCTTGCCGGTGCCGAAACTGTAGGCGGCATTGCCGGAGTGCTTGCGTGCGAACGCATAGGCCACCGCCGCGATCCCCAATGCCCCGGCATGGGTGGCCATGTGAAAACCGTCGGCCAGCAGGGCCATGGAGCCGGTGATGTAGCCGGCGGCAATCTCGCCCACCATCATCACGACGGTGAGGAGCACCACGCAGAGTGTGCGCCGGGCGTTGTCATCGTGGCCGGCACCCAGAAAGTCGTGGCTGTGCAGGTGGTTCGGATGGCTCATGACGACCTCACTTCGCATAACGGCGAATGGCTTCGAGCAGGTCTTCCACGCCCTGTGCCCGCTCCTGGTCAGTGAGCCCCACCTTCGCGACATGCTCGCGGGCATGGTCCTCGATGATCTCGTCGAGCAAGCCATTGATGGCGCCGCGGGTGGCGGCCACCAGGTGCAGGGTCTTGGCGCAATCGGCATCACCTTCCAGGGCACGCTCGATGGCCTGGACCTGGCCGGCGATGCGTTTGACCCGCTTGAGCAGATCGTCCCGGTTGGATTTCATGTGCCCCATGGCATACCCCCCTACCCTATACCAAGACGCATGATGACGCTCGACTCCCCGATTGGCAAGGCCGTTATCCCACAGGAGCGAACGAGCGCTCCGATCACGGCAGCACGACACATCACGCCCGCCAGGCCGAACGCTCAGCCGGAAGCGACCAACGCCCCACCCCTGCCGCCTTCAAGGCGTAAACCGCTTCGGGCGGCAGACACCGTCTGCCGCCCCCACACTCAGTGGTTGTAGGCCCGCTCGTTGTGCTCGGCCAGGTCCAGCCCCATCTCCTCGACATGTTCGTCGGCTCGCAGACCGACCAGCAGCTTGACCACTTTCAGGATGATCCAACTGACGACGAAGCAGTACACCGTGGTGAACAGCACCCCCTTGATCTGCGCGACCACCTGGCCGCCGAGGGTCACGCCTTCCACCAGGCCACCCAGCGACGGCACGCAGAACACCCCGGTGAGCACAGCGCCGATCATGCCGCCGATGCCGTGCAGGCCGAAGACGTCCAGGCTGTCGTCATAACCGAGGCGCTTCTTCAGCACGGTGACGCTCAGGTAACAGAACACTCCGCACAGCAGGCCGATCGCCAGCGCGCCGCCGACCCCGACATAGGCACAGGCCGGGGTGATTCCCACCAGGCCGGCCAGGGCACCGCTGGCCAGGCCCAGGGCACTGGGTTTACCGACCTTGAACCACTCGGTGAACATCCAGCCGAGAATGCCGGCGCAGGCCCCCAACTGGGTGTTGAGCATGACGATGCCGGACAGACCGTTGAGGCCGCCGCCCGAACCGATGTTGAAGCCGAACCAGCCGACCCAGAGCATCGCCGCGCCGGTCATGGTCAGGCTGAGGTTGTGCGCCGGCATCGGCGCGTTCGCATAGCCCTTGCGCTTGCCCAGCATCAGGCAGGCGGCCAGTGCCGCCACACCGGCATTGATGTGCACGGCGGTGCCGCCGGCGAAATCCAGCACGCCCCAGTTGTGCATCAACGCCCCCGCACCGCCCCAGACCATGTGCGCCACCGGCGCGTAGACCAGGGTGAACCAGACGGCCATGAACAGCAGCGCCGCCGAGAACTTCATGCGTTCAGCGAAGGCGCCGGCGATCAGTGCCGGGGTGATGATGGCGAAGGTCATCTGGAAGGTGACGAACACCCCTTCCGGGATCTCGCCGACCAGGCTGTCCGGGGTCATGCCGACAAGGAACATCCGACTCAGTCCGCCGACGAAACTGTTGAAGCTGACCTGCCCCTCGACCATGTTGCTGGTATCGACGACCAGGCTGTAGCCGAAGATCACCCACAGCACGCCGACCAGGCCGGCGATGCCGAAGCATTGGGTGAACAGCGACAGCATGTTCTTGGCCCGCACCAGCCCGCCGTAGAACAGCGCCAGCCCGGGCAGGCACATGAACAGCACCAGGACCGCCGCCGTCACCATCCAGGCGGTGCTGCCGCTGTTCAGGGTCGGGGCGTCGGCCGCCTGGGCCAGGGGAATGCACGCGCCGAGCGCGAGCACTGCGAGAAGGGATTTGCCGGGTAGACGATTCACCATTTTCGAAGCTCCTGCAATGAGATGGAAAAGTGCCGGGCAGAAAGTGCTGTAAAGATGTGTCGGGCCCTGGAGGCCTCTGTGTCAGGTGTCACACCAACGCGGTGGAAGACTCCATGGTTTTGCGTTCGGCGCTGCCCTGTGGGAGCCGGCTTGCTGGCGATAGGGGTCGATCAGGCTATACCGCTCTCGCGGCATGGCCGCCTTTGGCGGTTCGCCAGCAAGCCGGCTCCCACAATTCGATCGTTCCCACGCTCGGCGTGGGAATGCCTCCCAGGACGCTCAGCGTCCGCTCTTGCGACGCAGAGCGTCACGGGCTGCGTTTCCACGCCGAGCGTGGGAACGATCATCAAAAGAGCCGGTAGCCCCTGTCCGTACCTAGTACCGCTGTCCGGGAATCCACGAGGTCCCGGCCAACGGCACCCGGGCCATGGCAGCGGACTCGACGGTCAAGGCCACCAGGTCCTCGGGGTCGAGGTTATGCAGGTGGGACTTGCCGCAGGCACGGGCCATGGTCTGCGCCTCCAGCACCAACACACGCAAATAGTTGGCCAACCTGCGCCCCCCCTCCACCGGGTCCAGGCGTTTCGACAGCTCCGGGTCCTGGGTGGTGATACCCGCCGGATCACGGCCGTTCTGCCAGTCGTCGTAGAAACCGGCGGCCGAGCCGATCTTCTTCAATTCCTCGTCCAGGCGCGGGTGGTTGTCACCCAGGGCGATCAGCGCCGCCGTGCCGATGGCCACCGCGTCCGCGCCCAGGGCCATGGCCTTGGCCACGTCGGCACCGTTGCGGATGCCACCGGAGACGATCAGTTGCACCTTGCGGTGCATGCCCATTTCCTGCAGCGCCTGCACCGCCTGGGGAATCGCCGGCAGAATCGGGATACCGACGTGTTCGATGAACACTTCCTGGGTCGCAGCGGTGCCGCCCTGCATGCCGTCGAGCACGATCACGTCGGCACCGGCCTTGACCGCCAGCTTGACGTCGTAATAGGGGCGGCTGGCGCCAATCTTCACGTAGATCGGTTTCTCCCAGTCGGTGATCTCGCGGATCTCGGCGATCTTGATCGCCAGGTCGTCCGGGCCGGTCCAGTCCGGGTGGCGACAGGCCGAACGCTGGTCGACACCGATCGGCAAGGTGCGCATGCCGGCCACCCGCTCGGTGACCTTCATGCCCAACAGCATGCCGCCGCCGCCCGGCTTGGCGCCCTGCCCCAGGACGATCTCGATGGCGTCGGCCTTGCGCAGGTCGTCCGGGTTCATGCCGTAGCGCGAGGGCAGGTACTGATAGACCAGGTGCCGCGACTGGCCGCGCTCTTCGGGCGTCATGCCGCCGTCGCCGGTGGTGGTGCTGGTACCGGCGATGGTCGCGCCACGGCCCAGGGCTTCCTTGGCGTTGGCCGACAATGCGCCGAAGCTCATGCCGGCGATGGTCACCGGGATCTTCAGGTGGATCGGCTTCCTGGCGAAGCGGTTGCCGAGGATCACGTCGGTACCGCATTTCTCGCGATAGCCTTCCAGCGGGTAGCGCGAAACGCTGGCACCGAGCAGCAGCAGGTCATCGAAGTGCGGCAGCTTGCGCTTGGTGCCGCCACCACGGATGTCATAGATGCCGGTTTCGGCGGCCCGCTGGATTTCCTGGATGGTCAGGCGATCGAAGGTGGCCGACTCACGCAGGACCGGAGCGGTTTTCGGGGTGGTGGATTCACTCATGTTCGGGCTCCTGGATCAGTACGCGCTGGCGTTGTCGACTTTGAAGTTGTAGAGCTGGCGGGCCGAGCCGTAGCGCTTGAAGTCGCTGGCCTTTTCGTTGAAGCCGGCCTGGTTCAGCAGGGCCTGCAGTTCCTCGAGGTGCTCGGGACGCATCTCCTTCTCGATGCAGTCCGAGCCCAGAGACTCGACCTTGCCCTTGACGAAGATCCTGGTCTCGTACAGCGAGTCGCCCAGCGCATCGCCCGCGTCGCCGCACACCACCAGGCGCCCGGCCTGGCCCATGAAGCAGCTCATGTGGCCGATGCTGCCGCCGACCACGATGTCGATGCCCTTCATCGAGATGCCGCAGCGGGCCCCGGCATCGCCCTCGATCACCAGCAGCCCGCCGTGGGCCGTGGCGCCCGCGGCCTGCGAGGCACTGCCCTTGACCCGCACAGAGCCGGACATCATGTTTTCGGCGCAGCCGACCCCGACGTTGCCGTGCACGGTGATCGAGGCCTTCTGGTTCATGCCCGCGCAGTAGTAGCCGGCGTGCCCCTGGATATCCACGGACACCGCTTCGTTGACGCCCACCGCCAGGTTGTGCGCACCGTTGGGGTGAGTCACGAGCCATTCGCGTTCTCCAAGTTGCCGGGCCTGATCGTGCAGGGCCTGGTTCAGCTCACGCACGGTGCTGGTGGAAAGATCGATGGTTTTCATGTGTGTGCTCCTTAAGCCGACTGGCGTTCCCAGATGTACAGGGTGGCGGGGACAGGCTCCCAGACCTTGGCCTTGTCGATGCCCGGCAGGCTCGACAGCGCCTGGTATTCCGAGGCCATGGCGACGTAGTCGTCGGTCTCGGCGAGGATTGCCGGCTTGCAGGCGATCGGGTCGCGGATCACCGCGAAGCCGTTGCGGGTGCCGATGGCAAAGGTGAAAAAGCCGTCGAGGTCTTCCAGGGACTTGTCCAGCGCAGTCTTCAGCGAATCCCCCTGTTGCAGGCGCCAGGCCAGGTAGCCGGCCGCCACCTCGGTATCGTTCTCGGTCTCGAAGTGGATGCCCTCACGACGCAGGTTCTGGCGCAGGCGCGAGTGATTGGACAGCGAGCCGTTATGCACCAGGCACAGGTCGGCGCCGGTGGAGAACGGGTGGCTGCCTTCCAGGGTCACCGCGCTTTCGGTGGCCATGCGGGTGTGGCCGATGATGTGGCTGCCCTTCATCGACGCCAGGCCGAAACGCTCGGCAATCTCCCTGGGCAGGCCCATGCCCTTGAGGATCTCGATGCTCTGGCCGGCGCTCATGATGCGCACCTGCGGTGCCAGCTCCGCCAGTGCGGCACGCACCGGCGCCTCTTCGGCACGGATCTTGAGTACGATGGCGCTGGCGTTCTGGAACCAGTCCAGCGGTGCCGCCAGCCGGGCTTGCAGCGTCTCGACCAGGGCCTTGAAGTCGAAGCCTTCGGTGCTCGCCTGCAAGGTCAGCTTGACCCAGCCCTCCCCCACTTCATCGCCATAGATGGCAAAGCCGGCGCTGTCCGGCCCCCGGTCGGTCATGGCTTCGAGCATCGGCTCGAACAGTTGGCCGAGCCGGGACTCCAGCGCCGGATTCTTCAGGTAAAGCCCTACAATTCCACACATATCGCAAACTCCTGGGCAGAAGACGCCCGGCCCCTGGGCAGGGCGTCGGAAACGGTTGGTCAAGACGGATGGATCAGAAAAACTCGGTGTAGCGCTGCACTTCCCAATCGCTCACATGGCGGCTGTACTCCACCCACTCCATGCGCTTGAGCTTGATGAACTCGCCGACGATCTCCCCGCCCAGTACTTCGGCGAACAGCGGGTCGGTTTCCAGGGCATCGCAGGCCTCCTTGAGCGACTGCGGCAGGGTCCTGATGCCGCGGGCGGCGATCTCCTCCAGGCTCAGCTTGTAGAGGTTCTCGTTGCAAACGTTGTCGATTTCCAGCTTGCGGTCGATGCCATCCAGGCCCGCGGCGATGATCGCGGCGCTGACCAGATAGGGGTTGCAACCGGCATCCGGCAGGCGGAACTCCAGGCGGCCATAGGGCACGCGGACCATGGCCGAGCGGTTGTTGGCGCCGAAGGCGATGAACGCCGGGGCCCAGGTGGCGCCGGACAGCGAGTTGCCGACCACCAGGCGCTTGTAGGAGTTGACCGTGGGCGCGGCGAACGCGCACAGCGCCGGGCCGTGGGCCAGCAACCCGGCGGCGAAGTGATAGGCCAGCTTCGACAGGCCCATGCCGCTCGGGTCGCTGGGGTCGTGAAACAGGTTCTTGCTGGTCGCGCTGCTGATCGACAGGTGGAAGTGCATGCCGTTGCCCGCGCGTTTCGGATCGGGCTTGGGCATGAACGAGCAGATCATGCCCATGTCGTTGGCGATCTCGCCGGCGGCCATGCGGAAGAAGGTGAAGCGGTCCGCCGACTCCATGGCATCGCTGTAGGTGTAGTTGATCTCGAACTGACCGTTGGCGTCCTCGTGGTCGATCTGATAGATGTCGAAGCCCACCGGCTGCAGGGCTTCGGTCAGACGTTCGAGAAACTCGCGCGAGCGCGACAGGCCCTTGTAGTCGTAGCAGGGCTTGTCCAGGGCATCGCTGGCGTCGACCAGTTGCAGCGCGCCGCTGACGTCACGGCGAAACAGGCTGAACTCGGGTTCGAGGCCGGTGTTGAGCGTCCAGCCACGATCGCTCAGGCGCTCGACCTGGCGCTGCAGCACGTAGCGGCTATCGTAGGGCCAGGGCTTGCCGTCGACGTGGCCGATGCACACGACCCGGCCGTAGCCCTTCTGCCACGGCACCGGGGTCAGCGACGACAGGTCGCCCCGGGCCATGAAGTCCGGGCCGTGGGGTTCCATGCCCATGCCACAGATGGCAAACCCGGCGAACCCCGCACCCTCTTGCGCAACCATCTCCAGACCCGAAACCGGCACCGATTTGGTCTTGGACGAACCGTGGATATCGACGAACTGAGCCAGCACATATTTGATCCCGTGCTCCTCGATCAGCCGCTGTGTTTCGGGTGGCAACATGAGCGTTCACTCCTGGCGAAAGGCAAGACGTTGTGGTTGGGAACCGTCGTTTCGCTTCCTGGCCGAAACTTATTCCAATCAGGAAACTTATTTTCCCAATAGGAATGCAATGGCCTTGCCAAGTCTGCCGACCCGGGTCACGAGCGTCGGGATTGCGGCATTTCCTCTGTATATATGGGAAACTCGTTTTCACCGAGGGAATAATCCGTCGCCGAACGAGCGGCCGAAGCCCGCCTCGCACATTACTGGTGCGAATTTAAAATTATTGAACGGAAACCGTGCAAAACCGATGAACACGCCTGACGAAGCACCACCCAAGCTCAAGCTCGAGCAGTACCTCGGCATCCAGATCAAGCGCCAGCGCCAGGCCCAGGAACTGAAACTGGCCGACGTGGCGCGCATCGCCGGCATCAGCCAGGGCATGTTGAGCAAGATCGAGAACGCCCAGGTGTCCACCAGCCTGGATATCCTCAGCCGCCTGTGCGACGTGCTCGGCATGCCGATGTCCAAGCTGTTCAGCCAGTACGACCAGCAAGGCGGCAGCGCGCTGCTGGTCAAGCGCGACGAAGGGCTGGAGGTGGTGCGCCGTGGTACCGAGAAGGGCCACACCTACCACCTGCTCAATCACACCCGCGGGCCGAAGAAGAGCTTCGAGGCGTACATGGTGACCATGGACGACGCCAGCGAGGAGTTCCCGACCTTCTCCCACCCCGGCACCGAGTTCCTGCACCTGCTCGAAGGCGAACTGGTCTACCGCCACGGCAACCAGCTGTACCCGATGGAGGCCGGCGACAGCCTGACCTTCGACGGCGAAATTCCCCATGGCCCGGAGAAACTGGTACAGGTACCGATCCGCCTGCTGTCGATCATGAATTACGGTGCGTCGGGGGAATAACGCCCCCGGTTCCCCTCCCTCCGAAAATTTCCCACCAGTTAAAAAAGTTTCCAGAAATCTCTGGACGTGCCATTTCCTTTCGCCTATAAAACGCAAAAAAGAATATTTAATTCCTACCAGGAATTTTTATTCACCTACAACATTGCTGTTCTCACCGAATTTCGCTTTGCGCCGAGCTGCCGCCACTCTCCAGAGGACATGCCATGCAACACGAAAAGAACCCTTTCATTCTCAAGATCAGTTGTCCGGCGACCTCCGGCATCGTCGCGGCGGTGACCTCGTACCTGGCCGGCAACGGCTGCTATATCGGTGAAATGGCGCAGTTCGACGACGATTTCAGCGGCAAGTTCTTCATGCGCGCGGTGTTCCGTTTCAACGACGGCCACAGCGGCGATATCAGCGGGATCAAGGCCGGTTTCGCCGAAGTCGCCCAGGCCTTCGACATGCACTGGGAACTGCACGACACCCGCGAGCCGATGCGCGTGCTGCTGATGGTGAGCAAATTCGACCACTGCCTCACCGACCTGCTGTACCGCTACCACAAGGGCGAGATGGACATGACCATCACCGCCATCGTCTCCAACCATCTGGACCTGCGGCCCATGGCCGAGCGCGAGGGCATCCGCTTCATCTACCTGCCGGTGACCAGAGAGACCAAGGCCCAGCAGGAGGCGGCGCTGATGAAAGTGGTCGACGAAACCGGCACCGAGCTGGTGGTGCTCGCCCGCTACATGCAGATCCTCTCGGACGACCTGTGCAGGCAACTCTCGGGCCGGGCGATCAACATCCACCACTCGTTCCTGCCCGGTTTCAAGGGCGCCAAGCCCTATCACCAGGCCTACGAGCGCGGCGTGAAGCTGATCGGGGCCACCGCCCACTACGTGACCAGCGACCTCGACGAGGGGCCGATCATCGAGCAGGAAGTGCAACGGGTCGACCATGTCTACCTGCCGGATGACCTGGTCGCCACCGGGCGCGACACCGAGACCGTGGCCCTGTCCAAGGCGGTGAAGTACCACCTGGAACACCGCGTATTTCTCAACAACGACAGAACGGTGATCTTCCGGTGAGTACTCCCAAGCTGATCGATGGCAAGGCCGCCGCGGCGCGGCTACTGGCCCGGGTCAAGGCCGAGGTGCGGGAACTGAAGCAGGCCGGTATCGAACCGGCGCTCGCGGTGATTCTCGTGGGCCAGGACCCGGCCAGCCAGGTCTACGTGCACAACAAGATCCTGCGCGCCGAGGAGACCGGAATCCGCTCGCTGGAATACCGGCTGGGCGCCGATACGACACAGGCGCAGCTACTCAGCCTGATTACCGAGTTGAACGAGGACACCAGCGTCAACGGCATCCTGTTGCAGTTGCCGCTACCGGCCCATATCGAGGAAATCCGTGCCCTGCAGGCCATTGCCCCGGGCAAGGATGTCGACGGTTTCCACAGCGAGAACGTCGGCGGTCTGAACCAGGGCCGCGACGTGCTGACGCCCTGCACCCCCAGTGGCTGCATGCAATTGCTCGAAGACGCCTGCGGCGACCTGAGCGGCAAGCACGCGGTGGTGATCGGCCGCTCGAATATCGTCGGCAAACCCATGGCCGCCCTGCTGCTCAAGGCCCACTGTTCGGTCACCGTGGTCCACTCGCGCAGCGTCGATGCGAAGGCCCTGTGCCGCCAGGCCGACATCGTGGTCGCCGCCGTCGGCCGCCCGCGCCTGATCGATGGCGGCTGGCTCAAGCCCGGCGCGGTGGTGATCGACGTCGGCATCAACCGCATCGATGACGAAGGGCGCAGTCGCCTGGTCGGCGACGTCGACTTCGACAGTGCCCTGCCCCAGGTCTCGGCCATCACCCCGGTACCCGGTGGCGTCGGCCCGATGACCATCGCCTTCCTGATGAAGAACACGGTGACCGCTGCCGTTCAGCAGGCCCACGCACAACGCCGTCACCTGGAGGCCCTATGCCATTCCATCTATTGAAATACGGGCTCGGCTCGCAATACCCGGTCGAGGTCGACCTGCCCGCGCCGAAGGAACTCAAGCCGTCCTACGACGTGGTCATCATCGGCGGTGGCGGCCACGGTCTGGCCACCGCCTACTACCTCTCCAGGTACCACGGCATCAGCAACATCGCGGTGCTGGAAAAGGGCTACCTGGGCGGTGGCAACACCGCGCGCAACACGGCGGTGATCCGTTCCAACTACCTGACCAGCGAAGGCGTGCGTTTCTACGCCGAGTCGGTGCGGATGTTCGAGGGCCTGTCCAACGAGTTCGACTTCAACATCATGTACTCCCATCGCGGCCAGCTGACCCTGGCCCACACCGATGCGACCGTGCGTTCGTTCCGCCAGCGCGCCGAGCTCAACAAGCACTTCGGCGGCCGCACGGAAATGATCGACCGTCAGCAGATCCGCGAACTGGTGCCCACGCTCAACCTCGATCCCGGCCACCTGCCAGTGCTCGCCGGCCTGTGGCACATCGACGGCGCCACCGCCCGCCACGACGCGGTGGCGTGGGGTTATGCCAAGCAGGCCGCCAAGCGCGGCGTGGAGATTCACCCGCTCACCGAGGTCCAGGAACTGCTCATCGACCACGGCACGATCATCGCGGTGAAGACCAACCGCGGCACCGTCCGTTGCGGCTGCGCGGTACAGGCCGTGGCCGGCATGAGTTCGCAACTGATGAAAAAGGCCGGCATCCGCTCGCCGATCCAGACCTTCCCGCTGCAGGCCATGGTCACCCAGCCGTTCAAGCCGTTCCTCGACCCGCTGGTGAGTTCCTCGGCCCTGCACTGCTACGTGCAGCAGACCAGCCGTGGCGAAGTGGTGTTCGGGGGCGGCTCCGACCCCTACCCGCTGTTCAACACCCGCTCGACCCTGGACCTGAAGGAAAGCCTGCTGGCCCATGCCATCGAGATGTTCCCGTTCCTGGCCAACGCCAAGCTGATGCGCCAGTGGGCCGGGATCACCGACATGACCCCGGACTACAGCCCGATCATGGGCCTGTCGCCGGTGAAGAACTACTACCTGGACGCCGGCTGGGGCACCTGGGGTTTCAAGGCCACGCCGATCTGCGGCAAGACCATGGCCGAGCTGGTCGCCAGCGGCGGAAAGGTACCGGAACTGATCAGGCCGTTCGGCCTCGAGCGCTTCTCCACCTTCCGGCAAGTCAACGAAATGGGCGCGACAGCGGCCAGCCACTGAGGAGCGGAACATGAAAGTGATGAATTGTCCGCTCAACGGACCGCGCAACATCAGCGAATTCACCTACGGCGGCGAATTCAAGCGGATGCCCGACCCGCAGACCTGCAGCGATGCGCAATGGGCCGACTACGTGTTCAACAGCGAAGACACCCTCGGCGTGGTCCGCGAATGGTGGCTGCACACCCCGTCCAGCTACTGGTTCCTGGCCGAACGTCATACCGGCAGCGACGAGATCCTGCGCACCTTCGACCCCGGGGAACTGTTCGACACCCGCGTTGACTTCACTGCCGCGACCACCCAGGAGACCGTGCGATGAACCGCCTCCCCATGCCCATGGGCCTGCTGATCGACCGCAGCCAGCCGCTCGACTTCAGCTTCGATGGCAAACCCTACCAGGGTTTTGCCGGTGACAGCATCGCCAGCGCCCTGCTCGCCAATGGCCGCTTTTTGCTCTCACGCTCGTTCAAGTACCACCGCCCGCGTGGCCCGCTGACCATGGCGGGGCAGGACGCCAACACCCTGGTGCAACTGCCGCGTGAACCCAACGTGCTGGCCGATACCCACCCGCTCGAAGGCGGCGTGCAGGTGACCGGGCAGAATTTCAGCGGATCGCTGGACCATGACCGCGACGCCTACCTCGGCAAGTTCTCCAGGTTCATGCCGGTGGGCTTCTACTACCGCTCCTTCTACAAGCCCCGGGGCGCCTGGAAGCTGTGGGAGCCGATCATTCGCAAAAAGGCCGGCCTGGGTGTGCTCGACCTGAGCTTTCAGCCCGAGTACTACGACAAGGCCTACCTGTTCGCCGACCTCGCGGTGATCGGGGCCGGCCCGGCCGGCCTGCAGGCAGCGCTGAGCGCGGCCAATGCCGGGGCCAAGGTGCTGCTGGTCGAGCAACAGCCGATCCTCGGCGGCTCGCTGACCTACGCCCGCTTCGACCTCGACGGCCAGCGTGCCGACAGCCTGCGCCGGGAGCTGGTCGATGCGGTGGAAAATCACGCCAATATCCGCGTGCTGAAACAGGCCACCTGCAATGCCTGGTTCACCGACAACTACCTGCCGGTGATCCAGGGCAAGCGGATGTACAAGGTCCGCGCCAGCCAGTGCCTGATCGCCAGCGGCGCGTTCGACCAGCCGGTAATCTTCCGCAACAACGACCTGCCCGGGGTGATGCTCTGCAGCGCCGCGCAGCGGCTGATGAAGCTCTACGCGGTAAAACCGGGCCAGCGTGCCGTGGTCCTGACCGGCAACGACGACGGCTACCTCGCCGCGCTGGACCTGAACGACCAGGGTGTCGAGGTCGCCGCGCTGATCGACATGCGCCCTCACCCGGCCAACCGCGAACTGCTGCTGGAACTGGAAAAACGCGGCATCCCCTGCCACCCCGGCAGCACGGTGTACGAGGCCCGGCATGAAAAGGGCCTGCGCCATGTCAGCGGCGTCGATATCCGCAAGATCACCGGGCAGGGCCAGGTCGCCCAGCAGGGGCTGATCCTGGACTGCGACCTGTTGTGCATGTCCGGCGGCTACATGCCGGTCTACCAACTGCTGTGCCAGGCCGGCGGCAAGCTGGCCTACGACGACCAGTTGGCGGCGTTCACCCTCAGCGGGCTGCCGCGCAACCTGCGCGTCGCCGGCTCCGCCCATGGCTACCACGCGCTGGACAACGTGCTGGCCGATGCCATCGACGCGGCGGCGCAGATCGTCACCGCGCTGAACCTGGAGCCCGTCGCCAAACCGCTGCCGCTGCGCAGCGAGGCCCCGGTCAACTTCCCCTGGCCGATCTTCCCGCACCCCAAGGGCAAGGACTTCGTCGACTTCGATGAAGACCTGCAGGTGCGCGACATCGTCAATGCCACCCGCCTCGGCTACCGCGACGTGCAACTGGTCAAGCGCTTCTCCACGGTCGGCATGGGCCCGTCCCAGGGTCGTCATTCGGCCTTGCCGACCGCGCGACTGGTCGCCTCCTCGACCCAGCGCAGCGTCAGCGAGACCGGCGTGACCACCGCCCGCCCGCCGTTCGAGGCGGAAAAGCTGGCCCACGTCGCCGGCCGCGCCTTCGACCCGTACCGGCAGACGCCGATGCACCAGCGCCACCTCGATGCCGGGGCGAAGATGATGCCGGCCGGGATCTGGCAGCGTCCGGCCTACTACGGCAAGCCCAGCCAGCGTGACGCCTGCATGCAGGCCGAGGCGCTGCATGTGCGCAACAAGGTCGGCATCATCGACGTCTCGACCCTCGGCGGCCTGGACGTGCGCGGCCCGGACGCCGCCGAACTGCTCAACCGGATGTACACCTTCGCCTTCCTCAAGCAGCCGGTGGGCCGTTCGCGTTATGCGCTGATGACCAACGAGCACGGCGTGGTGATCGACGACGGTGTCTGCGCGCGCTTCGCCGACCACCACTTCTACGTGACCGCCACCACCAGCGGCGTGGACCGTATCTACCAGCAGATGCTCAAGTGGAATGCCCAGTGGCGGCTGGACGTCGATGTCGCCAACGTCACCGCGGCGATTTGCGCGGTCAACGTGGCCGGGCCGGACTCGCGCAAGGTGCTGGAGAAAGTCTGCAACGACCTCGACCTGTCACCCGAGGGATTCCCCTACCTGGCGGTGCGCCAGGGTACGGTGGCCGGGATCAAGGCCCGCCTGCTGCGAGTCGGCTTCGTCGGCGAGTTGGGCTATGAAATCCATGTGCCAGCGCGCCATGCCCTGCAACTGTGGGACGCGCTGATGGCGGCCGGCAAGGCCTGGGACATCCGCCCGTTCGGCGTCGAGACCCAACGCCTGCTGCGCCTGGAAAAGGGCCACGTGATCATCGGCCAGGACACCGATGGCATGACCCACCCGGCCGAGATCGACATGGACTGGGCGGTCAGCCGCAACAAGCCGTTCTTCGTCGGCCGCCGCTCGGTGGACATCCTCGAGGCCCAGCCGCAGAAGCGCAAGCTGGTCGGTTTCACCCTGCCCAAGGGCAGCCCGCAACCGCTGGAAGGCCACCTGGTGCTCAAGGGCCCGGACATCAGCGGCAACGTGACCTCCTGCGAATACTCGCAGACCCTCGACCGGATCATCGGCCTGGCCTATGCCGCCTTCGACCAGGCCACGCCCGGCCAGCAGATTCCGATCCGGGTCGAGGGCGGCGTGATCGTCCAGGCCACGGTGGTGAAGCTGCCGTTCTTCGACCCTGAAAACCAGCGCCAGGAGCTCTGACATGTCCAGCCTCATTACCGAACGTCCCATCGCGGCTGCCCGACACCCGGACGGCGTACCCGCGCAATGTACCCTGGTCGATCTGACCGACCTGCCGCGGGTCGGCTTTCGTGGCCCGCAGAGCGCCGCCTACCTGCAGGAGCGCGGTTTCAGCCTGCCCGAGGCGCCCAACCGCGCCGTCACCCAGGACGACGGCAGCCACGTGGCGCGCCTGTCGCAGACCGAGTACCTGATCCTCGGCAGCCTGGCTGACCGTGGCGCACGCATCGCCCACGAAGAGGCGCGCTGGGCGCTGGGACACGGCGCCCACTACCTGCTGCCGCGCCAGGACAGTCATGCCTGGATGCAGTTGGGTGGCGTGTGCATCGCCGAGGTCATGGCCAAGCTCTGTGGCGTCGACCTGCGCCTCCAGGCCTTCGCACCGGGGGCCGTGGCCCAGACCTCGGCGGCGCGGATCAACGTGATCGTGGTCAACCTCGGCGGCAACACCCAGCCGACCTTCCAGATCCTCTGCGACCGCGCTTCGCTGGCCTACTTCAGGGACGCCGTGCTCGATGCCATGGCCGAGTTCGACGGGCAACTGCTGAGCCTCGACGCCCTGTAGCCGTTGTCCCCTGTGGGCCCCCCACAGGAGCTATCGAGGAGGATTGCCTCATGAACCTGCCGGAAACGCTCGCGCGCGACACCGGCGACCGCGTCCCCGCCCTCGCCCGTGGCCTGGGCGTGCGGGGCATGTTCAGCGTCCGCACGCGCAGCCTGAGCATGCCGAAGATCGCGGCACAGCTGGGCGTCACGACCTCGGCGGTGTATCGCATCCTGTCCACGCTGACCGACAGGGTTACCTGAACAAGCGCCACAATCAGTACGAACCGGGTGCGCGGGCGATCAGTCGGGAACTCGGTGGTCAGCCCTAGCGGATACGACTGTTCTCAACCTTCCTCTTCGGGAAACGGCAGGCTCAGCAGCCACTCGCTGAACGCGACCAGCGACGGCAGGTTCTGATAGCGATTGGCATACGCCAGGTAATAGCTCTTGCCGCTTTTCATGGGCTCGAACAGCACCACCAGCGAGCCCGCCCGGATCTCGTCCTGCACCAGCACCCGCGGCACCAGGCCGATGCCGATACCGGCGACCGCCGCCTGGATCAGGTGGCTGGTGAGTTCGAAGCCGGGCCCCGGACGCATCAGGCGGTGATCCAGGCCGTTGTGCTCGAACCAATCCGACCAGGCATTGGGCCGGGACACGACGTTGAGCAGCGAATGACTGGTGGCGATCTCGACCGGCGTCGCCGTGCGGTATTCGGGCAGGGCCGAAGGACTGGCCACCACCACCAGTTCCTCGGTCAGCAGCTTGTGCGACATGAAGCCCGGCCAGGAACCGGAGCCGGCGTAGATGATCGCATTCATCTCGCCGGCGGCACTGGCCAGGTCGGCCTGGATGATCCGCGAATGAATGTGCACCACGATATCCGGGTGCCTGGCATAGAAATCGTTCATCCGCGGCAGCAGCCACTTCGAACCGAACGTCGGCAGCACGCCCAGGTGCAGCACGCCCTCCTGGGAGCGGAAAGCGATGGTCTTCAGGGTCGCGCTGCGAATCCGCCCCAGGGCTGCCGATAACTCATGCTGGTACAACGCCCCGGCCGCCGTCAGTTCGATGCGCCGGCCGTCACGCAGGAACAGCTCGACCCCCAGCAGCGTCTCCAGCGCCTGGACCTGCCGGCTCACCGCGCTCTGGGTCAGCAGCAACTCGTCTGCCGCCTTGGTGAAGCTGCCATGGCGAGCCGCCGCCTCGAAGGCCACCAGTACCGACATCGAAGGAGTGAGGCGTCTAGGATTCATTCATAAAGCTCATGCAAAGGCTGCGTGTTTTACGTTTGTAAGCGGCGTCTCATCCGCAAATAATCGAAACTATACCGCTTCGCCTCGACACTGGCTCAGTCCTGAGCATACGTTTAGCGAATATAAAAACGAATCAGCCTGCAGGAACCGTCACCCATGATCGCCCGCCTTGCCCCCACCCATGGTCAAACCGACGCCTACGAGCGCTTCCTGACACAACTGGCCAGCGAAGGCTTCCAGGGGGAAATCGCCGGCGACCTGGGTTCCCGGACGGTGCTGGCGACCGACAACTCGATCTACCAGCGCCTGCCCCAGGCAGCGGTGTTCCCGAAAACCTACGCCGATGTCGAGCTGGTGGCGAAACTCGCCGCCCACCCGCAGTACCGCTCCGTGGTGCTCACCCCGCGCGGCGGCGGCACCGGCACCAACGGCCAGTCGCTGACCGACGGTATCGTGGTCGACCTTTCCCGGCACCTGAACAGCATCCTCGAAATCAACGTCGAGGAGCGCTGGGTCCGGGTGCAGAGTGGCGTGGTCAAGGACCAACTGAACGCCGCCCTCAAGCCCCACGGCCTGTTCTTCGCCCCTGAACTGTCGACCTCGAACCGAGCCACCATCGGCGGCATGATCAACACCGACGCCAGTGGCCAGGGCAGTTGCACCTACGGCAAGACCCGCGATCACGTGCTCGCCCTGTCGACCGT
Source organism: Pseudomonas fuscovaginae SE-1 (assembly GCF_000364705.1). Taxonomy (GTDB): domain Bacteria; phylum Pseudomonadota; class Gammaproteobacteria; order Pseudomonadales; family Pseudomonadaceae; genus Aquipseudomonas; species Aquipseudomonas fuscovaginae_A. Next base: position 15,435 of record NZ_AQOH01000126.1, on the reverse strand, counting down.
GCTGCTCGGCGGCCAGCGCCTCGACAGCCAGCCGATCGCCGCCGACCAGGCCGACCGAGAGGCGGCCCGGCAGGACCTGGTCGGCAGCGTCTACCGCTGCACCCGCGACATCGCCGACCAGCAGGCGCAACTGATCAAGGACACCTTTCCGCCGCTCAACCGCTGCCTGACCGGCTATGACCTGGCACACCTGCGCGAGGAGGACGGCGGTTTCAACCTCAACAGCATCCTGTGCGGTTCCGAAGGCTCGCTGGGCTTCATCGTCGAGGCCAGGCTCAATGTGCTGCCGATCCCGCGCCACAGCATCCTGGTGAACGTGCAATACGCCGGTTTCATGGATGCCCTGCGCGACGCCAAGGCGCTGATGGCGCTCAAGCCGCTGTCCATCGAGACCGTGGACTCCAAGGTGCTGAGGCTGGCGATGCAGGACATCGTCTGGCACGGCGTGGCCGAGTACTTCCCGCCGATCCCCGGCCAGCAGACCCTGGGCATCAACCTGATCGAATTCAGCGACGACGACCAGGAGCAGCTGGAGCGGCGCGTTCATGACTTCATCGAACACCTGAAAAACGACACCAGCGTGGTGCGCCTGGGCCACACCCTGGCGGTCGGCGGCGAGGCGGTGAAACGCGTCTACACCATGCGCAAGCGCTCGGTGGGCCTGCTCGGCAACGTCCAGGGCGAAGCCCGTCCGCAGCCGTTCGTCGAAGACACCGCCGTGCCGCCGGAAAACCTCGCGGACTTCATCGCCGAGTTCCGTGCGCTGCTCGATTCGCACCAGCTCGAATACGGCATGTTCGGCCACGTGGACGCCGGCGTGCTGCACGTGCGGCCGATCCTCGACATGAAGGACCCGCGCCAGGCGGCGCTGATCCGCCCGATCTCCGATGGCGTGGCCGCCCTCACCCAGAAATACGGCGGCCTGCTGTGGGGCGAGCATGGCAAGGGCTTGCGTTCGGAGTACTCGCCGGCCTACTTCGGCCCGCTGTACCCGTCGCTGCAGGCGATCAAGGCGGCGTTCGACCCGTTCAACCAGCTCAACCCGGGCAAGATCGCCACGCCGTCGAGCGTCAGCGAGGCCACCCTGACCAAGGTCGACGAAGTCGTCCTGCGCGGCGAGCTCGACCGGCAGATCGACGAGCGCGTCTGGCAGAGCTACCACACCGCCGCCCACTGCAACGGCAACGGTGCCTGCTACAACTTCGACCCCGATGACGCGATGTGCCCGTCCTGGAAGGCCACGCGCAACCGCATTCATTCGCCCAAGGGCCGTGCCTCGCTGGTGCGCGAATGGCTGCGCCTGCAGGGCGCCCAGGGCGCCGACCTGCTCGGCGACGTGACCAGCCGCTTCAGCGTCGGCAACCTGCTGGCCAAGGTGCGCAACAGCGTCGGCAAGCAACTGGGCGAGAAAGATTTCTCCCATGAAGTCTATGAGGCGATGGCCGGCTGCCTGGCCTGCAAGTCCTGTGCGGGCCAGTGCCCGGTGAAGGTCAACGTACCGGACTTCCGCTCGCGCTTCCTCGAGCTCTACCACAACCGCTACCTGCGACCGCTGAAGGACTACGTGGTCGGTTCGCTGGAGTACAGCATTCCCTACATCGCCCGCTTTCCACGGCTGTACAACGCCATGATGAACGCGCGGCCGGTCAAGTTCCTGCTCGAACACGTGGTCGGCATGGTCGACAGCCCGCTGCTGAGCCTGGTGGACTTCCACCAGGTCTGCGCCCGCTGGAACGTGCAGACCGCCACCGCGCACAAGTTGTCGAAACTGAGCGAGGAGCAGCGCCAGCGCAGCGTCGTCATCGTCCAGGACGCCTTCACCCGCTACTTCGAGACCCCGTTGGCGGCCGAATGGATCGAGCTGATCGCCCGGCTGGGCTACGACATCTACCTGGCGCCGTTCGCCCCCAACGGCAAACCGCTGCAGGTCCAGGGTTTCCTCGGTGCATTCAAGAAGGCCGCGAGCCACAACGCCAAGGGTCTGAAGGCACTCGAAGCCCATGGCATCCCGCTAGTGGGGCTCGATCCGGCGATGACCCTGGTCTACCGCCAGGAATACGCCAAGACCCTGGAGCAGGATGCCGCGCCACGCGTGGTACTGGCCCAGGAGTGGCTGGCGACCGCCCTGCCGCAGCTGGAGAAACCGGAGGCGGCAGAGACCTTCCACTTCCTGCCGCACTGCACCGAGCGCACCAACGAGCCGGCCAGCGTCGAGCAGTGGAAGAAGGTCTTCGACGGCTTTGGCCTGAAGTTGCAGGTGCTGGCCAGCGGCTGCTGCGGCATGTCCGGCACCTACGGGCATGAAACCCGCAACGCCAAGACGTCGCAAGTCATCTACTCGCAGTCCTGGCAGCCGCTGGTGGAGCGCTACCAACCGGCCGGCCGCCTGCTGGCCGACGGCTACTCCTGCCGTAGCCAGGTCAAGCGCCAGGCCGGTAAAGAAGTGCTGCATCCGTTGCAGGCGTTACTGGGCCGGCTGCGCCAGCAGGCTAGCACCGAGGCGTGAGGGCGCCCCACACGTCTTCGTCGACCAGATTGGGCGGGCGTTTTCCGGCCAGCGCAGTCAGCAGGTTCCGCACCGCGCAGCGGGCCATCGCCTCGCGCGTCTCATGGGTGGCGGAGCCGATGTGCGGTGTCGCCACGACGTTATCCAGACTGAGCAGCGGTGAATCGGGCGACAGAGGCTCCTGATTGAAGACGTCCAGGCCGGCGCCGCGAATGCGCCGCTCGCGTAGGGCGTCGATCAGCGCGGCTTCATCCACCACCCGCCCCCGCGCGATGTTCACCAGGATCGCTTCAGGCTTCATCAGGGCCAGTTCGCGTCGACCGATCAGCCCCTGGGTTTCGGCACTCAGGGGCACGGTCAGGCAAACGAAATCCGCCTGCCGCAACAGTTCATCGAGAGGGCAATGGCGCGCCGCGTAGCGGGCCTCCACTTCAGGCCTGGCAGTGCGGCTGTGGTAGAGCACCTGCATGCCGAAACCGGCCGCGCCGCGCCTGGCCAGCGCCTCGCCGATGCGCCCCATGCCGACGATACCCAGCGTCTTGCCCTGCACGTCGCTGCCGAAATGGGCCGGCCCCAGGCTCGCCCGCCAGTGGCCTTCGCGCACCCAGCCGGCCAGCTCGACGACCCGGCGGGCGCTGGCCAGGATCAGGGCGAAGCCGGTGTCGGCGGTGGTTTCGGTCAGCACATCCGGGGTGTTGGTCAATAACACGCGACGACGGCTCAGCTCGGCCACGTCGTAGTTGTCCACGCCCACCGACACGCTGGCAATCACCTCCAGTTGCGGCGCCAGGTCCAGCAGGCCCTCGTCAATGCGCAGGCTGGCGCCGAGCAGGCCATGGGCACCGGGCAAGGCGTCACGCAGGCGCGCCAGCCCATCCGGCTGGGCCATGTCCACCCAGGTCACCTCGACCTGCTCCTGCAAACGCGCCATCAGGTCGGCGGACAGCCGCTTGTACAACACGATTCTCTTCTTCATTCCAGTATGTCCTAGAGCGTTACGGCCAGACGGGCCCCCGGGCGCCGCGTCTGCGAGGGGTTGAGCACGGCGGTCAGCACGACAGCGGTCAGCAGCGCACCACACATGAACAGATAGGAGGTTCCGGGGCCACCGGTCACCCCGTTGAGGTAGCCCACCAGCCACGACCCGCCAAAGGAACCCAGGGCGCCCATGCTGTTGATCAGTGCCATGGCACCGCCGGCGACGTTGCTCGGCAGGATTTCCGGCACGATCGCGAAGAACGGGCCATAGGGCGCGTACATGCAGGCCCCGGCGAGCACCAGCAGCGCGTAGGACAGCCAGAAATGCTCGGTGCCCAGGGCATAGGAGCCATAGAACGCCAGCGCGGCGATCAGCAGCGGTGGCCAGACGAAACGCTTGCGCTTCTGCAGCCGATCGGACGCCCAGGACACGCCGATCATGGCGAGCACCGCCGCCAGGTACGGCACCGCCGACAACCAGCCGGCCTGGACGATGTCGACGTTGGCTGCCTGCTTGAGGATCGACGGCAACCAGAGCACGAAGCCGTACACGCCGATGCTCCAGCAGAAATACTGCAGCGACAGCACGATCACCTGCGGCGAGCGGAAGGCCTCGCGGTAGTTCTTGACCGGCTTGATCCCCTGCTGCTCGGCCGCCAGTGCCGCCTGCAGGTCCGCCTTTTCCTCCTCGCTCAACCAGCGGGCCTGGGCCGGCCGGTCGTCGACCAGGCGCCACCAGAGCAAGGCCCAGATCACGGCGGGCAGGCCTTCGATGATGAACATCCAGCGCCAGTCGAAGTGCTGGATGAGGTAGCCGGACACCACCGACATCCACAGGATGGTGGCCGGGTTGCCGAGGATCAGGAAGGTGTTGGCCCGCGAGCGCTCCGCCCGCGTGAACCAGTGGCAGAGGTACACCAGCATGGCCGGCATCACCGCGGCCTCCACCACCCCCAGCAGGAAGCGGATGACCACCAGCATGTAGACGTTGCTGACCATGCCGGTGAGCGTCGCCAGCCCACCCCAGAGGATGAGGCTGACGAAAATCAGTTTCTTCACGCTGCGTTTCTCGGCGTAGATGGCGCCCGGCACTTGGAAGAAGAAGTAGCCGAGAAAGAACAGCGCCCCCAGCAGCGAGGACAGCGCCGGGGTGATATTGAGGTCTTCGGCCATGCCCGAGGCGGCGGCGAAGCCATAGTTGGCACGGTCCAGGTAGGCCAGGCTGTAGGTGATGAAGACGATGGGGATGATGTACCACCAACGGCGACGGGCGAGGCTTGTCGTTTGCATGATTCACTCTCCTGAGCTTGTTATTGTTGTCGCAACAGGTTTCGGCAATCCGGTGTTTATGTCTCAAGCGCTCCGGCGCTTGTCCAGGTCCTCGAGTTCATGCCGCAAGGGCAGGCCTTCCATGTCGCCACGGAACTGCACGGCGCGGCTGCCGCACCAGTTGCCACGCGCGACCGCCTCGGGCAGTTCGTGGCCTTCGAGCAACCCACTGAGCACGCCCACGGCAAACGCATCGCCGGCACCGACCGTGTCCACCACCGTCGGCACCGGCAAGGCAGGGACATGCCCTTCATCACGCCGCGTACGGAAGTAGGCGCCCTGCTCTCCCAGCTTGATCACCACCCGCTCGGCCCCACGGTCCAGGTAGAACGCGGCGATATCGGCCGGTTCGCGTTGCCCGGTCAGCAGGCGTCCTTCCTCCAGGCCCGGCAGCAGCCAGTCGGCCTTCAGCGCCAGGGCGTTGACTTCGCGCACCATGGTGGCGGTGTCGGGCCACAACGAAGGGCGCAGGTTCGGATCGAAAGAGACGCTCCGGCCCGCTTCACGCATGGCATCCACCAGGGCATGGGAGAGCGCCCGGCAGGTCGGCGACAGCGCCAGAGGAATGCCGGTGGCATGCAGATGCCGGACCTGCAACCGTTGCCCGGCGAGCATCGCCGGTGACAGATGACTGGCCGCCGAGTTGCGCCGAAAGTATTCCACGCCCGGATCGCGGCCATCGTCGCGGCGCTCCTTGAGCTGGAAGCCGGTGGCATATCGGCGGTCGACTTCGACGCCTTCACAGTCCAGCCCCTCCCGACGCAGGCTGTCGATGACGAAACGCCCCAGCGAATCGTCACCGACGCGGCTCAGCCAGCGCACCTTGAAACCCAGCCGGGACAGGCCGATGGCGACGTTGCTGTCCGCACCCGCGATCCGCTTGGCGAACTGGCTGACCTGGGCAAGATCGCCGGTCTGTTCGGCAACGAACATCGCCATGGTTTCACCGAAGCACAACACATCGTGTTCAAACATGGCTGACCTCCGCGCCCAGGCCGAGCCGGGCCAGGTTATCGACCTGCCCCCGCGTGAGTGCCAGCAGGTCGGCGCCCACGAGGGGGTATTCCACGGCGCGCACGACGCCCTGGGTGAATTCGCCGAACAACCTGTCCCAGGCCATCAGGTCCGCCGCGCGTGGCCTCACGGCCACCAGGCGCCCGCTGGGTTGGCGCTCCACCGCCTTGCAGTGGACGTACCGTACCCATCGAGCGAACTGCCGGGCGGCCTGGGTCGCCGACTCGTTCTGCCATTGCCAGTTGCCGATGTCGAAGGTCATGCCCACGGGCAGCGCCAGGGCCTCGACCCGCTCGAAGAAGCCCAGCAATGGAGCGATCTTTCCGCCCTGCGGGGTCTGGTCATTCTCCACCAGCAACCTGGGCAGGTATCGAGTCGACAGCGCCCGCAGGGCCGATACGTCACAGCCGGGGTGGTAATGCCCGAGGGACACCTTGAGCGCGACGGCACCCAGCCGGCCCGCCAGTTCCAGCTTCTCCGGCAGCAGTGGGTCGAGCCCACCGCGCGCAGTCCACAATTCCAGCGGCGAAGAGAACAGACACTCCAGGCCCAGTGCGCCCATCGCGGCACGCAGGGCCGTGGTGTCCGGCAGGTCCTCGAACAGCTCCTCGCGAAGCTCGACACGGAAGACACCGGCAGCCGCCAGCAACTCGAGAAAACTCTCCTGGCCGGACTGCCGGACGAAGTCGGCGCCATAGCTGGAGAGACTGATGGAAACGGGGTTCAAGCGCATTGTTCTTATCCTGATGAAACCGGTTTCATTTTTGGTCGGCAGAAAGCCCCCTGCACGACCGTTCAGAGACTCAGGTGAGTGGATCCTCGAACGATCAACTCAGCCTTGAGATCGATTCGCTTCGGCTCGTCGCCCTCGCCGCGCAGGCGCTTGAGCAGGCACTCGAACGCCGTCACGCCAATGGCTTCGGTCGGTTGGGCCAGGGCGGTGATGCCGCTGCCGACCAGCGGGTACCAGTCCAGCTCATCCAGCGCGAGCAGGCCGACGTCATCGAACAGTCGCACGCCCCTGCCATGCAGGGCACGGGTGACGGCCAGGGTGGCGACCCCGTTGCAGGTGAAGATGGCCTGCGGGCCATGGCCGTTCGAACCGAGGAACCTGGCCAGGTCATCCTCGAGGTTCGAGTCGATCTCGAGAATCTGCTGGCGGATGCCCGAACGGCGCGCAATGGATTCGCTGAAGGCCCGCACCCGCTCCAGGCGCGAGCTGGTGCCGTCGAGGGGTTCGGTCACCGCGAGGATGTCCCGGTAGCCGCGGGCCTGCAGGTGATCCAGGGCCTGCTCGAGCGCATCGGCATTGTCCAGGCCGACCAGGTCGACATTGAGTTCCGGCAACTGGCGGTCGATCAGCACCATGGGCATGTCGCGTTGCAGCTCGACCAGTTCGCCCCGATGGTGCCCGAGGGTGTTCACGATCAGGCCTTCGATGTTGTATGACTGCAGCATCTGCAGGTGATGACGTTCCTGCTCGTCGTCGCGGTTGGTGTTGCACAGCAGCAGGGTGTAGCCGTGCTGCCGGCAGGCTTTTTCCACGCCGCGCATGACCGCCACCGAATAGGGGTTGAGGATGTCGGCCACCAGCATGCCGACCAGGCGCGTCTGGCCACGCTTGAGCCCCCGGGCCATCTGGTTTGGGCGGTAGCCCAGGTGCTGGATGACGTCCGCGATGCGTTGTGCGGTCGCCTCCGCCAGCAACTGCCGATCACCGCCGATGTAGCGGGAGACGGTCGCTTTTGAAACACCGGCAGCCCGTGCGACCTGGCTGATGGTGACCCGCTCGCGCGGGTTGGAGGGAAAATCCGTCATCGAAGGTCTCTTGTGATTGTTGTGCGAGACGATGAATGAAACCGGTTTCAATACATCAAAACCGGCGCCAAACGTCATCTACCGTTCGTCGGATGTTAACAAACATTCGCCGACAACCAGCCACCGGTCTTCGCTCGGATGCTTCAGGAATCGCTGCGCAAACCCAGGCCGGCCCCATGACGCCAACCGGCCTGGGGCCCCGCTAGTCGCGAATGGCATTCCTCGTGTCGCTGCCCGAGGTCTTGTCCGTTTCAGGCGTGCGCAGCCGGGCCACGTCGCCAGCCGTCACGGTACTCCCCTGGTTGCCCCAACTGGTACGGATGAAGCTGACCACCTCGGCCACCTCCTGGTCGCTCAGCCGCCAGCCGAAGGCCGGCATGCTGATGTTCGATGGCGCCGCGTGCGTCGCCGGAACGGTCCCGCCCGCCAGCACCACATGGATGAGCGAGGTCGGATCCTGGGTCTGCACCACCGGGTTGCCGGCCAACGCCGGGAAGAACCGGGTGTAGCCATGGCCGTCGGTGCGGTGGCAGGCCGCGCAGTTGTCGATGTAGACCGACGCCCCCGGCTGGCTGTCATCGCCCTTCCACAAGGCGTCCGCGACCTGCTTGTCGTAGACGTGGGGCTGGTCGTCCGCCTGGCTCGGTGGCAGCGTCTTCAGGTAGCGGGCCATGGCGGTCAGGTCGGCATCGGTCAGGTATTGCAGGCTGTGCTCGACCACGTCGCTCATGCCGCCGAACACCGCGCTGCGCTCACTGCGACCGGTCTTGAGGAACTGCACCAGTTGCTCTTCGCTCCAACTGCCCAGGCCATCCTTGTGGTCACCGCGCAGGTTCTTGGCAATCCAGCCCTCGAGTGGCGCGCTGCCGGCCAGGAACTGCTCGCCGCCCTGCGGGTCGAGGGCCTTTTCCTGCATGGTCAAGGCCCGCGGGGTATGGCAGGCGCCACAGTGCCCCAGGCCCTCGACCAGATAGCCCCCCCGGCTGACGACCGGATCGGCGTTGGCGGGAGCGACCCAGGCCTTGGCCTCCGGTGCGAACAGGCCACGCCAGATCGCCAGCGGCCAACGCATGCTCAGCGGCCAGGGAATATCGGTGGCCCGGTTCGGCTGCGCAACGGGTTCGACACCCTTGATGAAATAGGCGTAGAGCGCCTTCATGTCCTCCTCATTGACCCGCGCATAGGACGGATACGGCATGGCCGGGTACAGCGTGCTGCCATCCTTGCCAATGCCCCTGCGTACCGCCCGGTCGAAGTCTTCGAAGCTGTAGCGGCCAATGCCGCTGGCGTCCGGGGTGATGTTGGTGGAGTACAGGGTACCGATCGGCGTCGGCATCGCCAGGCCTCCGGCGAACGGCTTGCCGCCCTTGGCGGTGTGGCAGGCGACGCAGTCGCCGGCACGGGCCAGGTACTCGCCGCGCTTGACCAGCGCCTCGTCGGATTCGGCAGCCTGCGCGGTTGCACTGGCACTGAGCAGGAGGGTGGCGATCAACAGTCTCTTCATGTTCTCTCGCTCCTCAAGCCTGGACCAGCGGGCCGGGATTTTTCAGGTACTGCTCGCGAATGGCCCGGGCCGACCAGTAGGTCAGCGCGGCCACCAGGCCGGTCGGGTTGTACCCCAGCCCCTGGGGAAATGCCGAGGCGCCCGGAACGAACACGTTGTGCACGTCCCAGCTCTGCAGGTAACGGTTCAGGGCGCTGGTCTTCGGGTCGCTGCCCATGATCGCGCCACCGTTGAGGTGAGTGGTCTGGTAGCTGGCGGTGTTGAAGTGCTCCTTGACCTTCTTGCCGAGGATGGCAATGGATTGGGGATTCATTGCCTGGGCGATCCTGCTCAGCTTGTCGACCATGAACTGGTTCATCCTGATGTCGTTTTCCTGCCAGTCGAAAGTCATGCGCAACAGCGGCTGGCCGTAGGCATCCCGGTAGGTCGGGTCCAGGTCCAGGTAGTTGCCGCGGTAGGACTGGTGCGCGCCATGGGCGTCCATCGACACCTGGTGGGTGTAGTAATCGGCGGTGGCCTTCTTCCAGGCGCTGCCCCAGGCGGGCGTACCCGGTGGGTTGGCGATACCGGCGATCGGCCGGCTGCCGGCCTGGTTCACCCACATCGGCGAACCACCGACGAAGCCATGGGGGCCGTGGTCGAAGTTGTCGGCGTTGAAATCATCGATCGCGATGCCGTTGCCGCCGGCGCCGATGAAGTTGTTGGTGTAGGTGTCCTTGTCGAAGAACGCCTTGACCGTGCCCATGTTCTGGTAGGCGAAGTTGCGGCCCACGACCCCTTCGTTCTTGATCGGGTCGTAAGGCTTGCCGATGCCGGAGAGCAGCATCAGGCGCACGTTGTTGAACTGGAAGGCGGCGAGAATCACAAGGTCCGCCGGCTGCTCGACTTCGCGCCCCTGGGCATCGATGTAGGTCACGCCGGTGGCCTTGCGCTTGCTGTCGTCGAGGTTGACCCGCAGCACATGGGCGTTGGCCCGCAGCTCGAAGTTGGGCACCTGGCGCAACGCCGGCAGGATGTTCACGTTCGGCGAGGCCTTGGAATACATGTAGCACACGTAGCCACTGCAGAATCCACAGAAGTTGCACGGCCCCATCTGCGCGCCATAGGGGTTGGTGTAAGGCCCGGAGGTGTTGGCCGAAGGCAGGTTGTAGGGTTTGTAGCCCAGGTTGTGGGCCGCCTGCTCGAACAGCCGGGCCGACACCACGTTCTTCTGCGAGGGCAGCGGGAACGGGTTGGAGCGGTCCGGTGCGTAGGGGTTGCCGCCCTTGCCCTCGCCGACCACCTCACCGTTGACGGTCCAGGCCTGACCCGAGGTGCCGAAGACCTTTTCCGCAAAATCGAAATACGGCTCGAGTTCCTCGTAGCTGACGCCGAAGTCCTGGATGGTCATGCCCTCGGGAATGAAGCGCTTGCCATAACGTTCCTCGTAATGACTGCGCAGGCGCAGCTCGATCGGGTCGACCCGAAAATGCACGCCGGACCAGTGCAGCCCCGCCCCGCCGACGCCCTTGCCGGGCAGAAAGGCGCCCAGTTGCCGATTGGGCAGCGCCACGTCGTTGACGCTGTGGCGGATGGTGACCGTCTCTTTCGAGACATCGACGAACAACTTCTTGCGCACGCTGTAGGTCAGCTCATCGATGACCTGCGGATAACTGCCCTCCGGGTAGGTGTCCTGCATCGGTCCGCGCTCCAGCGCCACCACCTGCAACCCGGCCTCGGTGAGTTCCTTGGCCATGATGGCACCGGCCCAGCCGAAACCGACGATCACCGCGTCGACCTTCTTCATTGCATTGGCCATGGGTTATGCCCTCTCGCCGCGAATCGACACGGCGGGGAACGGGTAAGGCTCGTTGCGCTCGACCCAGTCCATGAAATCGGCCCGGGCGCCCGGGAAGCCGATCTGCGTCCAGCCGACCATGCCGCGGTTGCCGCCGTGGATCGGGTCGCAGAAGAACCCTTCACGGGTGTTCTGCACCAGCAGGCTGAAAAACACCTTGGCCGGCACTTGTTCGAATACGGCCTCACCGGACTCGATCTTGCGGAGAACATGGTCTCGGGTAGCGCTGTCTTGCTCGGAAAAATTTTTCCCGGTGGTGGTTTTGCACCAGGCCTGCGCGGCCGCAATACCCAGGCGGTAGATCTGCTGCGGGCTGAGTTGCAACTGATAGCCCAGCTCCGGGGCGGCATCGGCGTTGAACGGGCCCTGCATGTACCACTGGGCACCCGTGGCGTAGGGCGTATTCATTTGCCGGTCGATGAACTCGGCGGCACCCGCCTCCAGTGCCCCTGGACCGAGCTCGTCGGCCGGGATGATGCGCGATACCGCGGCCTGCAGGAACGCCCACTCTTCGGCGCTGAAAAAGGTCGGCTGGTATTGGCTGGGCGGCGCCGGCGCCGGGACCCGAGGCTCGCGCGCGGGCGCCGCACTCGGTTGGCCGGCGCCAAAGCCCAGCCCCGTGCTCGCCACCGTGACGACGGGGATCAGGGTCAGCGTTTTGCGCAGGAAGTCCCTGCGCGGGTTATCGGGGGCATGCTCAGGCATTGTGATTCCTCATCGGCTTCGGGCGGCTTTGGAGCGGCGCCTTCTATTTTCGAATGGTGGGTCGTGCTCAAGGGGGGAACTGCGTACAGCCGACTAATTTAGCGTTTTTACAGAGGCTTTGAAACCGGTTACATCGGCGATGCCAGTGGATAGGTCCCAGCTTCCCCGGATCGCCCGATACGCCATCAGCGCAGGAACGCTGGCTGGCCTGGTGGTCGTCAACCCCTTGCCCGCAAGTCCTGGCCCTCCAGCCAGGGTCGCCACCCCCAAGCCCGGGCATGGAATCTCTTCGCATTAAAATGTTATGTTATTACGTAATTAATGGAGATTTCACCTTGAGACAACGCGCACCGCTGCTGGCAGGCTTCACCCTCGGACTTCTCGGGCAACCGGTATCAGCAGCCCCCACCCTGATGCTGGAAGACATCACCATCACCGACTCGTACGTCGAAGAACGCGCCGAGGGCCCCGTGCGGGGCTATCGAGCCACCCGCTCGGCCACCGCAACCCGCACCGACAGCGACCTGCGCGACACCCCACAGAGCATCGACGTGGTGCCGGCCCAGGTGATCAGGGACCTCAATACGACCCGTATCGACCGTGCGCTGGACTTTGCCGGCGGGGTTTCGCGACAGAACAATTTCGGGGGACTGACCTTCCTCAACTACAGCGTGCGCGGCTTCACCACCGGCGAACTGTACAGGAACGGATTCGCCATCAACCGCGGCAGCTACAGCGCCCCCGACACCTCCGGCATCGAGCGCATCGAAGTGCTCAAGGGCCCCGCCGCCAGCCTCTACGGGCGCGGCGATCCCGGCGGCCTGGTGAATATCGTGAGCAAACGCCCACAGGCCGAAGCCTTCAGCACCCTGAGCATCAGCGCGGGCTCCTGGGACCGCTACCGCAGCAGTCTCGACCTCAACTCGCCACTCGACAGCGAAGGCCAACTGCTGGGGCGGGTCAACATGGCGGTGGAGGACAACGGCAGCTTCCGCGACCATGTCGACAGCGAACGTCGCATCGTCAGCCCGTCACTGAGCTGGCAGCTCTCGCCGGATACCCGGCTGATGCTCGACAGCGAATTCTCCAGCACCGAAGCGGTGTTCGACCGCGGCATTCCAGCCGTCAACGGTGAGCTGGGTTCGGTCGGGCGTTCGACGTTCATGGGGGAACCGAACGACGGGCAGATCCGCAACGATAACCAGACCCTCGACCTGGCCCTCGAGCACTACCTGAACGATGACTGGAAGCTGCGCCTGGCCAACCACTACACCCAGGGCACGCTCAAGGGCGCAAGTTCCGAACCGCAGGCGCTGGTCGGCACCACCCTCACCCGTTTCTACCGCGAACGCGATTTCGAATGGAATGACAACATCACCCAGGCCGAGCTGCATGGCACCTTCGACTGGGCCGGATGGCAGCACCAGACCCTGACCGGCCTGGAGTACGAAAACTACCGCAACAGCCAGAAGTATCCCCAGAGCGCCACGCTGCTGAGCTATGGCCTGGATATCCACAATCCCGTCTACGGCCAGCCCAAGCCGGCCCTGACCCGGCCAAACGACTTTTTCGAGCGCACCGAAAGCTACGCCCTCAACCTGCAGGACCAGATTGCCTTCACCGACCGCCTGCGCGGCCTGGTGGGCGTACGCCTGGAGCGGATCAGGCAGACCTCGCTGAACCGCGCGACGGCCGTCAGCAACAGCCAGGAGAAGGACGTGGCCACGCCACGCGCCGGCCTGCTCTACCAGCTCACCCCGCAGGTCGGTGTCTTCGCCAATGCCTCGACCTCCTTCAAGCCCAACGCCATCGGCACCCAGGGCCAGGTGTACCAGCCGGAGAAAGGCCTGGGTTATGAAACGGGGCTCAAGCTCGATCTGTTCGACAGCCGTATCGGTGCCACGGTCGCGCTGTTCCGGATCGACAAGGAAAACGTCGTCACCACCGATGCCACGGGTGAAAGCGTCGCCGCCGGCAAGGCCCGCAGCCAGGGGCTGGACCTGCAGTTCAGCGGCCAGGTCAGCGATGCCGTGCGGGTGATCGGCGCCTATGCCTACATCGACGCCGAAGTCACCCAGGGCGACACCGCCGTCCCCAAAGGCAGCGACCTGCTCGGCATCCCACGGCACAGCGGCAGCCTCCTGGGCGTCTACGAATTCCAGGACGGCCTCCTGCATGGCTCGGACATCGGCGCCGCCTTCAATTACGTCGGCGAACGCTCCGGCCAGGCCGGGAGCCGCTTCACCCTGCCCGCGTACAGCACCGTCGACCTGCTGGCGCACTACAAGGCCAGCGAACAGCTCACCCTCGGCCTGAACCTGAACAACCTGTTCGATCGCCATTACTACGAGCGCGCCTACAACAGCACCTGGGTAATGCCTGGCGAACCGCGCAACTTCAGTCTCAGCCTCACCCTCAACCTCTGACAGAAAGGACTCACCATGCAATTGCCACTCAAACTTGTCGCCGTCCTGGCACTGCTCACCGCCCCCCACGTGAGCGCCCACGGTCTATGGACCGAACAGCGTCGGGGCAATATCGAAGTCGTCTACGGGCACGGCGCGGAAGACGATGCCTTCCAGGGCCAGAAGGTCAAGCGTGCCTGGGCCTTCGACACTGCCGGCAAGATGATTCCGGTGACCGTGGCGCGCCTGCCCGACCATGCCCGGCTGCAACCGCTCAAGCCGGCGGCGGTCATGGCGGTGGTGCTGGACAACGGCCCCTGGTCGCAGACCCCGGATCAGCGATGGGTGAACAAGGACCGCACCCAGGTGCCCAACGCCATCGACTCGACCCATGCGCTCAAGTACAGCCTGGCCATCAATCAGCCAGGCGCCCGGTTGCCCAAACTGGACATGCTGCGGTTGGTGATCATTCCGCAAACCGATCCGCTGACGGTCGGCCCGGGCAATGAACTGGACGTGCAGGTGCTGGTCGATGGCAAGCCCGCTGCGGGCATCGAACTGTATACGGATTTTCGCGGCGCGCCTGATGAAATCGGCGGCAAGACCGACGAGGCCGGCCGCGCCCGCATCAAGGTCCGCAACGAGGGCCTGAACGTCATCGCGGCAAAAGCCACGCTGACAAGGCCCCACGACGGACCGGTGGCCAAGGAGAGTCTGTTCGCCTCGTTGACGTTCCTTGGCGAGGAACACCATGAATGAGCCGTGCCAAGGCTGAACCGATGCCCGCCCTGGAGAACCTCCCGCCGCCCTGCCATGGCGGCGTGTCCGGCACCTGATCGCAGCCAGGCGACTGCCGGGCAGGCAAGGCCGCCTTCCCGCCCGGCACCACCGAAAGCTTGCACCGCTGAAATGTCACCTTTCGGCCTTGCCAATGTCGTCCCCGACGCCATGCACTTATTCTGCCTGCGAACGGCCAGGCCTGGGAGGCAGGGCGCTGCCGGGGCGCAGGTCCGCTTCTGGCAGCCCACCCATGCCCATGGGCAATCGTCTCCAGACCCGCGGCGGATCTCTCTATAAAAAACAAATGGCATACACCATGATCGAAGTGACCGAACGCTCCATCGCCGAGCTGCGCGATGCCCTTGAATCCGGCAGAACCACCGCCGTGCAGTTGGTCGAGGCCTATCTGGCCCGGATCGACGCCTACGATGGCGCCGACACGCCCACCGCGCTCAACGCCGTGGTGGTGCGCAACCCGGATGCGCTCGACGAGGCGCGGGCTTCCGACGCACGCCGGGCGCGCGGCGAGACCCTGGGCCCGCTCGATGGCATTCCCTAC
>NZ_AQOH01000125.1 GCF_000364705.1 Pseudomonas fuscovaginae SE-1 | reverse complement strand
TTCCAGAGAGCGGATGCCGCCGCCGATCTGGATCGGCAGGTGCGGGTAGCGCTTGGCGATGGCGGTGACCACCTCGCCATTGACCGGCTGACCTTCGAAGGCGCCGTTCAGGTCGACCAGATGCAGACGGCGGCAGCCGCCCTCCACCCACTTGGCAGCCATGCTCACCGGGTCATCGGAGAATACCGTGGAATCTTCCATGCGGCCCTGGCGCAGACGTACGCAGGCACCGTCCTTGAGATCGATAGCGGGGATAATCAGCATCTGGCAAACCTTAAAGTCGTTTTTCAGCTTCACTCGAAAATCAGTTTTTCTCGAGCGCCCACAGGTCGCTTTCGATGCTCTCGAACCTTTCCTTAAGGTGCGCCTGCACATCGAAAATCGCCCTGTTGTAATAGTGCGGAGCAATTTCGCGGGTAAACAGCTCGAGGACTTCAGCCGCTTCGAACGAACCGAGGTCGAGCTCGAAGCGGTCCTCCATGAACCGCTTGATCTTGTGGCAAGCCTCGCTCTCCTGTTCGGGAGTGAGCGTCATGATCGGCGGCTTGCCCTTCTTGCCGGCCATTACCAGCGGCCGTCCCAGGCGGCGAAGTTCTGCAGCAGTTGCAGGCCATGGGTATGGCTCTTCTCCGGGTGGAACTGCACGGCGAAGCGCGAGCCCTCGGCCAGCGCGGCGGCGAAATCGACGCCGTAGTGACCGCTGCCCACCACCTGCCGCGCATTACCGGCGGCGATGTAGTAGCTGTGCACGAAATAGAAGCGCGCCAGGTCCGGGATGTTGTGCCACAGGGGGTGATCCACCGCCTGCTTCACCTCGTTCCAGCCCATGTGCGGGACTTTCAGGTGCGCGCCGTCTTCCTGCAGGTCCTTGCCGAAGAACTTCACCTGGCCGGGAAACAGGCCGATGCAGTCGACGCCATCGTTCTCTTCGCTGCGCTCGAGCAGGGCCTGCATGCCCACGCAGATGCCGAGAAACGGCCGGTCCTGGCTGACTTCACGCACCAGCGAGTCGAAGCCCAGGCGACGGATCTCCGCCATGCAGTCGCGAATCGCGCCGACGCCGGGGAAGACCACCCGGTCCGCTTCGCGAATCACGCTGGCATCGCTGGTGATCAGCACCTTGCCGGCACCGACGTGCTCGAGGGCCTTGCCCACCGAGTGCAGGTTGCCCATGCCGTAATCGATAACCGCCACTGTCTGCATCAGAGCACGCCCTTGGTCGAGGGCATCTGCCCGGCCATGCGGTCATCGAGTTCGACGGCCATGCGCAGCGCGCGGCCAAAGGCCTTGAAGACGGTCTCGATCTGGTGGTGGGTGTTGTGCCCGCGCAGGTTGTCGATGTGCAGGGTGACGTTGGCGTGGTTGACGAAGCCCTGGAAGAACTCCTGGAACAGGTCGACGTCGAAACCACCGACGGTGGCGCGGGTGAACGGCACGTGCATCTGCAGGCCGGGACGGCCGGAGAAATCGATGACCACGCGCGACAGCGCTTCGTCCAGCGGCACATAGGCATGGCCGTAGCGGCGGATGCCCTTCTTGTCACCGATGGCCTTGGTGAAAGCCTGGCCGAGAGTGATACCGACGTCTTCCACGGTGTGGTGATCGTCGATATGCAGGTCGCCCTTGCTTTCGATATCCAGGTCGATCAGCCCGTGACGGGCGATCTGGTCGAGCATGTGTTCAAGAAAAGGTACACCGATATCGAATCGGGCCTTTCCGGTGCCATCCAGGTTGATCGAGGCTTTGATCTGGGTTTCCAGGGTGTCGCGCTCGACGGACGCCTTACGTTCGGCCATCACCAGCTCCGCAAAATCATTGGGCGAAAAAGGCGATCATTATAGGCGTGCGGACGGCAAACAGAAACACGGAAGGTGAGTTCCCTGACGGGCTGGAACCCGCACCGTCAGGGCTATACCTGTCAGGACAACCGCCTAGTGGCCTGTGTGGCTAATTCGCCGACTCAACTTCAGGTCCAGGGATTCGCCAGACTGCGTTGCCATTCCTCGCCGTAGCCCTGCTACGACTCGTCATG
>NZ_AQOH01000124.1 GCF_000364705.1 Pseudomonas fuscovaginae SE-1 | reverse complement strand
TCGAGTCTTCTCCTGGGCACCAATTTCAAACTTCAGAAATTCTGAAGTTCTGCAAAAACCCGCGAAAGCGGGTTTTTGCGTTTCTGGCCCGACAGAATTTCCCAAACCATCCCTTCCGGACTGCCCCGAGGGTGGATTGATGTCCCCTGAAGGACAGCCCTCCTCTGTGGGAAAGCCCTCCCCCACCCCTGCCGGCAAAAAATGATTTATTAAAAGCAAAACAGGGGTTTACAGATCAAAACAGTGCCCGTATAGTGCGCCACATCGACAGCGGCAACGCTGAAGATGCTGCCCAGGTGGTGAAATTGGTAGACACGCCAGCTT
>NZ_AQOH01000123.1 GCF_000364705.1 Pseudomonas fuscovaginae SE-1 | reverse complement strand
GCTTGTTCCGTGCTTCGGTGATTTGAAGCCGCACTCTCCAAAACAAGATAACTCGTTGAATCTCAAGGAGTTTTCCGATAGGACAGCGCCGGAAGTGGGGCACATTATAGGCCCCTCAGAAGCAGCGTCAACCGTTATTTGACGATTTCGCTCATAAAGGTCAAAAACATGAACTTACGGTTAAACGCAGGCCCCTTGTAGGAGACGGCCGGGCGGCGCTCCGCTTGCTGACGATGGCGGCATCCAAATCACCACAGATCTAGCTGGATGGCCGCCTGCGGCGGGTCGCCAGCAAGCAGGCTCCCACAAAAGCAAAAGCACAAGAGCAAGAGCAAGAGCAAAAGACCAAAGCAGAGGCAGAGGCAGAGACC
Source organism: Pseudomonas fuscovaginae SE-1 (assembly GCF_000364705.1). Classification (GTDB taxonomy): domain Bacteria; phylum Pseudomonadota; class Gammaproteobacteria; order Pseudomonadales; family Pseudomonadaceae; genus Aquipseudomonas; species Aquipseudomonas fuscovaginae_A. Next base: position 4,519 of record NZ_AQOH01000123.1, on the reverse strand, counting down.
AGCAAGCCGGTTCCTATAGGGAGGGGGTTATCGGTCTTTTTGCGGCAAGCCGCGGAATCCGCCGCGCAATCAAGGGGATGCGCAATAACAGAAGCAAGCTTCCTGTAGCGGCATACACCGCCCACTCCTTCAGGTCCGCCCTGACGATCCAGAGCATATGCAGCAAACCCAGCCCGAGAATCACATAGCTCAGGCGATGCAGCTTCTTCCAGGCCTTGCCCAGCCGCCGCTGACTGTAGCGATTGGAGGTAACGGAAAGCACCAGCAACCCGAGAAACCCCAACGCCCCGACGATGATGTACGGCCGCTTGCTCAACTCCACACCCAACTGCGACCAATCCAGCCCCAATACAAACACCAGATAGGCCGCCAGGTGCAGCACCACATAGGCAAAGCACCAAAGCCCCAGTTGCCGCCGCACCGCTATCCAGCCAGCCCAGCCGGTCAGCTTCTGCAACGGGGTCATCCCCAGTGTCACCAGCAGCAGGATCAATGCTCCCAAGCCCAACCTATCGACCAGCACCTTGCCCGGATCCGGCCCCAGGGCGAAGATCCAGGCCTGATACAACCAGAGCAACGGCCAGATCACCGCAGCGACAAACACACTCAGGCGCCAGAACCAATATCGCATCAGTAGTTTTTCCGCAGATCCATGCCGACATACAGGGAAGCGACTTCTTCCGCGTAACCATTGAACATCTGCGTCTCCCGTACATTCGGGCTGAACAGCCCGCTGGGCAGGCGCCGTTCCCGAGCCTGACTCCAGCGCGGATGGTCAACCGTCGGATTGACGTTGGCATAGAAGCCATATTCATTCGCCGCAATACTCTGCCAGGTGGTTTTCGGCTGCTGCTCCACCAGGCTGATCCGCACGATGGACTTGACGCTCTTGAAGCCGTACTTCCAGGGCACCACCAGACGCAAGGGCGCGCCATTCTGGTTCGGCAGCTCGCGGCCATACATGCCCACGGCGAGGATAGCCAGCGGATTCATCGCCTCGTCCAGGCGCAGCCCCTCGACATAGGGCCAGTCGATCAGGGCGAAGCCGGAGCGCTGCCCCGGCATGCTCTTGGGATCCTGCAGGGTTTCAAACCGGATGTACTTGGCCTTGGAGGTCGGTTCGACCTGCTTGAGCAGCGCCGAAATCGGAAAGCCGATCCACGGGATTACCATCGACCAGGCCTCGACACAGCGCAGTCGATAGATCCTCTCCTCCAACTGGTAAGGCTTCATGAAGTCTTCGAGGGCGTAGCGCCCCGGCTTGCCGACCTCACCATCGATCACCACCGACCAGGGCTCGGCTTTCAGCGACCCGGCGTTTTGCGCCGGATCGCCCTTGTCAGTACCGAACTCGTAAAAGTTGTTGTAGTGCGTCGCGTCCTTGTACGGCGTGACGGCTTCATCCTTGACCGTCACCGCTCCCCAGCGGGTATCCGGCAGCTTGCCGGTAAACCAGGAAGGCGCGTTACCCATCTCGACATCGGCATAACGTGCCGCCTCCCCGGCACTGGCCAGGCGCGGCAGGCTGCCGAGCGCCAGCGCAGCCAACGAGCCGCCCAGCAGGCTGCGACGGGAGAGGTAGAGTGATTCGGGCGTGACCTCCGACTCTTTGGAGTCGGAGGCCCTGGATAGCTTGATCAGCATGACAACTCCGCAGTATTGGATGGCAGATGCACCAATAGACTACCGAGTCCGGGGGAAATTACATCACTCGACGCTTTTGTTGCGCCGCAAGTGCAACAGGTACTGAATCGGACCCGACGCCGCATAGGCGAGGAAGATCAGCAACAGGATACGTGGCGGGTCGCTGAAAACCACGGCAAACACCAACACCACGGCCAGGATCGCCACGAACGGCACGCGACCCTTGAGATCCAACTCCTTGAAACTGTTGTACTTGATGTTGCTGACCATCAGCATCCCGGCCGCCGCCACCAACAACGCCACCAGGAACGACATCTTCGAGCCCTGGATACCGTAGTCGCTGAACGCCCAGACCGTACCGGCCACCACACCGGCCGCCGCCGGGCTGGCCAGACCGATGAAGTAGCGTTTGTCGGCCTTGCCGACCTGGGTGTTGAAGCGCGCCAGGCGCAATGCCGCGCCGGCCACATAGATGAAGGCCACCATCCAGCCGACCTTGCCCATGTCCCCCAGTGCCCAGCCGAAGGCCAGCAGGGCCGGGGCGACGCCGAAGGCGACCATGTCGGACAACGAGTCATACTCGGCACCGAAGGCGCTCTGGGTATTGGTCATCCGGGCCACACGCCCATCCAGACCATCGAGCACCATGGCAACGAAGATCGCGATGGCGGAAAACGCGAAATACTTGCTCGCTCCGGCCGGATCGCCGGCACTGGCGGCGCTTTGCGCACTCATTGCACTGATGATCGCGTAGAAACCGGCGAACAGGTTCGCGGTGGTAAAGAGATTGGGCAGCAGATAGATACCACGATGCCGGACTTTACGGCCTTCGGCGTCATGCCCTTCTTCGACATGTTCATCGATCGGCAGCAGGCTTTCGGCGTCGGGAGCCTGGTTCGGCTCTTCGGGACGTTCGCTCATGGACAGTACCTTGCAACGGTGAAAAGTGATTCGACAGGGGTTCGCAACCGGCGTTCGGCGGCAAAACGATGCAGCTTTATACCAGAAGCCGCCCCCTAAACGAAAAAACGCGGCCTAGGCCGCGTTTTTCCAGACAGACCCGAACTTAGTTCTTGGTCTTGTCGACGATCTTGTTGGCGCTGATCCAAGGCATCATCGAGCGCAGTTGCTCGCCGATGATTTCGATGCCGTGGGCGGCGTTGTTACGACGCTTGGCGGTCATCGATGGATAGCCGGTGGCACCTTCGGAGATGAACATCTTCGCGTATTCGCCGTCCTGAATGCGCTTCAGAGCGTTGCGCATGGCCTGACGGGATTCGGCGTTGATGACTTCCGGACCGGTCACGTACTCGCCGTACTCGGCGTTGTTGGAGATCGAATAGTTCATGTTGGCGATACCGCCTTCGTACATGAGGTCAACGATCAGCTTGAGTTCGTGCAGGCACTCGAAGTAGGCCATTTCTGGCGCGTAGCCTGCTTCGACCAGGGTTTCGAAACCGGCCTTGACCAGCTCGACGGTACCGCCGCACAGAACGGCCTGCTCACCGAACAGGTCGGTTTCGGTCTCGTCCTTGAAGGTGGTTTCGATGATGCCGGTACGGCCGCCACCGACGCCAGCGGCGTAGGACAGCGCGACGTTCTTGGCGTTGCCCGAGGCGTCCTGGTAGATGGCGATCAGGTCAGGGATACCGCCGCCCTTGACGAACTCGGAACGTACGGTATGGCCTGGAGCCTTCGGCGCGATCATGATCACGTCCAGGTCGGCACGTGGAACGACCTGGTTGTAGTGGATCGAGAAGCCGTGGGAAAAGGCCAGGGTAGCGCCCTTCTTGATGTTCGGCTCGATTTCGTTCTTGTACAACTGGCCCTGGAACTCGTCCGGGGTCAGGATCATGACCAGGTCGGCAGCGGCGACGGCGGTGGCAACGTCGGCCACTTTCAGACCGTGAGCTTCAGCCTTGGCAACGGTGGCCGAGCCTTTACGCAGACCGACGGTCACGTCAACGCCGGAGTCTTTCAGGTTGCAGGCTTGCGCGTGGCCCTGGGAACCGTAGCCGATGATAGCGACTTTCTTGCCCTGGATGATCGACAGATCACAGTCTTTATCGTAGAAAACTTTCATGAAATACCCCTATATATCCAGGCCATCAGGCCATTCGCTAAATTGATTGAAATCAGATGCTCAGTACTTTGTCGCCACGGGCAATCCCGGTGACGCCACTGCGTACGGTTTCCAGAATCGAGGCCGTCCCGATCGCCTGGATGAAGCTGTCCAGCTTGTCGCTCGTACCGGTCAATTGCACGGTATAGACGCTGGCGCTGACATCGACGATCTGCCCACGATAGATATCGGTGGTGCGCTTGATCTCGGCGCGCTGGGCGCCGGTGGCCTTGACCTTGACCAGCATCAGTTCGCGCTCGATATGAGCACTTTCCGACAGGTCGACCAGCTTGACCACTTCGACCAGCTTGTTCAGGTTCTTGGTGATCTGCTCGATGATCTCGTCATGCCCGACGGTGGTCAGCGTCAGACGCGACAGGGTCGGGTCTTCGGTCGGCGCCACGGTCAGGCTTTCGATGTTGTAGTTGCGCTGCGAGAACAGGCCGACTACGCGAGACAGAGCACCCGGTTCGTTTTCCAGAAGCAGGGAAATGATGTGCCGCATGTTAGGTACGCTCCGTCTTGCTCAGCCACATATCGCGCATGGAGCCGTCTTTGATCTGCATCGGGTAGACGTGCTCGCTGGTATCGACCTGGATATCGAGGAACACCAGGCGATCCTTCATCGCAAACGCTTCTTCCATCTTCGGCTTCAGGTCTTTCAGATCCGTGATACGGATGCCGACGTGACCGTAGGCCTCGACCAGCTTGACGAAGTCAGGCAGCGATTCCATGTACGAGTGCGAGTGGCGG
>NZ_AQOH01000122.1 GCF_000364705.1 Pseudomonas fuscovaginae SE-1 | reverse complement strand
GGGCGGCGGCACCGCCGGCGCTGTCCAGGCGATCGAGGGTGGCTTCGGCGGTTTGGCCGATCACGGCGCTCTTGGCGGCCGCTTCACCGTCTTCCTTGTCGAATTCGTCCCAGCTGAGCATCGGATATTCCTTGTAAATAGGGTTGTTTGTAGGCCTGGTTCACTGCCTTTCGAGCTGGCAGGTAGACACGTGTTTGCAACTCCCGTTCAACAGGACTCACAGTACAAGCAGGCAATCGGCAAACCCTGGTGACCCAGGGGGATGATAGTGCCGGAGGAGAAGGGTGGCACATCATATAGTGTTTTTATTTGGTGTGGGCACACTATATGGTGGTTCTTGCAACCGGTCAATCCGCAGGCGGCGATAGCGCCGTTTCGTCGCAGGCGTAGCTGCCGGCGCTCCAGAGCGCTGTTCGTGGGCGTCGGGAGCGCAAGATGCGCAGGTAGACGGCGAGGTTGAGCAGCCAGATCAGCCAGCGCCAGCGCAGTACCATCAGCCCGCCAAACAGCACGAACAGGATGAACAGCAGGTGAAACGACACCACGGTATCGGCGGCGATCCGGTAGAACATCTCGACTTCCCTGAAGGGTGACTGATCCGCGAATCCTGCCCGGGGAGCGCTGCGGCGTCCAGCGCGAGACCCGCTTGAGTGCTGCCAGGGCCCCGGCAGGCGTTCGAGCAGGCCGTGGTTGCCGCCGCAGTCGTTGATGGCGACGTTGTTTTCATGGACCACGAAGTCGATCGCCTGGTTGATGAACGGTGTGACGATGGGAACCCGGATACCTTGAAACGATGGCATGCACTTTCTCCTGATGGTTGACCGTTTCGTCACCTTCAGCAGCGTAGAAGGAAGTTGGGAGGAGGGAGGGTGTCCGTCGCGCTCAATGTCCTGTCAGCTCATCTGACGGGACAGCGCGCCCCGGTCCCATGAGCGACTGTTTCTTCGATTCAGGGGCGAACGCGACGCACGCGACAGCCTTGGCATTCAAGCCAACGGCGATAGCGAAAGTGTCGGGCGTTGCGGACATGTTGGTTTGCGCCCTGATTCAGGCGTCCAGTTTCAATAGCGGGGGGCCGGGTTTGTCAATCCTAGGTGTCACGATGGTCCTGTTATCTTCCGGGCTGCCCGCCAGGACGGGTCATGGGCCGTGAAAGGCCTGGCCCTCCAGGCTCGCCCGGATCAGCGAGGCCAGTTGCCGGACCGCTCCGACCGGTTCGGCCACGGCGCGATGCAGCACATAACCCAGGTCTGGCACGTCGGGCAGTCCGGGCAGCACCGTCAGGTGATCGGGCAGACCGATGCGGGTGCGCAGGGTGATGCCCAATCCCGCTGTCACGGCGGCCCAGATGCCGCCGACACTCGGGCTGGTCAGCGCCACCCGCCAGGGTATCCGTGCCTGATCCAGTGCTTCGGTGGCCGCACTGCGCAACACGCAGGGGGCATCGAACACCACCAGGGGCAGCGGCGCATCCTCTCGGGCGAAGGGCTGATCCCCGGGGCCGATCCATTGCATCGGCGTCGCACCGATCCGGCTGGAATAGGGCGTGTCGAGCGCGGTTTCCCAGGCCAGGGCCAGGTCCAACTGGCCGCGTTCGATCAATCCCAGCAACTCGACGTTGCGACCGATGCGGACCTCCAGGCTGACTCGCGGGTGGATCTTGGCGAAGCGGCGCAGAATGTCGCTGAGCAGGTGTTCGCCGAAGTCCTCCTGCAGTCCCAGGCGGACACAGCCTTCGACCTGGGCTTCATGCAGGCTGTCGAAGATCTCGTCGTTGAGTTCCAGCAGGCGCCGGGCCTGGCTCATCAGTGTCTCGCCCAGCGGTGTCAGCACCAGCCCGCGACCCGACTTGGCGAGCACCGCGCTGCCGACCTGTTCTTCGAGTTTCTTCAACTGGGCACTGACGGCCGAGGTCGAGCGCCCCAGTCGTTCGGCAGCCTTGGCGAAGCTGTTGAGTTGTACGCCAGTGACAAAGGTACGCAGGACATCGAGGTCGAAGGTGGGATGACGCATGGCTTGAGCGTCCACTTAATTGGGATCATGGGTTCTGATTAATCTGATATTCGGAATGATCGTCGCTTGCTAACGTGCCGGCGTCAACCCGATTCCAGGAGCTGTCCGTCATGCCTTTCGCCCGTATTTCATTGCATCGGGGCAAATCGCCCGAGTACCTGGAGAGGCTTTCCCAGAGCCTGCATGAAGCGCTGGTGGAAAGCTTCGAGGTGCCGGCCACCGATCGTTTCCAGGTCATTGAGCAACATGAGGTGGGCGAACTGATCTTTGATCGGCATTACCTGGGAGGGCCGCGCAGCCAGGACTATGTGTTGATCGCGATCACGGCCGGGCGACCCCGGGAGACGGCGGTGAAGCAGGCATTCTACCGAACCCTGGTGGCGCGTCTGCAGGCCGCGCTGGGGCTGGACCCGGAGGATGTGATGGTGGTGATCACCACCACGGCTGCGGACGAGTGGTCGTTTGCCGGCGGGCGGGGGAACTGAGGCGGTCGGGTGGGCCAGCCCTGGGCGAGTGGATGCACGGCGCCCAGGGCGGGGATGGTTTACTGGATCAGCTTCCAGTTCTTGTAGAAGACCCGGCGCAGGGCGAACACGGCACCGGCAAAACCGGCGATCACGCCGCGCAGGATGAACGGCGTACGGGACGGTCGCACGATGTCGATGAACAGGCAGTAGCGCTTGGTGTCGTTCTTGTTGAACGAGGCATGCAGCAGGGTGTCGTCGAAGATGAACAGCGGGTCGTCATGCCAGAAGTGCTTGTCCTTGCGGCACTGGATGTAAACGCCGTCATGATGCGGGGCCGGGGCCATGTTGTAGAGCACGCGGAACATCATGCGCAACGGGCCGAAGTGGAACGAGGTCGACTGGTTGGCGTTGAACACCGAGACGCCGACGGTCTTCACGTAGGGGAATTTCTGCTGCAGTTCGCGGATGTCCAGCTCGGTGTCGATCTTGCGTCCGTACCACTGGAAGAACAGCATGCCGCGCTTGTTCTGGGCCATGCGGCCGTCGAGGTACTGGATGATCTCGTCCTTGTGGTCCATGGCCCGGTCGATGACCTGCTGCAGCTCGCGCTGGCAGTCTTCGGGCAGGTCCTGCATGCGGTAGACGCCGCGGTTGCGCCGGCTCACCAGGTCGAACAGGGTGTTGAACGGCGACAGCACCCAGGTGTTGCGGCCGTTGCCGATGAAATATTTCTTCGCCAGCTCGGCGGTATAGATACCATTGCGCAGGAAATCGTAGATACCGCAGATCACCACCAGCGCCAGGAAGCCGAACACGGTTTTCGGGAAGCAGTAGATGACCAGGAGCACGCCGAGCGTCCAGAGCAGCGAGACGATTTTCTTGCGGATGTTGCGGATACTCATGAACCGGGGCTCCCTCAGAGCGATTGCGTCAGGTGTGGCGGGCGCCGGATGGCGCGTTGGGACCCAGGAAAGCACCCTCTGGGGGTGCGCAACCGTCCGGGGTGACGGTCTGCCCGAATCACCAGGACTGGCAGGTCAAGCGATGCCTGCCATCATAGAAGCTCGGGCGATGGATAATCGTATCAAATGTTACTGTTTTGTAAGGTTTCTTAACAATTTATTTAACGGGATTTGGCGATAGCCATCATTGACATCGGGGATCGATGTCTAAATCAACCAGGAGCAGGGAATGAATATGAAGTGGATTTCCGTGGGATTGGCCGTGTTGATGTTTTCGATCGGCGGCGCACAGGCGGACCAGCCGTCTTCATCGGGCAAGAACAGGCAGAAGGGCCAGGCGGGTGAGTTCGACTACTACCTGCTGAGCCTGTCATGGTCGCCGACCTTCTGCCTGACCCATGCCGGTAACGAGCAATGCAAGGGCAAGGGCTACGGTTTCGTGCTGCACGGGCTCTGGCCGCAGTATGCCAAGGGCGGCTGGCCGCAGTTCTGTGCGCCGTTGACCCCCCTGACGGCCGCGCAGCGCCAGCAGGGCGGTACGCTGTTCCCGACGGCCAAGCTGCTCGAACATGAGTGGAGCAAGCACGGCACCTGCAGCGGCCTGGGGGCCGACCGCTACCTGGATACCACCGACCGGGCCCTGGGCAAGGTGCACATTCCCGATGAACTGCAGCCGTCGACCAGCGTCCGGGAGTACTCTGCAACGCAAATCGTCCAACTGTTCCAGAAGGGCAATCCGGGCCTGCCGGCCGATGGGATCGCCGTGGGCTGCAGCGGCCCGCAACTGTCGGAAGTGCGGGTGTGCCTGAACAAGGACCTGGGCTTCGAGTCCTGCGGCAAGGGGGTGAAAACCCAGTGCCGCGACGGCAAGGTGCGCCTGCCACCGATCCGCTGAGAATGACTCGAACCCTGGGCGGTGCCGGCTGGTGCCGCTCAGGTTGCAAGATTGTTCAAGACAGCGCGCAAATGGCCTGCCACAGTCGGCGGCCATTTCCTGAAGCCCGAGCGTTATGTCCGAACAGTCCTTGCCCCGCACCGCGTTCCTGCGTGGTGCCCTGGCCATCATGCCGTTATCGCTGGCGACCGCACCCTGGGGGCTGCTGGCCGGCTCCATGGCCATCGAGGCCAACCTGACCCCCCTGCAAGGCCAGGGTTTGTCCAGCATCGTGTTTGCCGGCGCCGCGCAACTGGTGGCCATCGGCATGCTCAAGGGCGGGGCGGGGATCTTCTCGATCCTGCTGACCACCGCGCTGCTGACTTCGCAGCACCTGCTGTATGGCATGAGCATGCGTTCGGTGATCTCGCCATTGCCGGGACGCTGGCGCCTGGGGCTAGGGTTCCTGCTGACCGACGAGCTGTTCGCCCTGACCAGCCAGCATGACCGACAGCAATTCGACCGCTGGTATGCGCTGGGCGTGGGGCTGACGTTCTACATTGCCTGGAACCTGTTCACCCTGGCTGGGATCGTTCTGGGCAGCAGCATTCCCGGCCTGGAGCACCTGGGGCTGGATTTCTCGATTGCCGCGACGTTCATCGCTCTGATCACGCCGGTGGTGCGCAACGTGCCGACGGTGGTCTGCGTGGCCGTGTCGCTGTTCTGCTCGGTGCTGTTCAGCTACTGGCAGTGGGGCTCGGCGCTGGTGTTGTCGGGGCTGGCGGGGATGACGGCGGGATTTGTCTGCAACAAGCTGTATCGGGGGCGTGAATGATGGTCTGGGCAGTGATCTTCGGTATGGGGCTGCTGGTGTTCCTCAACCGTTACGTTTTCCTCGAACCACGGCTGCCGTTGCGGCTGAGCAGCAATGCCCGGCAGTTTCTCGGTTTTGCCGTGCCGGGCATGCTGACGGCGATCTGCGGGCCGATCGTGTTCCTGCCGGAACGGCAACTGAACCTGCACCTGGATAACCCCTACCTGATCAGCTCGCTGGTCGCGATCGGCCTGGTGCTCTATACCCGCAACACCCTGCTCAGCATGTTGCTGAGCATGGCGTTCTTCTTTCTCCTGCGTTGGTGGCTGTAGGCGCTAGAACCGATAGTTCAGCCCCAGGGTCAGCGAGCGCTCCGGCGCCGGCTGGCGACCCCATGGGCTGGTGTCGATGCCGCGGAAGTAATACTCGCGGTTGAACAGGTTGCTGATGCCTGCCGAGGCCGTCAGCACCGTCTTGTCGTGCAGTGGGAACTGGCGTTCGATGGCGGTGTTCCAGACCCAGTAGGATGGCAGCCGACCCACGGAGGCGGTGGCATCCTCGGCGCCGGAGTTGGCGGCGTCGGTGTAGGCGCTGCTTACGTAGAGGCCGTCGAGGCTGTAGGTCCAGCGCTCGGCGAAGTGGTAGCGGCCATCGACGCTGAACTGGTTGCGTGACGAGAACGGCACCTCGTTGCCCTTGAAGTTGCCGTTGCGCTGCCTGGCATCGAGGTAGGCATGGCTGGCGTGCAGGTCGAGGTCGGGCAGGGCGCCCGGGGTCCAGAAGATCTCGCTTTCGATCCCCTGGTGCCGGGTGCTGCCGAGGTTGACGTAGCGGTCGCTGGTGGCGTCATAGACGATCTGGTCGTCGAAGTCGATGCGGTACACGCCGAAATCGACCCGCAGCCCCTGCCAGGGGGTATAGCGCACGCCGGTCTCGTAGTTCCAGGCCAGTTCGGCGCCGACATCGCCTTCCTTGACGATCTGCGTCACTTGCGGTGGTCTCAGCGATTTCTGCGCGTTGGCGTAGATGTACCAGTCGTCGCTGGCCTGCCAGCCGACGGTCAGGCCGGGCAGCCACTCCTTGGACTCGTTGTCGTGCCCGAGACTGGAAAGACCGTCCTTGTAGTCCATCTGGGCGTCTTCATAACGCACGCCGGGGGTGATGGTCAGGCGGTTGTTGAACAGGCCGATGGCGTTGCTCAGGTAGAACGCCTTGGCCTCGTCATTGAACTGCCAGTCGCGGAACGGCGTGGTCCGGCCAGTGGCGACGCTCTGGCGGTTGACCTTGTAGTCGATGTCTTCGTTGACGTAGCGGGCACCGACCAGCCAGGTCTGGCTGACGTCATCGCCGTCGATGCTCATGCTCAGGCGCGGCTCGGTGCCCCAGACCTTGAAGTTGCGCGGGCCATCCTGTCGTGTGGCGGCGATGCCGTCCGGGGTGAAGGGCAGGCCGACGATGAAGTTGCGATAGCTGTCGTGGGCGAAGTGGGTCCAACTGAACTCCACCGAATCGAATGGGCCGATGGCGCCGAGGCGCTGGGTGTAGGTGCCCCAGACACGGTCGGTGTTGCCGTCGAAGTGGTCCAGGGGCCTTGTCGACTGGCGTGGATCGTCACGGTAATCCTTGACGCTGAGGGCGCCGGCCAGGTCCATGTCGGCCTCGTAGTGCTGCACACCGAAGCTCAGCTCGCGGTCGTCGTCGATGTTCCACTGGCCGCGCAGGCGGTAGTTCTGGATATCGGTGTCGGAGTGCTGGCGGCCGGCTTCGCCGGAGATCGTGTTGAGGTCCAGTTGCAGGCCGAAGTTGTCGGTCAGGTAGCCGCCGGTGCCGAAGTAGGTGTCCCACAGTCGACGGCCGCCGGCATTGAAGGTGGTGCGCTCCTGCAGGGTGTTTTCCCATTCGCGGGGAATCGGCTTGCTGATGAAGTTGATCACCCCGCCCACGTTGTTCGGGCCGTACTGCACGGCGGCGCCGCCGCGCACGATGTCGATCCGGTCGACCGTGGCCATGGTCACCGGGAACAGCGACAGGCCGGTCTGGCCATAGGGCGCCAGGGCCAGTGGAACGCCGTCGGAAAGAGCTTGCAAGCGTCCGCTGCGACTCTCGTACAGACCGCGCACGGCGATCTGCGGCAGGGCGCCGGTGCCGGTCTCATCGAAGATCTTCACGCCGGGAACCCGCTGCAGGGCGTCGTCGACCCCGCGTACACTGGCCTTGTTCAGGTTGTCCGAACCGACCACCGTGCGGCTGCCGGCGTAGGTCAGCACTTCAGGGTCGCTGGCACTGCCCAGCACATCGCCCTTGATCACCATGGGCGCGATGTAGGCGGTTTCCGTCGGCTTCCCGGCGGCCGCCCGCGGCGTGCCCGCCGGCACGATGACGAAGGTCCGCTCGTCCTTGACCTGCGGCTGCAGGCCGCTGTTGTCCAGCAGCCGCTCCAGGGCCTGCTGTGGCGTGAAGCTGCCCTTGAGCGGTTGCGTGGTGCGGCCCTGGGCGATATCGCTGGCGAACAGGATCTGCACCGAGGACTGGCGCGCCAGGGCATTGAGTGCCTGGTCCAGGCGTGAGCCGGGCAGATCGAGTTCGACCTTGTCCTGGGCATGGGCGGAGAGGGCGAACAGCAGGCTGCTGGCCAGCAGTGACAGGGGCAGACGAGCGCTGCGCAGGAGCGGCTTCATGGGGCGGTGATCCTCGGAAAGTAGGATGTTTTGACTACCTGCCGTCGGCCGCTGGGAGAAACCCTACCTGTCGAAGCGATTATTTTTTCGCGGCCTTGTGCCTGATGTGCAAGGTGCCGTCGCTGTCGCTGTTCAAGCTCAGCGGCAGAATGCTCGGCAACAGCGCGAGCAGGCCTTCGACCCTGGAGCTGTCGAACACGCCGGTGATCGGCAGGGTGGCCAGTTCCGGGGCGTCGAGGCGGATCGGTGCCGCGCGGTAGCGTTGGATCTGTTTCAGGGCCTCGGCGAGGGGTGTGCGATCGAAGACCAGCCGATTGTCCTTCCAGGCGATGGCCGCCTCGGCATCCACGGCGATCGGTTGCAGGGCTTGCCCCGCACGCGTGTCCACGCGCTGGCCGGGCAGCAGTTGCAGGTGCTGGCCGTCAGCGGTGGCCACGTCAACCTTGCCGCGCACCAGGGTCACGCGCACGGCCGGGTCGAGTCGGTCGACGCTGAACAGGGTACCCAGTACACGGACGTGGGTCGTGCCGGCATCTACCTGGAACGGCCGGAGCACGGTTTTCGAGACATCGAACAGCGCCTGGCCGGCCAGCAGTTCGACCTGACGCGAGCGCAGGTGCCACTCGATGTTCGCGCGGCTGTTGCTGTCCAGCGTCATGCGGCTGCCGTCGGCCAACTGCAACACCCGGCGCTCGCCGACGGCACTGGCGTAGGACTCGCGGTGATAGGCCGGATCCAACCAGGCCAGCCCGCCAGCCAGCAGCACGGCCAGCGCCGCGCCCCCCAGAGCCTTGCGCGGGGTACGGGGTTTGGGCTCTGGGAGTGGGAAGCGCTTGCGCAGTTCCTCACGATGCCGCGCCAGGGCTTCTTCTTCACGGGAGGAGGGGGGCAGGGCGCTCATGAAGCACGTTCCGACAGGTCGAGATGGGCGCGGCAAGCGGCTAGGCCGAGTTTCAGGTGCTTTTCCACGGTCTTCAGGGAGATGCCCAGGCGTGCCGCGACTTCCGCCTGCGGCAACTGGTGGATCTTGTGCATGACGAAGACCATCCGGCAGCGCGCCGGCAATTGCTCGATGGCTTGGACCAGGCGCTCCAGTTCGCGTTCGCCCTCGTATTGGCGGGCGGGCGAAGGGGCGTCGCTGACGGCATCGAAGTGTTCGGGTTGTTCGACGATCCAGGCCTGGCGCCGCCGCTCGCTACGATAGCGGTCGACGGCCTGATCGTGGGAAATCTTGCGCAGCAGCGCCAGTGGCGTGCGCACTTCCCGCGGCTCGCGCTTTTCCAGCAATTGCACGCAGACATCGTGGACCACTTCGCGAGCAAAGCCGCGATCACCGAAGCGCCGACGCACGTGGTCGACCAGTTCGTCATAGTGACGCACCAGAGTGCTGAGCAGGGAGGGCTTGGCTGGGTCGAACGGCATGATGGACCTGGGACGAGGCGGCGCAGGCGCAAATATAAATGAGAAATCTTTTCATTCATAGCGCGTTCAGTGGGAGCCGGCTTGCTGGCTATCCGCCAAAGACGGCCATTCAATCAGATCAGTGGCGTCTGCCGCACCGCTATCGCCAGCAAGCCGGCTCCCACTAAACGCGCTCCGGGTTGCCAGAGGGCGTCAGTCACGGCGATACTGACGGCCTGTGCTCTTCTTTCGAGGTATTCGTCCAATGCGCCATTGATGCCGCCGTCGGTTCTGACGGCCAGTCTCCGTACCCCCTGTCACAGGGTGGAGTCCATGGCATTGATTGGAGTTCGCATGACGAATTCATACCTGACGCTGGAAAGCGTTTCCTATGTGCTGGCCGATGGCCGGGTGCTTTTTTCCGGGCTCGATGCCCGCTTCGATGGACAACCCACGGCGATCGTCGGGCGCAATGGCGTCGGCAAGAGCGTGCTCGCGCGCATCCTGGCCGGGCAGTTGTCGCCGTCCGAGGGCCACTGTCGACGTGGCGGCAAGGTGCATTACCTGGCCCAGCGGATCGATCCGCACGCTTCGATTGCCACACTGCTCGGCGTGCAGGGATTGCTCGCGGCCCTGGAACGTATCGAGGGCGGTGGTCTCGACCCGGTCGACTACGATCTGATCGGTGAGCGTTGGGATATTCGCCAGCAGCTACAGGTTGAACTGGAACGGCATGCGCTGAAGGGACTGGATATCAGCCGTCCTGCCGCCAGCCTGAGTGGCGGCGAAGCGATGCGCGTGGCCCTGGCCGGAGCCTGTCTGTCCGACGCGCAAATGCTGATTCTCGATGAGCCCAGCAACCACCTCGACCGGCCGGCGCGGCAGTTCCTGATGGAGCAGTTGCGTCGGTGGCCGCGTGGCCTGATCGTCGTCAGTCACGACCGGGAACTGCTCGAGCAGATGAGCCGGATCGTCGAGCTGTCCAGCCTGGGATTGCGCGGTTATGGCGGTGGCTACGCGTTCTATGCGCAACAGAAGGCCGTTGAACGCGACGAGGCCCTGCGCCAGCTGGAACATGCCCGGCTCGAACGCAAGCGTGCCGAGCAGGTGATACGACGGCAACAGGAGCGCCAGGAACAGCGTCAGGCCCGTGCCGAGCGCCAGGCCGGGCAGGCCAACCAGGCGCCGATCCTGCTGGGGCGACGCAAGGGCATCAGTGAGCAGACCCGCGGCAAGCAGCAGGCACAGCATGCGGCAGTCCGCGAAGGCTTGGCGCAACAGGTGCGTGAAGCGGCCCGCGCGGTGGAGCAGGAGGTGGCGGTCGTGTTGCAGGCACCGGTCAGTTCGCAGGTGGCGCGACGGCGGGTGCTGGTTCTCGACGAACTGCGCCTGCCCCGCGTGCCAGGGTCGCTCAGCCTGGTACTGCATGGGCAGCAGCGAGTCGGTGTGGTGGGACGCAATGGCAGTGGCAAATCCACCCTGCTCAAGGTGCTGGCCGGCCAGCTCGCGCCCGTGGGCGGTGATTTTGCAGTGAAGGGTACGCTGGCCTATCTCGACCAGGAGTCGTCCGGCATCGATCCGCAGCGTTCGATCCTGGAACTGTTGCGAGTGGCGAACCGGCAGGCGAGCGAGGGTACGTTGCGCACCCGCCTGGCGCAATTGGGCCTGGGCTCCGAGTGCGTCCTGCAACCCAGCGGCCTGCTCAGCGGTGGCGAGCGGCTCAAGGGGGCGCTGGCCTGTGTGCTCCATGCGGACGAGCCGCCGCAGGTACTGCTGCTGGATGAACCGAGCAATCACCTGGATCTGGTGTCGCTCCAGGCCCTGGAGAACATGTTGCTGCAGTTCCAGGGCACGCTGCTGGTGGTGTCCCATGACCAGCGGTTTCTCGATCAGCTCAAGCTGACCGAGCGCTTGCAGGCGAGTGTCGATGGCTGGCAACTGCAACCCTGGGCGTGATGCTCAGCCCAGTACTTCGCGCATCCGGTGCCAGAGCATGCCCAGCGCGAGCAGTGGCGAGCGCAGGGCCTTGCCGCCGGGGAAGGTCATGTGCGGTACCGCGCTGAAGATGTCCAGGCCCTGGCTCTGGCCGGCATGGATCGCCTCGGCCAGCAGGCGGGCGGTCCAGTGCGTGACGTTGACGCCGTGGCCGGAATAGCCCTGAGCATAGAACACGTTCGGCTGCTGGCGCAGGCGGCCGACCTGGGGGAAGCGGTTGGCGGTGATGCCGATCTTGCCGCCCCACTGGAAATCCAGGCCTGCATTCGCCAGTTGTGGGAACACCTTGAGCATCTTCGGCCGCATGTAGGCGCCGATGTCCGCCGGGTCCCGTCCGGAATAGTGGCAGGCACCGCCGAACAGCAGGCGGCGGTCGGCCGAGAGCCGGTAGTAGTCCAGGCCGACTTTCTGGTCGCATAGCGCCAGGTTCTGCGGGATCAGTTCGGCGGCCAGCGCTGCGCTCAATGGCTCGGTGGCGATGATGTAGCTGCCAGCCGGCAGCACCTTGCCGCCGAGGCGCGGTTCCAGGTCGTCCAGATGGGCATTGCAGGCCAGTACCAGGTTGTCGGCGCGCACCGTGCCGTGGGCGCAACGTACCTTCACGCTGTCGCCATGGACCAGTTCGAGCACCGGGCTCTGTTCGAAGATCCGCACTCCCAGCGATTCGGCCACCCGCGCTTCGCCCAGCACCAGGTTGAGTGGGTGCAGATGGCCGGAGCCCATGTCGACCAGGCCACCGGCATAGGCCGTGGAGGCCACCACCTCGCGCATGTCCCGTGGCTCGACGATCCGGGTTTCATGCGGGTAGCCCAGTTGCGCCAGGTGTTCCTGTTCAGCTCGGAACGCGGTGAACTGCGCCGGGGTATTGGCCAATTCGCAGAAGCCCCAGCGCAGGTCGCAGTCGATGGCATGCGCGCGAATCCTTTCGCCGACCAGCGCGACCGAGTCGATCCCGGCGCGCTCCAGGTAACGCACGCCGTCTTCACCGAGATGGCGGGCGAAGCCGCTGACATCATGACCGATACCACGGATCAACTGGCCGCCATTGCGTCCACTGGCGCCCCAGCCGATGCGTCGGCCTTCGAGCAGGATCACCGAGAGGCCGCGCTGGGCCAGCTCGATGGCTGTATTGACGCCGGTGAAACCGCCGCCGATCACGCAGACGTCGGCCTCCAGGTCCGACTCGAGCCGGGGACGGGCCGGCATCGAGCGGGCCGTGGCCGCGTAGTAGGAACGGGCGTGTTCCGTCGTGCTGGCCTGGATCATTTGTTGGTCTTCACCTTGCTCCAGGAACGGGTCATCAGGCGCATGATTTCCGGTGTCGGCGTGGTCGAAATGTACAGTTTGTCGAGCACTTCCTGCGGTGGGTAGACCTCGGGGTTGTGCACCAGGGCGGGGTCCATGTATTGCTGTGCGGCCGGGTTGGCGTTGGCGTAGCCGACCGAGGCGCTGACCTTGGCGATCACCTGCGGGTCGAGCAGGTAGTTGATGAAGGCATGGGCCTCCTTGACGTTGCCCGCGTCGGCCGGGATCGCCAGCAGGTCGAACCACAGGTTGCTGCCCTCCTTGGGAATCGAATAGGCGATGTTGATGCCGTTCTTCGCTTCCTTGGCCCGGTTGGCCGCCTGGAACACGTCGCCGGAGTAGCCGAAGGCGACGCAGATGTCACCATTGGCCAGGTCCGAGATGTACTTGGACGAGTGGAAGTAGGTGATGTGTGGCCGCAAGGTCAGCAGCTTGGCTTCGGCCTTCTTGTAGTCGTCGGGCTTGGAGCTGCGCGGGTCCAGGCCCATGTAGTTGAGGATCGCCGGGAAGGTTTCGTCCGGCGAGTCCATGAACGAGACACCGCACTGGCTGAGTTTCTTCAGGTTCTCCGGCTCGAACAGCACTGCCCACGAGTCGATGTGGTCGATGCCCAGCACCTGCTTGACCTTGTCGACGTTGTAGCCGATCCCGTTGGTGCCCCACAGGTAGGGCACCGAGTGCGCGTTGCCCGGGTCGTTCTTTTCCAGCAGCTTGAGCAGTTGCGGGTCGAGGTTCTTCCAGTTCGGCAGTTGCGAGCGGTCGAGCTTGAGGAACGCCCCGGCTTTCACCTGGCGGCCGAGGAAGTGGTTGGACGGCACCACCACGTCGTAGCCGGTGCGCCCGGCGAGCAGCTTGCCCTCCAGAGTTTCGTTGGAGTCGAACACGTCATAGATGACCTTGATCCCGCTCTGGGCCTGGAAGTCGGCGAGGGTGGTCTCGCCGATGTAGTCGGTCCAGTTGTAGACGCTGACAGTCGGTTCGGCGTGAGCCGTGGCGCTGAACAACAGCGCCAGGGTGACGGGGAGCACGGATTTCAATAGACGCATGTCGATACCTCGTTGAAGGGTGTTTAACGGGGGTAAAGGGGTCGGGATCAGACGCTGAGCAGCAGGAACTCACGCTCCCAGGAACTGATCACGCGCTTGAAGTTTTCGTGTTCGGCGCGCTTGACCGCCACATAGCCACGGACGAACTGGCTGCCCAGGTAGCGGTCGAGGGTCGGGCAGTCCTCCATATGGGCCAGGGCGTCCTCGATGGTGATCGGCAGGCGCAGGTTGCGCCTCTCGTAGGCGCGACCTTCCACCGGCGGGTTGGGCTCGATCCCTTCGACCATGCCCAGGTAGCCGCACAGCAGGCTGGCGGCGATCGCCAGGTACGGGTTGGCGTCGGCGCCGGGCAGGCGGTTTTCCACGCGCATGGCGTCGGGGCTGGAGGTCGGCACGCGCAGGCCGACGGTGCGGTTTTCCTCGCCCCATTCGACGTTGACCGGCGCCGAGGTGTCCGGCAGGAAACGGCGGAACGAGTTGACGTTGGGGGCGAACATCGGCAACACCTTGGGAATGTACTTCTGCAGGCCACCGATGTGATGCAGGAACAGTTCGCTCTTGGTGCCGTCGGCATTGACGAAGATCGGCTTGCCGGTGGCGATGTCGACCACGCTCTGGTGCAGGTGCATGGCGCTGCCGGGTTCGTCGGCGATCGGCTTGGCCATGAAGGTTGCGGTGACGTTGTGCTTGAGCGCGGCCTCGCGCAGGGTGCGCTTGAATACGGTGATCTGGTCGGCCAGATCGAGGGCATCGCCGTGACGGAAGTTGATCTCCATCTGCGCCGGGCCGTCTTCGTGGATCAGCGTGTCGAGGTCCAGGCCCTGGGCTTCGCACCAGTCGTAGACGTCTTCGAACAGCGGGTCGAATTCGTTGGCGGCGTCGATGGAGAACGACTGGCGGCCGCTTTCGGCACGACCCGATCGGCCCAGCGGGGCCTTGAGCGGCAGGTCCGGGTCTTCGCAACGCTGGGTCAGGTAGAACTCCATCTCCGGCGCGACGATTGGCTGCCAGCCCTTGTCGGTATAGAGCTGCAGGACCTTCTTGAGCACGTTGCGCGGCGACAGTTCGATCGGGTTGCCCTGCTTGTCGAAGGTGTCGTGGATCACGATCGCGGTCGGTTCGATGGCCCACGGCACCAGGTAGATCGACGAGGCGTCGGGGCGGCAGATCATGTCGATGTCGGCGGGGTCGAGCAGGTCGTAGTAGATATCATCCTCGACGAAGTCCCCGGTTACCGTTTGCAGCAGCACACTTTCCGGCAGGCGCATGCCTCGCTCATGCAGGAACTTGTTGGTGGGTGCGATCTTGCCGCGGGCGATGCCGGTCAGGTCGCTGACCACACATTCCACTTCGGTAATCCTGTGTTCTTTCAGCCAGGAGGACAGCTGATCGAAAGGGGCGTTCATAAGGACCTCGTCGTTGGTTTCGTCGACGCCAGGTTGGGCCTTCCACTTGCCTGAAAACGGCGGGAGGCTTCCCCTGTGGCGCGTTGGCGACTATCTTGCTGGCAGCCGCGCGATTCCATCTATCCACTTTTCCAACTCCAAGATGCACCAAAAAGGTGCGCAATGGTCTCCCATGACAGAGCCGAATTCCTTGCGGGTCCAGGCGTTCAAGACCGCCGACGTGACCGAACAGATCCGGGTGACACCGGGTTGGGTCCAGCATTACCAGCAGATGTCGCCCGGACATTTCGCCGGGCAGATTCGTTACCTGGACCTGCAGGGCGTGGAGATCTACGAGGAGTGCATGAACACCCGGGTGGAGCAGAATTTCAGTGCGCCTTCGGGCGCGTTGGCCTTCTGTTTCGACCGCAGCGACAACGCGCTGTACGTGCTCAACGGCGAGAGCCGCAATATCTGGATCACGCCGGAGAACTACCAGGAAGTGGCCGTGGTCTTCGGCCCGGAGTTCGTCGGCCACCACGGCCTGGATATCGCCCGTCTCGACGGCCTGTTCATGGCGCCGCTCAACTCGCGGCAAAACGCGCTGTTCGGCCGCTGGCTGAGTGCAACCCTGACCCGCCTGAGCGAGGCCAATGACCCGCCGAGCCGGGAGGCGCTGACCCAGCAGTTGCTGGAGGACTGTCTGTACCTTCTCGACAACGCCTGCCTGGACCATGGCTCGCTGCAACGGCGCAGGGAGGAGCGCGGCATCATGAAGCGCATTGGCGAGTGGGCCGCCGATGCCCCCGAGGAAACCCTCAACCTCCTGGAGCTTGCGCAGGTCGCCGGTGTGTCGCTGCATCAGTTGCAGCATGCCTTCAAGGCGTTCACCGGGATGACGCCGAGCCAATGGCTGCGCCTGCGCCGACTCAATGGCGCACGTCACGAACTGCTGCATGGCAAGGCACAGAACACCGTCGCCGAAGTGGCGATGCACTGGTCGTTCTGGCACCTGGGGCGTTTTTCCAGCAGCTATCGGGCGTTGTTCCGCGAGCTGCCGAGCGAGACTCTGAAGCGTCGGCAGATCAGCCGCTGAGCTGGGCTCACAGGCCACCCAGCAGGTCGTGGGCGTTGAGCAGCTCGTAGGCGATTTCCGGACGTTTTTCCAGGCCGCGGCGGATCGCGGCCGGAATCGACTGGCGGGTCTTGCGACACAGGCCCGGCAGCTCTTCGATGTGAATGCCGATACCGCGCATGGTCCGCACTTCGTTCGGGCCTGGGGCGATGGTCAGGCGAATGCCCAGTTGTTCGTACATCCGCTGCCGCAGGCGGTCGAGGTCGGCCAGGCTCTTGAGGTCTTCGAGGCGTTCGAGCAGGATTTTTTCTTCCTGGCGCGTCAGGCGCAGGATGCGGATATCCGTACCGGGCGTTTCCAACAGTCGCTCCCGCTCGCAATTGCAGGCGCCGGGAGGACAGGGCTGGCGGAGCGGAGGCAGGGTGTTCATGACCTCCGATCATAACCAACGGCAGGGGCTTTTGCCCATGGGGCGGGGCACCTGCCGTTTCCGGCGGCAGGTGTGTCAGGCCGTTGACTGCTACTGCAGTTTCTCTACCGCACCGAGTACCTCGTACGCGGCCTTGACCCGGGCCGGGTTGGGGTAGTTCTTGTTGGCCAGCAGCACGATGCCGATGTTTTTCGCCGGAATGTAGGCCACGTAGGCACCAAAGCCGTTGGTGGCGCCGGTCTTGTTGACCCAGCTCTCGGCGCGCGGCGACCGTGGCGCCTTGAACCAGGTGAGCTGCTGTGGTTCGAGCATCTTGTACGAGTTGCCCTCGAGCAGGGTGTCGAGCTTGGTCGGGTACGGGTAGAACTCCCAGCCCAGGCCCTGGAGGGTATTGCCGAACTGGTAGTAGCCGGTATGGGTCGAGGTGATGGCCTGTTGCAGAGGCTTCTCGAGTTGCTGGGGCTGCATGTTCACCTGGACGTAGTGCAGCAGGTCGCTGGAGGTGGTCTTGATGCCATAGGCCTCGGAGTCCAGCGCGCCAGGGCCGACCCGTGAGGGCTTGTCATCCTTGGTGTAGCCCTGGGCATAGCGGCTCATCTGGTCCTTGGGCACCCTGAGGTAGGTGTGCTGAAGCCCCAGCTTGGGCAGCAGGTGCTTTTCCATCAGGTCATCGAAGGGTTCACCCAGGCTTCTGGCGGCCACGTAGCCGAACAGCCCGATACTCGGGTTGGAATACTGGCGGCGTTCGCCGACCGGGTAGACCGGCTTCCAGTGCTGGAAGTACCCGATCATCTTGTCGGTGCTGTCGGCATCGTCCGGGAACTGCAGCGGCAGGCCACCTGGTGTGTAGGTTCCGAGGTTGAGCACGCTGATCCTGTCGAACGCGCTGCCACGCAGCTCGGGCAGGTAGTGGCTGGTGTTTTCCGAGAGCGACAGCTTGCCCTGGGCCACGGCGTAGGCGGCGAGTGTGGCGTTGAAGGTCTTGCTGACCGAGCCGATCTCGAACAGGGTGTTTTCTGTGACAGGCTGTTTATCGGTCTTGGAGCTGACACCGTAGTTAAAGTAATGTGCCTTGCCGTTGACGAGTACCGCCACGGCCATGCCGGGAATGGCCTGTTCCTGCATGATCGGTTGAATCGCGGCATCCACCACGGCCTTGAGTGGGTCTGTTGCCGTCTCGGCAGCAATGCTGTTCGCGCTGGCGAGCAGGCACAAGGTGCTCACGAGCAATGTGCCATTAATTCGGTTTTTTTTCGGCATGATCGGGCTATTTCCATGATTTTGATTTTTCCCGCATCCTGTCCCGCTGCTCGTCGGGGCTGTCGTTCACATCCAGGCTACCCGGCGCGATTATCGACTGACTTCAGCTGCGGTTGCGGTGCGGTCCTCAATCTAGGTGATGATCCACCCCTTGAACAAACGATGAAATCTTGGATTAGCCATTAGAAAAATTAGGAGTGAAGCATGGTCCGGCCTCATTTGCCGCTCAATGCCCTGCGGGCTTTCGAGGCTTCGGCGCGGCATTTGAGTTTTACCCGGGCGGCGGTCGAGTTATGCGTAACGCAGGCGGCGGTCAGTCACCAGGTCAAGAGCCTGGAGGAGCAGTTGAAGGTTGCGCTGTTCAAGCGCCTGCCTCGCGGCCTGATGTTGACGGCCGAAGGCGAAAGCCTGCTGCCGGTGTTGTGCGAGTCGTTCGACCGCATCGCCCTGGCCCTGGGACGATTCGACGGCGGGCACTACCGGGAGGTGCTGACAGTGGGGGCCGTGGGGACGTTCGCCGTGGGCTGGCTGTTGCCAAGGCTGGCGGATTTTCGCGAGCGTCATCCGTTCATCGACCTGCGTCTTTCCACCAATAACAACCGGGTGGACGTGGCGGCCGAAGGGCTCGATTTCGCCATTCGCTTCGGCACGGGAGCCTGGCATGGCGTTGACGCCATGCGCTTGCTGGAGGCGCCGCTGTCGGTGTTGTGCACGGCGCAGATCGCCGAGCAACTGCAATCTCCGGCGGATGTTCTGAAGCAGACCTTGCTGCGTTCCTATCGCACCGATGAGTGGCCGGAATGGTTCCAGAGTGCTGGCCTGCCAGCCAACAGCCTGGTCTCCAACAGTGTGGTTTTCGACTCGTCGTTGGCGATGATGGAAGCGGCCCTGCAGGGGGCGGGGGTGGCACTGGCACCGCCGATGATGTTCTCCCGGCAACTGGATGCCGGTGACATTCGGCAGCCTTTCGATATCGGTATCGTCACGGGCAGCTACTGGCTGACGCGGTTGCAGTCGCGTGTCGAAACAGCGGCGATGGCGGCCTTTCGCAGTTGGTTGATCGAGCAGACAGCCTGAGAGGTGTTCAGGTATGGATCAGCGCAACGGCGAAAGAGACGACGATTGCGCAGGCGATGGCCAGGTTCAGGTTCATGGTGAGGCGTCCGACAGGTTGAAAGGTGGCCCATCCTGTCGGGAGCGGGCGCGAATAAGAAATTCCGTTTCGCGATTGGCATGATCGATCGAAATGATGATTCAACCGTCGGGCCCGGACTCCGCGATTCCCCCCCCCCGGTTCGCCGGCTCAGCGTGTCAGCAGGTCGAACGCCAGCTTGAGCAGCGGTATCGCGACGCAGACGATGATCAGACCAATCTGCCAACGCATCACATTGATCTGCGATTGCAGCCCGGACATCGACAGTCGGAGGTCCGCGCCCTGCTGCTGGATCGACAGGCGCAGTTCGCTGCCTTGCTCCCTGATCTCCGAGCGCAGCTCGGCGCCCTGTTCAAGGATCAGTGCACGCAACTCGTGGTTCTGTTCCTTGAGAGCGCTGCGCAGATCATTGATCTGCTCGCTCATCGTTGCACGCAGATCGTTGACCTGTTCTGCGATCGATGTCCGCAGGCGCTCCTCTGTCTGTCGCAGATCGGATTTTGACGCAAGATTCTGCACATCGGCCTCCCAGGCATCTGCCACTGCCCTGGCTTTTTCGGGTGGGGCGCTGACCGCAGTCAGCGCGTCGTATAGGCTCAGGGATAAGTTCATCATTGCTCCTGCGATAGACGATAGCGATCCAGATTCGATAGTCGATTCAAACTGGCAGGAACGAATAGTCAGGTCGTTCTTCAGATCTTGTAGGTAATTACCTAGCTTTATGCATGCAATTGAACGGCGTGGCCTGCTCAGGCAAGGTGCCATCGTTGGCATGTGACGCAAACGCCGCGCGAAATCTTCTATAAGATAGAGTCGGCGCCTACGTCGATGTACGTCATCCGAGATCCGAGCCCCACATGCAGTCACGCCCGCAACGCCCGCTCTGGCTGGTCTATCTGGTTTTCCTCGCACCCATGGTGCTTTCCAACTTCCTGCAGTCGTTTTCCGGCACGCTGAACAGTATCTATATCGGTCAGATGCTGGGCACCGAAGCCCTGGCGGCGGTCTCCGGAATGTTTCCGGTGGTGTTCTTCTTCATTGCCCTGATCATCGGCCTGGGGGCCGGTGCCTCGGTATTGATCGGCCAGGCGTGGGGCGCGCGTGAGCTGCATGCGGTCAAGGCTGTCGTGGGCGCGACCCTGACCCTGGGCGTGCTGATCGGGCTGGTGGCGGCGCTGCTGGGGAGCATTTTCACCCGGCCGGCTCTGCAGGCGCTGGGTACGCCCGCCGATGTGCTGGATGACGCGGTCGGTTATGCGCGGGTGATGATGCTGACCATGCCACTATTGCTGATTTTCATCCTGTTCACCCAGTTGCTGCGCGGGATCAGCGATACGCTGTCGCCATTGTTGGCCTTGCTGGTGTCCACCGGCATCGGTCTGGTGCTGACGCCGGCACTGATCCGTGGTTGGCTGGGGTTGCCGCAGATGGGGATCCAGAGTGCTGCGCTGGCGGGCCTGGCGAGCACGGCCTGCGCCATGTCGTTCCTGGGGCTGCGTCTGCGCCAGAAGAGCAGCGTCATGGCACCGGACCGCGAAATGTTGGCGGCGATGCGCCTGGACCGGGAGATCCTCGGCAAGGTGCTGCGTATCGGTCTGCCGACCGGCCTGCAGATGATCGTGCTGTCGGTGTCCGAACTGGTGATCCTGGCGCTGGTCAACCAGCACGGCTCCCAGGCCACGGCGGCTTATGGCGCGGTGACGCAGATCGTCAACTATGTGCAGTTTCCGGCGCTGTCGATCGCCATCACCGCCTCGATCCTCGGTGCGCAGGCCATTGGGGCGGGGCGCCTGGAGCGGATCGGGCCGATCCTGCGTACCGGCATGCTGATCAACACCTGCCTGACCGGTGGGCTGATCGCCCTCGGATACGGGCTTTCCCACTGGCTGCTGGGCCTGTTCATCACCGATCCGGCGACCCGGGCAACTGCCGAGCACCTGTTGCACATCCTGCTCTGGAGCTTGCTGATATTCGGTTTCCAGGCGTTGATCGGTGGCATCATGCGTGCCAGTGGCACGGTGGCGGCGCCGGTGCTGATCATCATTTTCTGCATTGTCGGGATAGAGCTGCCGGTGGCCTACCTGCTCGATGCCCGCCTGGGGCTCGAGGGTGTCTGGATGGCCTTCCCGGCGGCTTATATCGGCATGTTGCTGCTGCAGGCCGCCTATTACCAGTTGGTCTGGCGGTACAAGCGGATCGAGCGCCTGATCTGATCGCGGGGCTCAGGCCGCGTTACGCGGTGAGCGTCGTCCCGCCGGGAAACCGTTGCGTCCGGCTGCCCAGGCGGTCAGCCAGGTCGGCAACAGCCAGGCCAGCAGCGCCCAGGGAATCGAGGCCGCGC
>NZ_AQOH01000121.1 GCF_000364705.1 Pseudomonas fuscovaginae SE-1 | reverse complement strand
CCCCCGGGGGGGGGGGGGCAGCACTCTGCGCAGGGGCCGGCGGGTAACGGGCAAGCGGGCCGTCGTGAGCGCTGGCTGGCTTGCAAGCAGGGAATGTTCATGTCCGGAGTACCCTCCAGAGTGGATTCGGGATCGCATCGACGAGGTCGGTAATCTGCTGTATCGCAAGACATCTGATAATGGGCCGGTTCCTTGATGGGCTTTCAAAGCCGGATTGAAAGTGACGGGCCGGTGCTGCTGACGCACGGCTTCGCCGAAAGGAAAAGGTGCGCTCCAGCCGCAAACTGGCCACGGTGCCGGAGAAGGTCGCCGGCAGGTTCCTGATCGGCCTCGGCATCCGTGTGGCGGTCCAGTGATTCCCGCTCGACGAATGTCCCGCCGTTGCATAGGCTTACGAGCTTTTGCAGCAGGGGACGTGGCTTGAATCGGGACACACTTGAGCGCAACCAGATACCGCTCTACTTCGTCGCGGTGCTGATCGCCATACTGGTCGGGCTGATGGCCCCCGGCGTCGCCCGGGGCCTCGATGCCCTGGTGACGCCGGCGATCGCGGTGCTGATGTATGCGATGTTCCTGCAGATTCCCTTTCTCGGCTTGCGCCGCAGCCCTGGTCGCAAGGGCTTCATGTCGGCGTTGCTGCTCGCCAACTTCGTGCTGGTGCCGTTGCTGGCCTGGGTCTTGAGTCGTGGCCTGGTGGCGCATCCGGCGATTCTGCTGGGGGCGCTGCTGGTCCTGCTCACGCCCTGCATCGACTATGTGGTGGTGTTCACCCACATCGGCCAGGGCGATTCGCGGCGGATCCTGGCGGCGACCCCGATCCTGCTGTTGCTGCAACTGATACTGCTGCCGGTCTACCTGGCCTGCATGCTGGGGGGGCAGTCTGCGGTGGTGATAGCGATGGAGCCGTTCGCCGAGGCGTTTCTGCTGCTGATTGTCGCGCCGCTGTTGCTGGCCGTGACGACCTCGGCACTGGCCCGGCGCTCGCAGGCCGTGGCGCTCTGGAGCGATGTCTGGGCCTGGCTGCCGGTACCGGCGATGGCCGCGGTGCTGGTGGCGGTGATCGGTTCGCAGATCGCCGGGGTGGTGCGCGATATCGAGCAGCTTGCACCGCTGCTGCCGGTGTATCTCGGTTTCCTGCTGCTGGCGCCGTTGGCGGGTGCCCTGGCCGCGCGCCTGTACCGACTGCCGGCGAGTGCAGCCCGTGCCGTGGTCTTCAGTGCCTCGACGCGCAATTCGCTGGTGGTGCTGCCGCTGGCCCTGGCCTTGCCCGAGGAGATCCGCAACCTGGCAGCTGCGGCCGTGATCACTCAGACCCTGGTCGAGCTGGTGGGCGAATTGATCTATGTTCGTGCCATTCCGGCACTGGTCTGGCGCGGCCGCGCCGGCGACTCCCGGAACTGAGTTCGTTCTACAACTCCTCGATGGCGGCACGGATCTGATTAGCGACCGGCTGCTCCAGCGTGCTGTAGAGCTGGGCCAGGACCCGGCCGCTTTTCGAGCGGTAGACATGGGGGCCAGCCAGGGCCCTCAAGGCATGAAAGTGCTCCTGCAGGTGGTCGCAGTATTCCCGGGTTTCGCAGACGAAGAATTGGCCACCCTTGGGCGCGATGCTCGGAAATACCACTTCCACCCGTTCCTTGTAGGTGTTGGGCAGCAGGCTCAGGGGCTTGCGCTGCGGGTAGCTCACGGCCCCGAAGGGCACCCCGTTGGCTTTCAGGGCGTCCAGCACCGCGTTGGCGGTTGGCGGGGTGTCGCTGCCGCAGGCGACCAGGGGCAGGCCGGCGATCATCAATAGAAGGGCTTTCATCCTGACATTCCTTGTTCCATGGCGCTTCTTCCATCGGTGATGGCCGATGGAAACCGACAGCCGGGCAGGCTGTTTCCGTCTTCGCAGATTGTGCAGGTGAGTCGCCTTCAGGGTTGTCAGTCTTGTCCCGATTTTTCCCAGCCATGATTCCGCTTGTTGTCAGCCACTTCGTGGGTCGGGCCTGAGCGAATAAACGCCGCGGCGATTGACCCGATGTCAGGCGTCTATCCGTGCTGCACTCCGGCCCGCTTGAGCAATTGCTTGCAGCGCTCGGACAGGTGTTCGACCCGCAGGTGCTTGCCGGATTTGGCATAACGATCCCGCAGGCTTTTCAGGGCGGCGATCGCCGAGTAGTCGACAAAGCTCAGATGGCGGCAGTCCAATACCACGTTCTGTGGGTCGTTGGCCGGGTCGAAGAGGTTCTGGAAGGGCGTGGTCGAGGCGAAGAACAGCGTGCCGTGCAGGCGGTACAGCTTGCTGCCGTCGGGTTCGTCGTGGGTATCGGCGTACAGTTCGCGGGCGTGCTGCCAGGCGAAGTTCAGCGCGGCGATGACGATCCCGCACAGCACCGCCGTCGCCAGGTCGGTAAACACCGTGATCACCGTGACCGCGACGATCACCAGCACATCGTTCAACGGCACCTTGTTCAGTGCCCGCAAGGAGGCCCAGGCGAAGGTCTGCTGGGACACCACGAACATCACCCCCACCAGCGCGGCCAGTGGGATGCGTTCGATCAGCGGCGACAGGAACAGCACAAACAGCAGGACCATCACGCCGGCCACCACCCCGGACAGCCGGCCACGGCCACCGGAGCTGAGGTTGATCACGGTCTGGCCGATCATCGCGCAGCCGCCCATGCCACCGAACAGGCCGGAGACCATGTTGGCCAGGCCCAGCGCCGTGCATTCGCGGTCCGGGTAGCTGCGGGTCTCGGTGATTTCGTCGGTGAGATTGAGGGTCAGCAGGGTTTCCAGCAGACCGACCAGGGCCATCAGCACCGCATAGGGGGCGATGACCTGCAGGGTTTCCAGGTTCCATGGCACTTTCGGCAGCGCTGGCAGCGGCAGGCCGCCGGCGATATGGGCCATGTCGCCCAGGGTGCGGGTTGGCAGGCCGCACAGGTAGACCAGCAGGCCGACGCCGAGGATCGCCACCAGTGCCGGCGGTACGGCGCGGCTCAGGCGCGGCAGCAGGTAGACGATCGCCATGGTCAGTGCCACCAGCCCGAGCATCATGGCCAGCGGTTCACCACTGATCCAGTGTTCGCCATCCTTGAACTGCTCCAGTTGTGCCAGCGCGATGATGATCGCCAGCCCGTTGACGAAGCCGAGCATCACCGAGTGCGGCACCATCCGCACCAGCTTGCCCAGGCGCAGCAGGCCGAAGGCGACCATGATCAGGCCACCCAGCAGCACGGTCGCCAGCAGGTACTGCACGCCGTGTTGCACCACCAGGGCGACGATCACCACGGCCATCGAGCCGGCGGCACCGGAGATCATGCCCGGTCGACCACCGAACAAGGCGGTGAGGGTACAGATGATGAACGCACCGTACAGGCCCATCAGCGGGTTGAGATGGGCGACCAGGGCAAAGGCGATGCACTCGGGCACCAGGGCGAAAGAGGTGGTGAGTCCGGCCAGGACATCAGCGCGTAGGCGGGCGGGTTTCATGGTGTACCTGAGGTAGGGGCCAGCGGGGGCGAGCGAGGCGTCTATGAAAGGCGGGGAATGTTACGGAAATGTAACCGGTCCTGCAAAAAACTCGGTCATTGGCACTAGGTGAATCGTGCCTCAGCGACTACCTTGGTAAAGGCCCGCGCAGACAGGAGTCTGCGTTTCCAGCAAATAAGAAAAAGAGAAATCGGCTCATGAAATTCGAACCCCTTGCGCGTACGCTGCTGGCGACGGCGCTGATTCTGGCTGTTAATCCTGTTCATGCCGCATCCCAGGCACCGGTCGCCGGGGAGAACGGCATGGTCGTCACCGCGCAGCACCTGGCCACCCATGTCGGTGTCGATGTACTCAAGGCCGGCGGCAATGCGGTGGATGCCGCAGTGGCGGTCGGCTACGCCCTGGCGGTGGTCTACCCGGCGGCCGGCAACCTCGGTGGTGGCGGTTTCATGACCGTGCAATTGGCCGATGGCCGCAAGACCTTCCTCGACTTCCGCGAAAAGGCGCCGCTGGCGGCCACGGCCAACATGTACCTGGACAAGGACGGCAACGTCATCCCTGACCTGAGTTCGAAAGGGCACCTGGCGGTCGCCGTGCCCGGCACGGTTTCGGGCATGGAACTGGCGCTGGAAAAATACGGCACGAAAAAGCGCGCCGAAGTGATCGCCCCGGCCATCAAGCTGGCTGAAGAAGGTTTCGTGCTGGAGCAGGGCGACATCGACCTGCTTCACACCGCCACCGATGAGTTCAAGAAGGACATCCACGATTCCGGCGCGATCTTCCTGAGCAAGGGCGAGCCGATGCAGGTCGGCGAGAAACTGGTGCAGAAGGACCTGGCGAAAACCCTGCGGGAGATTTCCGAAAAGGGCAGCGACGGCTTCTACAAGGGCTGGGTCGCCAAGGCCATCGTCGACTCGAGCCAGGCCGGCAAGGGCATCATCACCCAGGCCGATCTCGACAACTACAAGACCCGCGAGCTGGCCCCCATCGAGTGCGACTATCGCGGCTACCACATCGTCTCGGCGCCGCCGCCCAGCTCCGGCGGCGTGGTGATCTGCGAGATTCTGAATATCCTCGAAGGCTATCCGATGGAGCAACTGGGCTACCACTCGGCCCAGGGGCTGCACTACCAGATCGAGGCCATGCGTCACGCCTATGTCGATCGCAACAGCTACCTGGGCGATCCCGATTTCGTCAAGAACCCGGTGGCGCACCTGCTGGACAAGGCCTATGCCGAGAAGCTGCGGGCCGCGATCGATCCGCACAAGGCGGGGCTCTCCAAGGATCTGAAGCCGGGCGTGGCGCCTCATGAAGGCAACAACACCACTCATTACTCGATCGTCGATCAATGGGGCAACGCGGTGTCGGTGACCTACACCCTCAACGACTGGTTCGGTGCCGGGGTGATGGCGAGCAGGACCGGGGTCATCCTCAACGACGAAATGGATGACTTCACCGCCAAGGTCGGCGTGCCGAACATGTACGGCCTGGTGCAGGGCGAGGCGAACGCCATCGCGCCCGGCAAGACGCCGCTGTCGTCGATGAGTCCGACCATCGTCACCAAGGACGGCAAGACGGTCATGGTGGTCGGCACGCCGGGCGGCAGCCGGATCATCACCGCGACCCTGCTGACCATCCTCAATGTCATCGACTACAGGATGAACATTCAGGAAGCGGTGGATGCCCCGCGGTTCCACCAGCAATGGCTGCCGGAGGAGACCAATCTCGAGACCTATGCCGTGAGCCCCGATACGCAGAAGATCCTCGAAGGCTGGGGGCACAAGTTCGCCGGGCCGCAGCCGCTGAACCACCTGGCGGCGATCCTGGTCGGCGCACCGTCGCTCGATGGCAAGCCGGTGGGCAAGAACCGCTTCTACGGTGCCAATGACCCACGGCGCAATACTGGCCTGTCGCTGGGCTATTGAAGACTGGCCCCTGGCGTGCGGTCTGTGCGTCGGGGGTGTCGCGGGTTCAGTGGCGGCTGGCGTTTCTCAGGGTGATGGGCACGATCAGCCGGTGAAACGGCGCCACCGGCAGCATGTACAGGCGGCCCAGCAGATTGTGCGTGTGGACCACCGTCGACAGCGTCAGGGTGCGCGTTCTCTGCGCCGTGACCGGCGAGCGATGCAGGGTCAGGTAGACGTCGAGGTGCTTGTCGCAGTCGGCCAGCATCACCTCATCCGGCTGATTGGAAATCAGCGTGAAGATTCCCACGCGATCGTTTTCCCGGTAGTCGGCGTCCGCTCGCGACAGGTCGATACGGGTCAGGCGTCCGAGGTCCTTGAGCCCGAACAGCCCTACGATACGGTTGCGCAACTGCATCAGCCCGTCGATCCAGGCCGGTGTCGTCGACATCATGTTCAGGGCATGGCGCAGCGCCGTGCGGTCGAGGCGATCATCGCTGATGCACTGGCTATCGATGAAATCGGCATTGGGCAGGAAACGGTTGATGGATGAGTCGGGGGGCACCGGGCAGGGGTGCACGCTGGGCTTCATCAGTGGCGATCCTTGCAAAAAATGAATGGGGCTCCGAGTCGCCTCGGGAGCCCCCACTCTATGTGAATCCGCAGGTTCGTGCACCGCCGCTCGATTCGCTAGTGGGGGCGCCCCTCGATTTCCAGCGGGGGAGGTATGCCACACGACCATCCTCGCGGTTGTGGGCCAGGCGCGCGCGATGGGTGGGTTGGGTCACCACGACGTCATGATCGGCTGCCTGGTAGTTCTGCCGCAGGCGGTCACCGGCCTTGAAGCTGGTGACGATCAGCGTTCGTGTCGGGGCCCGGCGACGGCCGCAGGCCTTGCCGGCGGCGCGCTTCTCATCCAGGCGCCGGGTCACCCGCCAGGCTGCCAGCAATCCCATGTGGTCGAAGGTGTCGAAGAAACGGACGACATTTCCCTGAGTACCAGAGCCAGCCCGCTTTCCCCGTAGGTCGGCGAACCGTATAGGTTCGACAGTACGAAAGGTACGGCATAGAGCGCGAGGGCAATCAGCAGTCGTGGATTGAAATGGCGTTTCCAGCGGCCTTCAGGGGCGGCGGCAGCACCAAACCCGGCAGGACGAAGCCGATCAGGCTCTTGGGCTGGGAGGTCAGGGCCAGTATCAGGAAAAACACCGTGTAGCGCCCCAGGCGCGTGTCATCCGGGCCGCGCCAGTACCACCAGGCGGTGGCCACGCGAGCCCAGGCCCAGCGGGTGCAGCAGTGCCGAGACGCCCAACAGCAGTGTCAGGGCGCCTCTGTCGGTCGTCCAGTAGCCCAGGCTCATGGTTGCGTCTGTGGGAAGATGAGGATCTCGCTGTCGCCTTTCCTGTAGCGTTTGCCATCGGGTGGCAGTAGCCCGATTTCTTCCATTTCCGCAGTGCCCTTGACGCGCATGACGACTCCTACCGAACCCTGTCTGCGTGCTTGGCTCATCCACTGCCCGATGTTTTCGAGCGTGACCTGGCGCCCCTGCGCATCAGGGTAATCCAGACCATATTTCAGTTCGCCAGCGGTGTTGAACAAATCGACCTGGGGGCGTTGCAGGCGCCAGGACAGTGCCGCGGCGGTCCCCAGTTCGT
Organism: Pseudomonas fuscovaginae SE-1; assembly: GCF_000364705.1. Lineage (GTDB taxonomy): Bacteria > Pseudomonadota > Gammaproteobacteria > Pseudomonadales > Pseudomonadaceae > Aquipseudomonas > Aquipseudomonas fuscovaginae_A. The sequence goes on along the minus strand of NZ_AQOH01000121.1, from coordinate 24,985 downwards.
TGCTCAGCAGGCGATTGGTCTGGCGCAGCTCGTCCAGGTGCTCGGCGATGAACTGGTCAGGCATCTTGTTGCTCACCACGCTGGCCGGCATGCCGGCTGGCAGCAGGGTCACCAGCAGGGCGATGCCCAGTGCCGGCATAGCCCAGAACGCTACAGGACGCAGGACCTGCAATGCGTTGGTGATGATCCAGACCATCAGCATGATGAACACCAGCGACAGGCTGAAGACCTCGGCATGGCTGTTGGCATAGACGGAGCGGGTCGTCCGCAGCACGATCAGCACCACCAGTGCCACCACCCCGAGAGTCAGGTTGAGCACGCCGTTGAGGCGCAGTGCACGACCCTCGGCGCGGGTGACCCGGTCGATCAGCGCATTGCCCATCATCAGTGCCAAAGGCAGTAGGCAAGGCATGATGTAGGTGGGCAGCTTGCCTCGGCTCAGGCTGAAAAATACCAGTGGCAGGGCGAACCACAACCACAGGAAACCGATGCCTGCCTGGCGTCTTTCCTGCCAGGCCTGCTTGAAGGTCGGCACCAGCAATACCGACCATGGCAGGCACGACACCACCAGCAATGGCAGGTAGAACCACCACGGCTGGGCGTGCTGGGCGTTGTTGCCGGCAAAGCGCTGGATGTGCTCGTGCCAGAAGAAGAAATTCCAGTAGTCGGGTTCCTGGGCGTTGACGGCCAACACCCAGGGCAGCGCGACGGCCACCGCGACCACGACCGCGATCGGGCCGCAGCGCAGCAACTCACCCAGGCGTCGTTGCCAGAGCATGTAGGGCAGGGCGATCAGCACCGGCAGCAGCAGAGCCAGGAAACCCTTGGTCAGGAAACCCATGCCGCAGGCCAGGCCCAGCACGGCCCAGGCCGACAGGCGGTGGCTGCGTGGCTGGTTGTCGGTCGCGAACCAGAAGGCGACCAGGCTGAGGTTCGACCACAGGGTGAACTGGGGATCGAGGTTGGCGTAGCCGGCCTGTCCGGCGACGAGGCCGAAACTCATGAACAGCAGCGCCGAGGCGAAGCTCTTGCGTGGATCGTTCCACAGGCGGCGGGCGATCAGGTAGGTCAGCAGGATGCTGAGCCCGGTACTGACCGCCGAGGCGATGCGTACGCCGAACAGGTTCTCGCCGAAGATCGCCTGGCCGATGGCAATCATCCAGTAGCCAGCGATGGGTTTCTCGAAATAACGCAGGCCCATGAAGTGCGCAGAGGTCCAGTTGCCGCTCAGGAGCATCTCCTGGCTGATCTGGGCGTAGCGGGTCTCGTCGGGAATCCACAGACCGTGAAACAGCATCGGCAGCAGGTAGAACAGCCCGAAGGCGAGGATCAGCGCCGGTATCGACCAGCGCTTGAGCGTCGCGGGGGAGAGGTATGGCATGTGAGCGTTCATGATTCGGCCTTAGCGGTGCCTACCGCCACAAGGGTTTGACCGGGATTCGCGATTGCGGTTGTTCGCCCGGTAACGCTGCAAGTCCCAGGCACACGCCTGCCCTCGCGGGCTCAAGTGCGCGAGAGGACTTGAGCCCGTGAGCGGCAAAGGCGATAGGGGATGGATCTGGCAGCGAGCGGGGCTTCAACGGAAACGGGTGAAGCAAGATGCATTCAACTGACGGCCATGTTCCATGGTCGTGATGTTTAAAATTGCAAAGCGCCGTTACAGGTCGTTCATATTTTCATGCTGAGCGCCGTCTGCCAGTCCTCGGCATTCAGGATTCCCAACATTTTCAACTGGCCGTCGGCCCCCACCGAAACGAACACGGAGCTGGTGTATTCGCTCTTGGGGACATGTCGATAACCCAGCTGTTTCTCAAGGTCATCGATGCAGCCGCTGTGGGTTACCAGGACCAGGTTGCGATGCGCGGCCTTGTGGGCGAGAGCATCCTGGCCCAGCGCCGCTCCGCAGCTCACCAGCCAGTCTGCCGTTATTGCGCTCTTGCCGAACATCGCTTCGGCAGTCTGTACGGTACGGGTGGTCGGACTGCTCAGCACGTCGGTGTTGTTCATGCCGACTTGCTGGAAGGCCTTGCCGACATCCGCTGCGGAGCGATTGCCCAGTTGGGTGATGCCATCTTCTGGGCCCAGGCATGGGTTGCTTGAGCGATCGCACCGCTCGGCATGGCGCACCAGCACGATGACATCCCCGGTTTTCCATTGGGCGTAGAGGCCAGCGCTGTGCATATGGTCGCGCACTGCCAGGTCGAGGGGCGACTTGGGCCACAGGACAAAGCCGGTTGCCATCAAGGCTACCAGGGTCATGCCGATCGCCAGCAGGGTTGACTTGACGCGGGGCTTGAGGGGCTGCGGCGGCACTGACTGAACGGCACTAAGGATAACCACGGATTCACCCATTGGCTGGTCTGACAACTAGGAAGGGCATCGCCCCGGCAAATGACAGTCGTGATCAGGCGGCCTACAGCGATACCGATAACGATAATGGGAATTTAAAGAGGAGCAGGTGGGCGCGAAGTGAAAGTGTTGTGAAAAATTTGGAAGTGCGATTTGCCCTGCGTTTTCGGGTGCCTGGGCAATATTTTTGAAATATTCATGCGGGGGATTTGCAGGGTATCTGCTTCATGGCGATGCCGATCAGTGGGGTGATCGGCATCGGTATCGAAGTAAAGGGACGCGGCGTCATTCGCCGCGGATATACTGTTCCAACTGATTGATCAGGTTGGCCTGTTCGGCAATGGCTTCCTTGACCAGGTCGCCGATCGAGAGCAGTCCGATCAGTCGGCCGTCTTCCACCACCGGCAGGTGGCGCAGGTGCTTTTCCGTCATGATGGCCATGCAGCCCTCGACCTTCTGGTGCGTATCGACGGTGATCACCGGGGCATTCATGATTTCGCTGACCTTGGTCGTGACCGAACTCAACCCGTGCAGGATTACTTTGCGGGCATAGTCGCGTTCACTGATGATGCCGACCACCTGGCCACTCTCGTTGACCACCGGCAGGGCACCGACGTTTTTCTCGGCCATCTTGATCAGTGCCTCGAACACGGTGTGATCGTTGCGGACGGTATAAACCTCCTGGCGCTGGCTACCCTTGAGTTTCAACAGTTCTGCGACGGTCTTCATGGATGGCTCTCTCTTGCGTTTTTCATGTGGTTCTTGTGTCGCGGCCACACTCCATGGCGACCGGTCTTACAGAATCGTAGACTGATACCGCGAAGATGATGCGGAAAGCGGCCTGCAGACGCGAAAAAACGTCATTTCCCGTGGTTGGGGTCACCTTTCTCCAGGCTGGCCGTCTTACCGATTGTCGTTCAGCTGCTTCCAGTCCAGCTCGAAACGGGCCAGGTATTTGCGCAGGCGGTCGGCATCGTTCGGGTTGGCCTTGGCTTGCCGGGAGGCGTTGAACAGCTGTCGGCCGGCATCCGAGAGGCTGCTGGCGCGGCGGCAGACGTCAATCACGGCGTTGAGCTGCAGGCGGTCGAACAGGTCCATGTCGTCGGCACGTTCGCCGAGCAGGTGGCCCACGCTGTCCGCTGCGTCTACCAGACCCCAGGCCCGGCGCAGGCGGGCGATTTCTTCCTCGACCTGGGCTTCGTCGATGCGCCCGCTGTCGGCCAGGGTCGCCATGCGGGTGATCGAGGCCGACAGCTCGCGGAAGTTGCCCAGCCAGCTGGCTTCGATGGAACTGGCAAAGGCCAGGTAGCGCCGTCGCGCCTGGATGTTGAAGCGTGCCAGGTGGCCCTGCTCGCGGGCGTGGCGCTCCAGTTCGAAGTCCAGGTTCGGCTCGATGTCTTCGCGACGGTCCGCCAGGCCGGGCAGGTCGAAGGTCCACAGGTTGATACGGGCGTACAGGTCTTCCCGGAACAGGCCTTCGACCACCCGGTTGCGCAGGTCGCGGTGGGTGCCGGCGATGATCAGGAAGTCGCTTTCGACTTCCTTGTCCGAACCCAAAGGGAAGAAGCGTTTCTCCTCGATGGCCTTGAGCAGCATCGCCTGCTCATCCAGCCCCAGTTCGCCGATCTCGTCCAGGAACAGCAGGCCGCCATCGGCCGCCCGCAACAGGCCCTCGCGGCTGTTCTGGGCGCCGGTGAACGCGCCCTTGGTGTGCCCGAACAGCGCCGACATGGCGCCATCGCCGCGCAGGGTGGCGCAGTTGACTTCGACGAAGCGGCCCTCGACCTGATGCCGGTTGCGCTTGAGCTCATAGATGCGTCGGGCGAGGAACGACTTGCCTGCACCGGTCGGGCCGATCAGCAGCATCGGTGCCTTCGAGCGTACCGCCACCCGTTCGATCTGCTCGATGGTCCGGTTGAAGGCGGCATTGCGGGTGGCAATGCCGGACTTGAGAAAGGCCAATCCCTCCAGTTGCCTGTCGCTGAAGCGCTTGGCGATCCGGTCGTAGCGCGACAGATCCAGGTCGATCAGGGTGTGGGTGCCGGTGACCCGTGCCTCTTCGTTCAGGCGGCGAGCCGGGGACGTCTGCACCAGGCGCGCCGGCAGGTAGCGTGCCTCGGTCAGCAGGAACCAGCAGATCTGCGCCACGTGGGTGCCGGTGGTGATGTGCACGAGGTACTCCTCGTGCTCGGTATCGAAGTGATAGGCGTTGGTGAAATCGTCCAGCGCGCCATAGACCTCCTCGAAATCCCAGGGATTGCGCAGGTGCATCGGGTGCAGGCGCACTTCGGTTTCCGGTGAAACCTGCTGGATGTCGCTGCGGATTCGCTCGGCCAGGCTGACATCGCGGGCATCGGTGCCATGAATCAGTTCGAAACGATGTACCAGCAGATCGGGTTGCTGGCACAGGCCGATGCTGGGCCGCCAGTGGCCCCAGCGGTTGGCGCCCTTGCCGACGCGATCAAGGTTGGAACCGATGAAGCCGATGGTGACCGTGCGCTTGCTGGACATGTTTATCTTTATGGATAAATGGCGATATCCAATGATAAATAAAAAATGAAGCCTCGTCAGGCTATCGAACCGTGTTTTTCCTGGGTTAAATATTTTTTTCAATAAAATCAAATAGTTAAAATTTATTGGGTGAATTTTCAGAACCTGGCACGTGCTCTGCAATATCTCTGGCAACGAACGAAACAACAGAGCGAGAAGCCAAGATGGCCAACACCCAGCTGTTCCAGACCCGCACCCAGCCTGCGGCCTGCGACATCCACAATGCCTCCGGCGCCGTGGCCTACGCCTATACGGCGCGCCATGCCCTGGCACAGTTGGCGGTGACCGGTTGCCTGAACCAGACCTACCATGCCAGTGCGCAAGGCCAGTTGGAGGCGGTGCTCAAGCGCGTCGCCGAGGTCGACAGTGCCTTCGTTGCCAAGGCCGCGATCTACGCTCGCCAGCAGGGTCACATGAAGGACATGCCGGCCTTGCTGCTGGCCGCCCTGGCGGCCCAGCGCTCGACCATGCTGCCGGTGGTGTTCGCCCGGGTGGTGGACAGCGGCAAGATGCTGCGCAACTTCGTGCAGATCCTGCGCAGTGGGGCCACCGGGCGCAAATCGCTGGGTTCGCAACCCAAGCGCCTGGTGCAGCAGTGGCTGAACAGCGCCAGCGAGCGCCAGTTGTTGCAGGCGTCGGTGGGTAACCAGCCGTCGCTGGCCGATGTGCTGAAGATGGTTCACCCCAAGCCGGCAGAGGCTTGGCGCGAAGCATTCTTCGCCTGGGTGATCGGCAAGCCGGTGGCGGTCGATGCCTTGCCGCCGCTGACCCGCTCGCTCCTGGAGTTTCGCGCCGGGGCCAGCCGGCAACTGCCGCAGGTGCCATTCCAGTTGCTGGGCAACGAGACGCTGGACTCGCAACAATGGGCGCAGTTGACCGTGACCACGGGCTGGCAGGCCCTGCGGATGAACCTGAACACCCTGGCTCGCCACGGTGCCTTCAGGGTGCCGGGATGTACCGGGACGGTGGCCGCGCGGTTGTCGAACCCGGAGGAGGTGGCCAAGGCGCGGGTTTATCCGTACCAGTTGCTCGCGGCCTACCGGATGATCGGCGAGGATGTGCCGCCGCAGATAGGTGAGGCGTTGCAGGATGCCCTGGAGCTGTCGCTGGACAATGTTCCGGCCTTGCGCGGCACGGTGGTGGTCTGCCCGGATGTCTCGGGCTCCATGCACAGCCCGGTCACCGGTTATCGCCAGGGGGCGACCACGGCAGTGCGGTGCATCGATGTGGCGGCGCTGATCGCCGCCGCCGTGTTGCGCAAGACGCCCCAGGCGCGGGTGCTGCCCTTTGAGAACGAGGTGGTGAAGGTGCAACTCAACCCACGCGACAGCGTCATGAGCAATGCCCAGAAACTCGCCGCCGTTGGCGGTGGCGGAACCCGCTGCTCGGCGCCGCTGGCGCAGTTGGTTCGCGAGCAGGCCAGGGTGGATACGCTGATCCTGGTCTCGGACAACGAGTCCTGGATCGATGACCGCCGTTACGGCGCCAGCGAAACCCTGGTGCAGTGGGAGCGCATCCGGCGGATCAACCCCGATGCGCGGCTGATCTGCATCGACCTGCAGCCCGGGGCGAGCACCCAGGCGCCGGATCGGCCGGACATCCTGAATGTCGGCGGTTTCAGTGACGCGGTGTTCGATGTCATCGACCAGTTCACCGCCGGTACCTACGGCGCACGACACTGGGTGAAAGTGATCGACGAACTGTCGATATGAATGAAGGCAAACCCGTTCAGCCCTGATGGGCTGAGCACCACACTGTTGAATTTCGCGGCAACCGAATGCCGGTGGGACTACATCCAAAGACGTCTCATCACCCTCTTGTCGGTTGCCACGAAAGGTACGAATGCCAGTGGCTGTACATCTGAATGCCGGTCTGAATCCGGCCCGTGGCAACACGGATCAGTCACTTCCCTTGTCGTACCACCCATTTTTGATGATTTACCCGGCGAATGCTGGTGGAACTACATGGTCGCGGGTTCGATTCCCGCTCACCACAAGGTGATAGCTCATCGGGTGATAGCTCAGAGGTAGAGCGTGTTCATGTTTCACCGCCCCCTTGTCGCCGTCAAACCAGGACAAGGCCGAAATGGCCATCAGGAAATGAAGAACATGCAAGACCAGACCTACACATTGCTCGAAGTCGCCAACGGCAAACCGATCAAACTCTGGACCCAGGGGGTTCCGGTCGAGCCCGAGGCTCGCCAGCAATTGATGAACACCGCGAAGATGCCGTTCATCTTCAAGCACATGGCCGTGATGCCCGACGTGCACCTGGGCAAGGGCTCGACCATCGGTAGCGTGATCCCGACGGTGGGCGCGATCATCCCGGCGGCAGTGGGCGTGGATATCGGTTGCGGGATGATTGCCGCGTGCACCTCGCTGACCGCCAGCGACCTGCCGGACAACCTGCAGGGCCTGCGTACCGCCATCGAGCGGGCGGTGCCCCACGGTCGTACCAGTCCACGCAGCGGGCGTGACAAGGGCGCCTGGGAAGATGTTCCGAACGTGGCCGACCTGGCCTGGTCGGCACTGGAGCCGCGTTTCAAGGCCATTGTCGACAAGTACCCGAAGCTGAAGAACGCCAACCATCGCAAGCACCTGGGAACCCTGGGGTCGGGTAACCACTTCATCGAGGTCTGCCTCGATGAGGCGAACCGGGTCTGGTTCATGCTGCACAGCGGTTCGCGCGGTGTCGGCAACGCCATCGGCAACCTGTTCATCGAACTGGCACAGGCGGATATGCGTGGGCACATTGCCAACCTGCCGAACCGCGACCTGGCGTACTTCGAGGAGGGTAGCCCGCACTTCGACGACTACGTCGAGGCGGTCGCCTGGGCCCAGGACTTCGCCCGGCAGAACCGTGCGGTGATGATGCAGGCGGTGATCGCCGCCACGCGTCAGGTGATTCGCAAGCCCTTCGACGTGGCGCTGGAGGCGGTGAACTGCCACCACAACTACGTGCAGAAGGAGCGGCATTTCGGCGAGGAAGTCCTGGTGACCCGCAAGGGCGCGGTCTCGGCGAAGAAGGGGGAGCTGGGGATCATTCCCGGTTCGATGGGGGCCAGGAGCTTCATCGTTCGCGGATTGGGTAACGAGGAGTCGTTCTGCTCCTGCAGCCACGGTGCCGGGCGCGTCATGAGCCGGACCAAGGCCAAGCAGATGTTCACCGTCGAGGACCAGATCCGCGCGACGGCCCATGTCGAGTGCCGCAAGGACGAGGCGGTGATCGACGAGATTCCGATGGCCTACAAGGACATCGATCAGGTGATGCACGCCCAGCGCGAGCTGGTGGAAGTGCTGCATACCTTGCGGCAGGTGGTTTGTGTGAAGGGGTAGAGTGATTGGCCTGGTTGGAGAGGGAAGGGCATGAATAGGGAATATGACGAGCGCCACCCACTGGATGACGCGATGCGCGCCCGGGTGCTGGAAGAGCTGGCGCGGATAGAGCGCGAGCGTAATGTGAAGGTGCTGTATGCCTGCGAATCGGGCAGCCGCGCCTGGGGTTTCTCGTCGACGAACAGCGATTACGATGTGCGTTTCGTCTATGTGGAGAAGCCGGACTGGTTCATTCAGGTCAGCGAGGCGCGCGACGTGATCGAGCGGCCGCTGGACGATGAGCTGGATGTCAGTGGCTGGGAGCTGCGCAAGACCCTGGGGTTGTTGCGCAAATCCAACCCGACCCTGCTCGAATGGCTCGATTCACCACTGGTGTATCGCAGTGAGGAGGCCGCGACCCGCTCGTTGCGTGAGCTGGCGGAGGCGTTCTACAGCCCGCCCGCCGCGCGCAATCACTACCTGTCGATGGCCCGGAAGAACTTCCGTGGCTACCTGCAGGGGGAGACGGTGCGGTTCAAGAAGTACTTCTACGTGCTACGGCCCCTGTTGGCGGTGCGCTGGATCGACAGTGGGCTGGGGCGGCCGCCGATGACCTTCGATGCGTTGCTCAAGACGGTCGACGATCCGCTGCTGCTGGCGGAGGTCGATGAGTTGCTGCAACTCAAGCGCGGCGCCGACGAGGCGGCCTATGGCCCGCGTCGCCCGGCGTTGCACGAATTCATCGAGGCGCAGTTGGAGCGGCCGGTGCCGGTATTGCCACGTACCCACGAAAACAGTGAGCGACTGGACCACTACCTGAGGGAGATGGTCCGTACTTATGCATGATTCAGGAAAGCTATGAAAAAGGACATGATCGAACTGGACGGCGCCATGGGCGGCGGCCAGGTGTTGCGTAGCGGCTTGAGCCTGTCGATGTTGACGGGACGGGCACTGCGTATCGGTAACATTCGCGCCCGGCGCAGTCGGCCGGGCCTGCTGCGCCAGCACCTGACGGCGGTGCTGGCGGCCGCCGAGGTCTGTGGGGCGCGCCTGGAAGGCGCGCAGTTGGGTTCACAAAGCCTGTATTTCGAGCCGGGACCGATTCGCGGTGGTGATTTCCGCTTTGCCATCGGCACGGCCGGCAGTTGCTCGCTGGTGTTGCAGACCCTGCTGCCAGCCCTGCTGCAAGCGCCGCACTGCAGCCGGGTGCGGATCAGCGGCGGAACCCACAACCCAATGGCTCCGCCCTTCGAGTTTCTCGAACGCGCCTGGTTGCCGCTGCTGCGGCGGATGGGAGCAAAGGTCGAGTTGCAACTGCTGCGCCATGGTTTCGTGCCGGCTGGCGGTGGCGAACTGGAAGTGTTCGTCCAGCCTTCGACCTTGCAGCCTCTGCACCTGAGCGAGCGCGGTGAAGTACTCGAGCGTGATGCGCGGGTGCTGCTCGGCGGTATTGTCGAAGGCGTGGCCCAGCGTGAGCTGGCCCGGGTTGCGAAGCGCCTGCACCTGCCTGAGGAGGCCTGTCGCACGGAGCATGTCGCGGCGGACAGCCCTGGCAACGTGTTGCTGCTGGAGTTTCGCTGCGAGCGGTTGAGCGAGGTGTTCTGCGCCTTCGGGCAGTTCAGCGTGCGCTCCGAGGCGGTCGCCGATGCGGCGGTCGACGCGGCGCGGCATTGGTTGAACAGCAAGGCGGCGGTAGGCGAGCATCTGGCCGATCAGTTGCTGCTGCCCATGGCGCTGGCGGGCGGCGGGAGTTTCACCACGCCGCGCATGACCGAGCACCTGCAAAGCAACATGCGGGTGATCGAGGCCTTCCTGCCGCTGAAAATGGTGTCTGCCTCGGGCCTGGATGGGCTGCTGCAGGTCGAGTGCCGGGCCTGATTCGGTTTACCTGGCGTTGGTGCCCGCTGCGGAGCGACGCCGATTTGCTTCACGGTGGCGTGCCCAGGTTGATCTGGATGGACTGCTCACAAGAGGTGGACAAATCCAGCAGGTTTCTGGATTTTCGCATTGCCGGTGGCCGTGTTTGGGGTGAGCCCACCCTCATGGGTGGGCTCCATGGTGAACCGTCAGGCGCTCTTGGCCAGCGCGTGATGGGCGTTCCATTCTGCCTTCAGGTTCTGCAGGACACGGCTCATGAAGTCCCGGTCCGCTGCCGCCTTCTTGCCGGTGTAGCCCTGGCCGCGGCGGTACATCACGAGGCAGGCCAGCAGGTCGGGCTGGGCGCGGCTGAAATGCTGCTCGTCGACATGGGACGCGCGGCGATCGAGTCTGACCTCTCCGGTTTCGCTGATCCAGAGGATATGGTCATCGTGGCTGTCCTTGCGGGATGCGAACAGTCCAGCCAGTTGATCGATAGTTGGATGATTGTTCAGATTCATGTTAAAGCCCCTTTGACCACTCGTTAATCTGTCTGGTTTACGTGTGTATCGTTGCCAAGACGGCGAATTGCTGAGGTGCCGCACGTGGGCAATAGCGCCCGTGAAATGTGGCTCCAACCCCGGTTGTGATTTCGTGTAGCGTGAATCTTGGCTTGCTACACAGGACGTCTCGACGAAAAGAAGCAGCAGCGCGATCCTTGAACGGCGCCGACGACAGTAACGAAGTCAGCCACAAGCATTTTGAGGACGTTAGGCCGGTGCTTCTCGCCCGTTGGGACGATCACGACAGGTCAGCTTCATCAATCTGCCTTGTGGGCAGTACATATCCGGAACAGCTCGACGGCTTGTCGAGCCTGCCACAACAGCTTTCTACAGCACTCCCGATCGGGGAGATGGCTTCATCATGCAAGGGCAAAAAGCGCGCGTCAATGATTTTGTAGTGATTTTTTTATCGCACTACATGTTGCAAATTCGCTACGCCCGCTCATTCGGTCAACAGGCCGATTGGCCGAATAATGACCGGCAAGTCTTGGTTTCAGGGCAAAAACCACTGGCGCCGCAGGGTTGACCAGCGGCAGACTGTTGCAAGGGATGCAACAGAGCTTTCTCGATCTTCGGATGTGAACCGGGGGGCGATTGACCTAAGCTCGGCAGCCTCTGAATCCGTCTTCGCGAATCTGTTTTGGGAAACTCCATGTCACAGCTATTTCCGACCACGCGCCTGCGTCGTCTGCGCCGTAACGAAAGCCTGCGCGGCCTGTTCCAGGAAACCGAGTTCAGCCTCAACGATCTGGTCCTGCCGATCTTCGTCGAGGAAGGGATCGACGATTTCGTGCCCATCACCAGCATGCCTGGAGTGATGCGGATTCCCGAGAAGAAGCTGGCGAGCGAGATCGAGCGTTACGCCCGCGCCGGGATCAGGTCGGTAATGACCTTCGGCGTCTCCCATCACCTGGATGCGCAGGGCAGCGACACCTGGAACGAGCAGGGGCTGGTGGCGCGCATGGCGCGGATCTGCAAGGACACCGTGCCGGAAATGGTGGTGATGTCCGATACCTGCTTCTGCGAGTACACCTCCCATGGTCATTGCGGCGTGCTGCATGGCGATGCGGTGGACAATGACGCCACCCTGCGCAATCTCGGCCGCCAGGCGGTGGTCGCGGCCCAGGCGGGGGCGGACTTCATCTCGCCGTCCGCGGCGATGGACGGCCAGGTCCAGGCCATTCGCAGTGCGCTGGACGCCGCGGGTTTTCTCGACACCTCGATCATGGCCTACTCGACCAAGTTCGCCTCGGCCCTCTACGGGCCGTTCCGCGAAGCCGGCGGTACCGCGCTCAAAGGTGATCGCAAGGCCTACCAGATGAATCCGATGAACCGTCGTGAAGCGGTGCGCGAGTCGCTGCTGGACGAGCAGGAAGGCGCTGACGCGCTGATGGTCAAGCCCGCCGGTGCCTACCTCGACATCATTCGCGACATCCGCGAAGCCTCGCGCCTGCCCCTGGCGGCGTACCAGGTCAGTGGTGAGTACGCGATGATCAAGTTCGGCGCCCAGGCCGGCGCGGTCGACGAGCATCGCGTGGTGCGCGAGAGCCTGGGGGCGATCAAGCGTGCCGGTGCCGATATCATCCTCACCTATTTTGCGATGGACATCGCCCGTGACGGGATTTGAACGAGGGTTGTGTGCTGAAATCGCGCACTGACCAGCGATCACGTTCTTTCGACAGGGAAATAGCGCCATGAGCCAGCACGATTTCAAGCAACTGGATGTTTTCAGTTGCGAACCGCTCAAGGGAAATCCGCTGGCCGTGGTGTTCGCCGCCGACTCGCTGACCAGCGAGCGGATGCAGGCCTTCGCGACCTGGACCAATCTCAGTGAAACCACCTTTCTGCAGACGCCCGGCGACCCTCGGGCGGACTATCGGGTGCGGATTTTCACCTGTACCAAGGAACTGCCGTTCGCCGGCCATCCGACGCTGGGCACCTGTCATGCCTGGCTGGAGGCGGGTGGCGTTCCCAGGGGAGAAGAAATCATCCAGGAGTGTGGCGTCGGCCTGGTGCGGATTCGTCGTCGGGGTGATGACCTGGCTTTTCTTGCACCGCCGCTGCTGCGGGCCGGGCCGGTCGAGCCGACGTTGCGCGAGCGGGCCCGGCGAGGCCTCGGACTGGCGCCCGAAGAAGTGCTCGATGCACAGTGGGTCGACAACGGTGTGGACTGGATGGTGCTGATGTTGCCCAGTCGGGCGAGCGTCCTGGCGATCATGCCCGACTACGTGCAACTGGCGGGCTTGACCGTGGGCGTCGTTGCGCCCTGGCATTCGGAACTCGATGGCGATGAGTGTCAGTTCGAGGTGCGGGCCTTCATTGCCGGCGACGGCATGCCTGAGGATCCGGTCACCGGCAGCCTCAACGCCGGGATTGCCCGCTGGCTGCTGGGTGAGGGGCGGGCGCCGCAGTCTTACCTGGTCAGCCAGGGCACGGCGATGGGACGTGCCGGGCGGATCCGGGTGGAGCAGGTCGGTGACGATATCTGGATCGGCGGTGCCGCCGTGACCTGCATCAGCGGCAGCCTGACGCTATGACGTCGAGGCGGTCTCCTGGGCGACCAGCATCATGGCCGCCGACAGGGTGTGCCCATCGGTGATCCTGCCCGCGGCGATCATTGCCATCAGTTCCTGGCGGGTGACGAACAGTACCTTGTCGACCTCGCCATCGGTGCTTTCGCTGGCCTCTCCTGCGATCTCCACCCGGCACACGGCCACCGCGCTGGCGATCAGCGAGGTGTTGCTGTGCAGCATTCCCAGTTCCGTTACGGTTCGCGCCGGCCAGCCGGTTTCCTCCAGCAGTTCACGGGCCGCGGCGTCGCGGACCGTCTCGCCCGGGTCGATCGCGCCGCGGGGAAACTCGATGGACTGCGCACCGATGGCGCGGCGCTGCAGCACCGCCAGCATCAGGCGTCCGTCGGGCATCACGGGAATCGCCACCACGCCGTTGATGGCCTGGCGTTCCTTGACGATGAAATAGTGGCCTTGCTTGACCACGTCGAAGTAGGGCGTGTGCAGCAGGCATTCGGATTCGGTGTCGGGCTTCATGCGCGGTATCACTCCAGAAAGCAGCGGTCGAACAGGTAGAGAGCGTCGGGTTTGAGGTTTTCCAGGGTGGCTTGCGGGCGGCCGCCGTCTCCCTGTTTCTTGCGTCCGGTTTCGCGCAGGTAGCCGGCGTCGATCATCTTCAGCAGGCGTTGGCGGGTGCTGGTCTTGAGCACCGGACGGGCGAGCACCAGGGAAAAGATCGCCGTGGCTTCCGGGGCGCTGAACTCGGTGCCGAGGAAGGTCAGTGGCAGGCTGCTGTACAGCGACTTGGACAGCAGTCGCTCCTGGGTCGCCGCCACCAGCGCGTTGTGATCGAAGGGTAGGCGCACCGAGCCGTTGGCAACGCTGTCGAGGGCGAACCAGGCCTGGTGTTCGTTCAGACTCGGGGGGGCGGCGACGATGGCCAGGTAGTAGGTCGAGGAGGACCAGCAGCGTGGATCGCGAAAGGCGTCGCCAACGGTACCGACCTGCTCGATCCAGGCCAGCGGCAGGTCGACCTTGTCGCTGGCGCGCAGACGCTCCACCGCGTCGGCCAGCGTCAGGTCGGGTACCGCGCCGTTGACCACCAGGCCGGGCAGCGCCCAATGACCCTGGAACGGCTCGGCCTCGCGCTTGTGCAGCAGGATCTGCAGCGCCTGGGCCTCGCGGCAGTAGAAAAGCACGCACAGGTCGACGGTGTGCAGGTAGTCGCTTTTCTTCGGTGAGCTGGGGGTCGGGGCCGGCATGTCAGTTCCTGTGTGTGGCATAGAGACCGTAGTCTACCGGATTCATCCCCGGGGCCATCCAGTGGGCGGGCAGTGTTTCGCCCAGGGCCAGGCGCTCGCGCAGCAAGGTGCTGCGCACACCCACCTGTTCATCCACGCACAGCACCGAAAAACGTTCCAGCAGTTGCGCGCCCAGATGGAAGTCCGGCAGTTGCGCGGCGACGTCGTGTCCGACCACCAGGGCGATCTGCCGGGTCGGTAGACGCGTGATGTCGGCCAGGGTGCAGAGCAGCCCGTAGCTGTAGATCGGTGCATCGGTCAGTTGGGCCAACTGTTGTTCGATCCGGCTGACCGAGATGGCCGAGGCGCAGGCCGGTCGTACCTGTTCGACGATCGCCTGCAGCCAGCCCAGGCGCCGCTCGTACTCCGCCATGCGCTTGCCATGGGGGTGACGGAAGGAGGGTACCACCCACACCGAGCGGGCGTGGTGGGAGGCCTCGATCATCACCTGGGCGTGACCGGCGTGGGGTGGGTTGAAGGCACCGCCATAGATTGCGAGCTCGTACATGGATGGGATCTCCTTTTTCCTAAAAGTACTTGTCATGTACTTATTGGTCAAGGCTGATTTTAGGCGCCCATATCCATGTTGATTGTGATCTGAATATTTTTTGAAAATCGAGCTTGATTTGAAAGTACATGACGTGTACCTTTGTCTCATCGCCAAGGGAGAACCCGCCATGAACGCTCGAGTGATCAAGACCGCCGCTTTCGATGTCGATGCCCAGAAGGGCTTCACGCCGCTCTGCCCGGATGAGCTACCCGTCGTGGGTGGCCACCTGATCGGTGCCGAATTGAATTTCATGGCCTCGCTGGCAGGGATCCGTGTCGGCAGCAAGGACGCCCACAGTCCACAGGCGCCCTGGGTGGTCGAGTCCCACGAGGACATGCTCAAGCCCACCGGCCTGGAACATGCCGACCTGACCTGGGTCAGCCACTGCGTTCCCGGCACCGAGGGCTTCACCCTGCTCGATGAACTGCCGGCACCGCAGGGCTACGACTACTTCGTCTGGAAGGGCGTGGAGCCGGCGCTGCATCCTTACGGGGCCTGTTTCCACGACCTCTACCACCAGCTCTCCACAGGGGTGATCGAGTACCTCAATGCCCGCGGGGTGCAACAGGTGATCGTCGGCGGCCTGGCCCTGGATTTCTGCGTCAAGACCACCGCATTGCAACTGGCGGGGGCCGGTTTCAAGGTCATCGTCTACCTGCCGGCCTGTCGGGCCATCAGTGCCGAGGGCGCGCAGCAGGCCATCCACGATCTGCAACAGGCGCGGATCGAAGTCGTCAACAATCGCGAACAACTGGTCCGCGCGACCGGTCACAAGGAGTAATTCATGGAAAGCGCATTCAACCGCGAAGGCGGCGTCATCCAGGGCTTGCTGGATACCGACTACTACACCTTCACCATGATGCAGGCGGTGCTGCACCAGCACCCCAACGTCGAGGTGGAATATCAGTTCATCGTCCGTTCCCGGGAGAAACTCGGCCACCTGATTCCCGAGGTGCGCGCCGAGCTGGAGAAGCTCGCCGGCCTGCAGATGCGCGAAGGCGAGCTGCGCTTCCTGTTCAACCGGCGGTTTCGCGAGTACCTGACCGCGGACTTCGAGCAGTTTCTCGGCCTGTTCCGCTTCAATCTGCGCTACATCCACGTCAGCGAAGTGGACGGTCAACTGGCCATCCGCGTACGCGGGCCGATGCTGCACTGCATCATGTTCGAGCAGCCGGTGCTGGCCCTGGTCAGTGAGTTGCGCAACCGCGACAAGTACCCGGAGGTGACGCTGGAAGACGTCAGCCGCAAGCTCTACCGGAAGTTCGAATGGCTGGAGAAGAACCTCAGCCGCGAGGAGTTGGCCGACCTGCGGGTCTCGGACTTCTCGACCCGTCGGCGTCTGTCGTTCCGCGCCCAGCGCGAGGTGGTCGACATCATGCGCCGCGACTTCCCCGGGGTGTTCGTCGGCACCAGCAACGCGCACCTGGCCTACGAGTTCGACCTGCCGCTGATCGGCACCATGGCCCACCAGTGGCTGATGGTGCACCAACAGCTCGGCCGTCTGCGCGAAAGCCAGAACGCGGCACTGGAAAACTGGGTGCGCGAGTACCGCGGCCGGCTCGGGATCGCCTTGACCGACTGCATCAGCACCGACTTTTTCCTCCAGGACTTCGACCTGTATTTCGCCAAGCTCTACGACGGCCTGCGCCAGGACTCCGGTGACCCGATCGCCTGGGCCGACAAGGTACTGGCGCGCTACCGGCAGTTGGGCATCGACCCGATGAGCAAGGAGTTGATGTTCTCCGACGGGCTGGACTTCGAGAAGTGCCTGCCGATCATGCGCCACGTGCGGGGCAAGGCGCGTTTCGGCTTCGGCATGGGCACCAGCCTGGCGTGTGACGTCGAGGGCGTCGAGCCGCTGAGCATCGTGATGAAGCTGGTGCGGGTGCACGGCGAGCCGGTGGTGAAGTTTTCCGATGACCCGGTGAAGAACGTCTGTGAAGACCCGTCGTTCCTGCGCTACGCGGCGCAGGTGTTCAAGGTGACTGAAATCAATCGGCAACTGGAGGTGTGAGATGGGAACCGAGACTCAGGATCGTATTGCCCAGGCACTCGGCGTCAACCTGCAACTGGCCTGTGGTGATGAAGCCGCGGAGTTGGCCAGACGCATCGAGTTCATCAAGGATACGCTCAAGCGTTCCGGCTGCCGGGCGCTGGTACTCGGCATCAGCGGTGGGGTCGATTCGCTGACCGCCGGCCGCTTGTGCCAACTGGCGGTCGAGCAGTTGCGCGAGGAGGGGGTGACGGCCCGTTTCATCGCCATGCGCCTGCCGTACCGGACCCAGGCCGACGAGCGCGATGCCCAGGCGGCCCTGGCGTTCATCCGACCGGACGAGATCAGCAACGCGAATATCTCGGCCTGTGTGGAGGGATTGATGGGCAGCCTTGACCTCGAGGCGCTGCAAGCCAGCCCGGCGCGGGTGGATTTCGTCAAGGGCAACGTCAAGGCCCGGGCGCGGATGATGACCCAGTATGCACTGGCCAATTTCGTCGACGGGCTGGTGGTCGGCACCGACCACGCCGCGGAGGCGCTGATGGGCTTTTTCACCAAGTTCGGTGACGGCGCCTGCGACCTGGCACCGTTGTCGGGTCTGACCAAGGGCCAGGTGCGCCGGTTGGCGTCGGCCATGGGCGCGCCGGAGCCACTGGTGTTCAAGACGCCGACGGCGGATCTCGAGGAACTGCTGCCGGGCAAGCCGGACGAGGCCGCCTATGGCTGCACCTATGCCGAGATCGACGCCTACCTGATGGGCGAGGCTGTGGCGGAGCCGATCAGGACGATCATCGAGGCGGCCTACGCGAGGACCGCGCACAAGCGGGCCTTGCCGTACTCGCCGGTCTGAACCGGATCAGCGCGGGGTATCGAGGTTGTTGTTCAAGGCCACGTACTGCAACAGCATGATGGTTTTGGCATCGACGATCTCCCCGCGTCTTACCGCTGCCAGGGCGTCCTCCAGCGACAGTTCCAGGACCTCCAGGTCTTCACCCTCGGCTTCCAGGCCACCGCCATGGCCGACCTTGCTGTCGCCGTCGTATTCGCCCAGGAAGAAGTGCAGTTTCTCGGTGACCGAACCAGGACTCATGTAGGCCTCGAAGATCTTCTGCACGTTCTGCACCCGGTAACCGGTTTCCTCCTCGGCCTCGGCGCGAATGCGGTCTTCGGGCGAGGCGTTCTCCAGCAGGCCGGCGGCGGCCTCCACCAGCATGCCGTCGTGGCCGTTGACGAACACCGGGAAGCGGAACTGGCGGGTCAGCACCACGCTGCGTTTTTCCCGGTTGAACAGCAGGATGGTTGCACCATTGCCACGGTCGTAGGTCTCGCGGCTCTGGCGTTGCCAGGTGCCGTCGTTGCGCAGGAAATCGAAGGTGGTTTTCTTCAGCAGGTACCAGTCGTCCGAGAGGACGGTACTGTCGACAATGCGAACCCGGTCTTTCGTAGCGGTCATGATCCACGCCCTGTGGTGTGCAAAGTGCCGATCATACTGGGATTCCGTGGGGACGCTATCGCCGGCAAGCCGGCTCCCACAGGTTGGACTGCCCCCAGGCAGTTGGGCCGTTTCAACGTTTGGGGAGGGCAGTCCAGGTATTGCGGCGCATACAGGACTTGCGCCCGACGCGGTCAATGTGGGAGCCGGCCACGGCTGGCGGCATCCAGGGCATACACCGAGCGCTGGCCGAGCACCATGTTCATCCGTACTGCAGAGTCCAGCACCACGCCGGTCACGGCCAGACCTATGACGCTGTAGGCCGGATGGATCAGTGCCGGCAGGAAGCTCAGGGTCGCCAGCAGCATTGCCAGCAGCGAGGTGCGGTGCGTATGTCCGGCATCCGCCAGGCGCCCTGCCAGCGGCGCGGCCATCGCACCCATCGCGCCGACCAGGGCGAACAGGGCGATCAGTTCGATGATCGGCTGGGCATAGTAGATCTTGGCCACGATGGCGCCGCAGCAGAAGGCGAACAGCATCACCAGGGCGCGGGTCAACGGTTCACGCCCCGGACCTCGTGCTCAGCCTGAATCACAGGTCGCTGGATTCGACCCAGCGCACCATCCCGCGCTCGCTGACCAGGGCCTGGCTGAGATGGTCGATGTTGTCGAACAGGCGGGCCTCGCTGAAGCCCCACCGGGGTTGATGAATGTAGTACCGGTTGCTCCCGGCCTGGACCCTGATGGGAGTGGCCTTCAACGAGCGGTCGGTGGAACGGCTGATCAGCACCGACCCCCTGGGGGTGGCCTCGATGGTGAACATGCCGGCATTGACCAACTGTGGATGGGTGTCGAGCACGGGCTGGCGCAGGTAGATTGCCAGGTCGTCGAGTTCGACCACCTGCTTCAGGCCGGCTTGCTGCAGCCCCCATGCCAGATCCGCGAGGCTGTTGTACTCGGTGCCGATGAGGCGGCCGAGTTCCGTGCGCAGCAGACCGCTCGGGTCCTTGATATGAAACACCTCGTGGCTGCGCCCCGAGCCCCGGATGCGGCGGCTTTGCACGATGGGCTGGTCGAACACCACCAACGGCTGCGGCATGCCCGGATCGGTCAGGCGTCGGGACAGCCAGACCGCGTGGTACTGCCCATCCCGCTGCTCGATCAGGAAGTCCCCCCGCGCCCTCATCAGTGCGCGGTGGGGCCTGGGCACCTCGGGCAGGGGTCGGGGTGACAGGTTCACCTTCAACTGAGCATCGGCACGCAGGAACCACAGCTGGCCGAACCGGTTCAGCGTGGAGTCGCCGCTATCGCGCAGGATCCGCAGGGGCAGGGGCTGTCCACCGACATCGGTGGCGCGCAGGCTCACCGCGCCCAGCAGGTCCGCCAGGCCGGGTTCGCCTTTCAGGGTGGCGGCATGTATGTCCTGCACCAGGGCTATCCAGCGGCCCGGCCCATGTTGCAACTGATCGGCGTGGATGACTTGCCGGGCATAGTACTTCAGGGGCCGGGTTCTATTCGGATTCGACTGGTTCAGACCCAGGCGATAGCTGGCGACACAGTCGATGGCCTGGACCCGGATGCCCTGTTCGCGGGCATGGCGCAGCAGGGTGAACAGTGACTGCTGCCCCTGGGGATCGACCCCCTCGAGGATATCCAGGTGACGCAGCTTTTCCCTGAAGGCGCGGGACATGTAGCCAGTGCGGTAGAAATCGTCGAGATGGCTCACCTGGTCGAGATCCGTCATCAGGTTTTCCAGGTACAGGGTCTTGAGCCGGTGCTCCCTGGCCAGTGAGCGCAGGTTGTCGATCAGCAGCTTTCGCCCCCCTCGGGCGCCATGGGCGGCACCGAGAACGATACCGTCCTGATGTCGATAGGCCCGGCTGAACAGTTGTGTCGCCGAACTGGCGTCGGCCAGGTCGGGGATCGGTATTCTGGTCGGCAGGGGCGGGTCTTCGGCGAAGAAACGATTGGCTTGTGTCACCAGTTGCTGCCGGCGTTGAATGTATTCGAGGGCGGCCTGGCGTTGCCCGGCGGAGAGCCCGGGAGTGGTGGGATCGATACGGGCACCGGTGTCGAGGTAGGTGGCGATGGTCTGTCGATGGACTGCCGGAATCTCGTAGCGGGCGATGCCGACCGGCTCCGGGACGCGGACCATGCCCCCCGGCAGGCGGCCCATGGGCAGGGGCTGCCAGTGGTCGCCGACCCGAATCAGTTCGATGTCCTGTGCCCAGCGGTGTTCCATGAGCACGTAGCGCCTGCCGGCGCTGGTCCCGGTGCGGTACCACTTGCCCTCCAGGTGGACGTACTGGTCCAGGGGCATGGCGCGGTTGACGAACAGGCCATCGCGCAGGTAGTCCAGTTCGGGGAGTGTGCGCACCTCATGCCGCCTGAGGTCGGCGGCCAGGGAACGGATCGGGGTTGCCGTCGAGGGTTCGGCGCTCAGCAGCGGCTGGGGCAGGCCATCCTGGCCGGTCCGGGTGGTCCTGATCAGGCGGGACAGCTTCGTCGGCACCGATGGCATCTGTCGCAGCAGCGGCTTGAGTGGCTGCAGGGGCAATGGCGCGGCGGCGTCGCAGAGCGTCTGGAGCAGAGCATCGGCCGCTTCCTCGTAGTGCTTGAGGGCCAGTGCCTGGCTGACGTTGGCCAGCCCGTACAGGCCGCGCAAGAGGTAGGCCGGCAGGCTCAATTGCAGGGGGGCGAGGCCCAGTATGAGTTCGGTGGCCAGATGCAGGCCGGCATTGATCCAGTACCATAGGGTTTCCCGGTCCACGCGCTGGTTGCTGGCCGCGAAATACTCCACGCTGGCCAGCACATGCCTGATCCTGGCGTCGAACAGGGCCTTGAACAGATCGCCCTCGATGGGAAAGTAGCGCGCCCGCGGGAACTGGCGCAGGAACAGGTGCCTGGGGTCCCACTGCTCGTTGCGGGCGGCCCGGGCGAGGCAGTATTCCTTCCAGCCCTTCTGGCGTAGCAGCGACTCGAGGGCGGAGCGGTCGAGCAATTCGCGCAAGGCTTTGCCATCAGGGGCCTGCGGCGTGTAGAGCAACAGGGAGGCGGCGGGCGCGCTGCTGCTGATGACCAGTACTTCATCCAGGCTCACGCCGTTGCGTGCCTCCCCGGTGCCGCCGAGCATCAGGTAGTTGACATGGACTTCATGCCCCTCCAGCAGCGGGCGCTTGCGGCTGGACGGGTGCTTGAGCAGGTGTTCGATACGCTGGTAGCCGCGCTGCTGCGGGTCGTTCCGGCTGTCGAGAAAGTCGCCGCTCAGGTGGGCCACATAGGCATGTAACTCCATCCGTGCGCGTTCTCCCTCGGCCCAGTCACTGCGTAGCAACGCCTGGTCGGGCCCCTCCAGTCTGCTCTTGAGCAGTGCCTTGTATCGACCCGGTGCGTCCACGGCGCGAACGATGGCGGTGATGTCCCGGTTCGAAAGATACAGGCTGGTGCCCGCTGAAGTGCTGACCCTGGCCTTGAACGTCACGCGTTCACCCAGGCGCGATCCGGGGATGTTCTCCAGCGCCAGGGCGGTCAGCGACAGGCTGCGATAGCGGCTGGTCACGGTCGATGGCAGGCTCTGCCAGGCCGGGCTCGGGTAGGTGCGGGTGTGGGTGACCTGGACCTCGATGCTGTCGGGATCGAGGTTGGCCTGGGGGTAGCGCTGTTGCAGGTGGGTCTGCAAGAGGCCGCTCGCATGGGCCCTGAGCGCGGGTAGGTCGCCGAGGCTGGCGGGCACCGGGCCGGTCTTCAGGGTGGGGCGCCACAGCCTGGCCAACCGGCTCTGCTCGTTTGCGGAGAGTTTATCGACTCGACCGAGCAGGTCGCCGAACATCAGGTCGCGATTGCGGCGTTCCAGCACCGGGAAGATGTCCAGGTACTTTGCCAGGTTGACGGCGTCATTGAGTTGCCGGGCGAATTCGTCGACATCCTGCTTGAGCCCCGACGCCCTCCTGACAAAGCGCCAGGTGTCGGCGAAATCCAGTTTCTGCCTGGCCAGCAGGCCCTCGACCAGCACCTGCAGGATATCGCCCGTCTCGACACGGTAGCTGAACGGTGTCGGGCCGTCGGGAGGGTTCGCGGCAATCGCGGCGTGCTGCCGATGAGGGAGCAGGTCGAGCAGCGCCTGGCGCCCGGTTTCGTCGGCGAAGCGTTGAACCAGGCTGCGCTTGAGTGCCTGCAGCGTCACGAACTGTTCCAGGCCCCGGCCGACCTGATAGAGCACGGCCGGCAGTTTGTAGGTATCCAGGTCGGGGCTGCGGGTGATGACCAGGCTGCCCTCCAGGACGGCCTCCCGCGCCTGCAGGATGATCCGGTAGACATGAATCGGCCCGCCCGCGGGATAGACCTTCTGGCGCTGGGCGGAGGAGGGGTGCTCCAGTACCCGTTCCAGGTCCTGCCGGTTGCTCTCGTCCAGAGTCAGGTCCAGCTCGCGCAATTGCGCCTCCTGGCGAATCTGCGTGCGCAGGTTCTCCTTCAGCAGCGCTGTGGCGCTGCTCCAGAAAATATCCAGTCGATCGGCGAATTGCGTGTCGAAGGTCTTGCCGGCCGTGTCCAGGGTACTGGTCAGGCGGGCCAGGTCCAGGCCGGTCAGTCGTTGCGCGTCATCTGCGTCGGTCGCATTGGCGTACAGTCCGCTGCTGGTGGCCTCGAACACCTGGACGTTGCCGGCCAGGTGCTGGGCGAAGACTTCCGTCAAGGTGCGCGATTGCGTGACCCGGCGATAGTGCACCCACTCGCCGGGTTCGCCCAGTTCCGACAGGGGCCGGTAGCGTGACTGCTCGAAGGTGTTGAGATAAATCGCATCGGGCGCCGTCGACGCCGCCCGGGGAAAGTCCTGTGCCAGTTGCCGCCCCAGGAGCAGGGCGGCGAACCAGCGGAAGTTGGGTTGCTGTTGCGCCAGCATCAGGGTGCGCGCGTTGGTGGCCGCCAGGCTGTCGAAGAGTGCCCGCTGGCGTTGGGCGAGCTGGTCGGGGGAGACGAAGGCGGCTGGTGGGTCGTGCTGGAAACCGTTGCTCTCGGGCAGGCGTTGCGGCGGCGGCGTGGCGGGGACTTCCAGCAAGGTGCGCAGGTGCTCGCGTGAGAGGGCGGCGTCTTGCAGCAATCTTCGGGTCGTTGTCCGATCCGTCAGCCCGAGTCGGCTGCGCAGGGGCTCGGGCAGGGTCGTCAGGGCCGAGGGCAGGTCGGCCCTGGTTGGCGTTACCCTGCCGTCGGTGACGGACAGGCTGAAGCCGTCGGGATGGCGCAGGATGATGTAGCGCTGTTCGGCCCGGGCTTCGCCAATGCCGGCCAGCAGTGGGCCGTCTGCGCCGTGGTCGCGCAATTCCAGTCGAACACCGTCCGCCGGCCAGCCGGGCAAGGTGGCGAGGCTGTACAGCATCAGCCGCAGGCTGTCGTCATGGTGTTGCCCGCTTTCCAGGAACAGCCCTTCGTAGGCCTGGCTCAGGCGCTCCTCCTGCAAGTACCAGTAGGCGTCCCGCACCTGGCTGCCGCTCAGTTCGCCAGCAGAGAGTTTCATGGCCTCGAGATCACGCGCGGAGGCGTTGGTCAGCAGTTCGATGGCGGCCGACTTCGACAGCGGCGGGATCCGCTGGCGCAGCAGATTCACCAACGGATCATCGGAGCGCTGCCTCAAGGCCTCGAAGTTGTCGAACAGTTCCTGTCGGTGGGCGCGCAGCAGCGGTTTGACCTTGCGTTTGAGCGCCGCCAGTTGCGTCTCGGCCGTGAGGTGATGCCCGTCCAGCAAGCGTTCGCGTTGTGCCGGGGTCATTTGTGCCAGGACGCGGCTCCACAAACTGCCATCGGACAGTTGTGCACGGGCGATCGCCACCCGGGGCAGAGCGGGCGACAGGTCGGGGCCGTATTCGGCCGCCACTGTCCCCGGAGGGTCGTACACCTGTAAGACGCAGGTCGCCGGCCAGATCAATTCCAGGCTCGAGAGCTGTAACTGCCAATGCAGGTGGCTCACCTGGCCGGTCGTCGGCGGCGCATCACCCAGGGTATCGATGAAGTCCTGTATCTGCCGATCCAGTTCGAAACGCGAGCGGGTGTCGAGCAGCAGCGCCGGAACCTGGGGGGACTCGGCGTAGGCGTTGCGCAAAGCCGGGCTGTCGATGCCGCTGACCAGGCGGATGCGGCGGGCCGTTTGCGCGGGCAGGTCGGCGAGAAAGTGCTCGATGGCCTGGTCCAGCGAAACGGCTGCGTCGGCTGTTTTCGGGGGAGGGGTGGGGCTCATGCCGGATTCCTTGTCGTTGCGTGATGGCTGCCATTCAGCGCGCAAGCTCAAGGAGGGAAGCGGTAGTTAATGCTGGATCCGACAAGGATGTTCAAAGAGGCGGCAAGCTTGTGTCGGACGTCTTTTTCTTTGGGAGAAATGGCTTTTCAGCACCGAGGGATAGCTGTTCTTCGTTGGCAGCCGGCTGTCGCGCAACGGGGCCGGTGGCTTGCCGGACCCGGACCGGGCGGCGGGTTCAGACCGCCAGGCGCATGTCGTGCAACTGGCCGCTGCGCGCCAGCAGGTCGGCGTGATGTCGCTCCAGCGCCAGGACTTCTTCGGCCAGGTTGTCCAGCAGC
>NZ_AQOH01000120.1 GCF_000364705.1 Pseudomonas fuscovaginae SE-1 | reverse complement strand
CGGGTGAGCCCGCGGCTGCCGCTCAGCGTCGGCAGGGCCAGGCACAGGCCGCGCAGGATGAACACCAGGTGTTCTTCGGCCCGCCGCATTTCGCCGGCCGGGCGCTGGCGCACGCGCTCCAGGTACTTGACCCGCATCAGTTGGGCGAAGAACGTCTGGAAGTAGTCGGCCAGGTCGCAGGGACGGTTCGACCAGGGCAGGAAGTACGGGCGCTCTTCATCGGCCTGGGGATCGACGACCGGGCAGATTTCCTCGATGCCATAGAGCAACTGGTGGGCGGTTTCGCGCACCAGTGATTCTTCGATCTCGAGCAGCGAATGGTCCCTGGCCGATAGCAGGATCGCACCGCTGTAGCGTCGGGCCGAGCCGCTGCGGAAGCGGCCATCCGGCAGGTAGCAGATGAGCCGGACCAGATGGTGGAACTGCTCGTGGCAGCCGGGCCAGGTCAGGGCGATGCGCGACAGCGCGACATTCACCACGTCGCTGAAGAAATGAATGCAATAGCCGCTGTTCTGCAGAAGCTGGCGGGTCGCGTCGTCGCTCGGGAATTCGTAGCAGGGGGAGAGCTCGGCGACGATCAGCGGGTCGATATCGAAGCGCTGCACGGGCGGGCGGTTGGCCGGTCGTTGCCCGGCGGCGGCCTGGGCGAGGCGCCGCAGCAGCTCCGGCAACGCCCGCAGGCTTTCCAGCAGGGCGCTGCGAGCCGATTGCACACCGTCGAGAACCTGGTAGGTCAGGCAGACGGAGCGGCGTGCCCAGATCTGGAAGGCCGGTTCATTGAGCGTTGCCCGTCGTTCAACGGCGGGCAGCAGGATCAGGCTGGCGGTGCTGGCGAAGAACCCGTCGAGTTCGGGGGTGGCGGGAAACAGGCGATAGGCTTCGGCATAGAGGGTGGCGAGGGTGGTGTAGCGGTCCTGGTCGATCTGGTCCAGCAGGCGACTGAAGCGGTTGGGAGACGCGTCGGGCATGAAAGTATTGTGCTCGAACAGATTGTCGAGTTCAGCCGGATGTTTCGGATGCATGCGGGATGGCCTCCTGGCACAAGTTTCCGTTTTTATCGTGGAAGTCCATTTTCTGGACTTTGCCCTATGACTTGCCCTTTACCTTCGTGGTTGCTGAGGCTTTGAATCTAAAGGGGTGTAGAGCGATCCTGCTATTGGGTGAACCTGAATATAACGACTTGATTTCCATTTTCAATATTCTTTAAGTTTCTTCGGATAAGGCACTTTGTTGTTTTATTTTTATTTATCCGGGAGTTTCCCTACATATGTTTTTTTGAGAGATAAGTCTGTAGGCCAATTCTCTTCGGCTTGTTTTCGGTGATTCGCCGGGCCAGGAGCGGCACTCGGAGAACGTCATCCCTGGCAGGCGATCGACTGGCGGCTCTTGTCAGGAAACTCTCGCAGGAGTACAAATGTACTCCATGACGAATCTGACTCCTCGCCGTTCCGCCATCCTGACCTTCATCCGCGATCGCATCACGGACCATGGCCAGCCCCCGAGCCTCGCCGAGATCGCCGAGGCCTTTGGTTTCGCCTCGCGCAGCGTGGCGCGCAAGCACGTGGTGGCCCTGGCCGAGGCCGGTTTCATCGAGGTCAATGCCCATCAGGCGCGGGGCATTCGCCTGCTCGACCGGCCCGTGCGTCCGGCCCTGCTGGAAATCCCGCTGCTGGGGCGGGTGGCCGCGGGCCGGCCGATCGATGTCGATGCGCAGGTGCATGAGCGTCTGTGGCTCGACCCGGGGCTGTTTTCCCGCACTCCGGACTTCCTGCTGCGGGTCCAGGGTGATTCGATGATCGGCGACGGCATCCTCGATGGCGACCTGGTGGCGGTGCGGCGCAATGTCGAGGTGCGCAATGGCCAGATCGTCGTCGCCCGCCTCGACGGCGAGGTCACGATCAAGCGTTTCGAGCGCAACGCAACCGGCATTCGCCTGCTGGCGCGCAACCCGGCCTATGCGCCGATCGTCGTCGATCCGGAACACCAGGAACTGGCCATCGAAGGGGTGTTCTGCGGCCTGGTGAGGCAAGGCTGATGGGCGCCGTGGTTGCGCTCGACGCGCTGCTGGATGAGCGGCGGGTGTGGCGGGGCCGGCCGGCGGTACAGGCCACCCGTCTGCCATCGACCGGACATGCCCGGCTGGATGCGCTGCTACCCGGCGGTGGCTGGCCGGAGTCGGCGCTGACGGAAATCCTGGTGGCCGGCGAGGGCGTGGGTGAACTGCAACTGGTTTGGCCGACGCTGGCAAGGCTGTCGGCCAGCGCTGAGCGCGTCGTGCTGGTGGCGCCACCCCATGTGCCTTACCCCCAGGCCTGGTTGAGCGCCGGGGTCGACTTGCGGCAACTGTCGGTGATCCAGGCCACGCCACGCGATGCCCTGTGGGCCGCCGAGCAGTGCCTGCGCTCCGGCAGTTGTGGTGCCGTGCTGTGCTGGCCGCAACAGGCCGATGACCGCGCGCTGCGGCGCCTGCAGGTGGCAGCGGAAAGCGGCCAGACCCTGGCGTTCGCCTATCGTTCGCTGGAGGAGGCGATCAACCCGTCGCCGGCCGCTCTGCGTGTCGCCATCGATGGCCGGCCCGCGCAGTTGCGCGTGCTCAAGTGCCGGGGGGCGCTGGCCTGTCCGGAGCCGATTGCCTTCGGCGCGGGGCACTGAGGTTGGCATGCGCTGGGTCTGCATCGTGTTCCCGCAATTGGCGCTGGACGGCGTGCTGCGGCGAGTCCCCGAGCCCGATGCGCCGTTGGCGCTGCTGAGTGGTTCACCGCGGCGGCGGGTGTTGCGGGCGGTGAACGCTTCGGCCCGGGCCCTGGGTTTGCGTCCCGGGCAATCGCTGACGGCGGCCCATGCGCTGACCAAGGCCTTTGACACCGCCGAGTACGATCCGGCCGAAATCGAGCAGTGGCAGCAGTTGCTCGCCGCCTGGGCCTACCGTTTCAGTTCCCAGGTCAGCCTTCGTTACCCGCGCGCCCTGCTGTTCGAGATCGAGTCCAGCCTGGGACTCTTCGGTCCCTGGCCACAGCTGGAAGCCCGCTTGCGCCAGGAGTTGAACGAGCTGGGCTTTCGTCATCGCATCGTGGTCGCGCCCCATCCGGCGGCAGCCAGGGCATTGGCCAATGCCTACGATGGCCTGGCCCTGGCCGACGAGACGGCCTTGCGCCAGACCCTGGGGCAGATGCCCGTCGACCGGGTCGGGCTGGCGCAGGACGCGGTCACGGCCCTGTCGCGCATGGGGCTGCGTACCCTGCAGCAGGTGCTGGCGTTGCCCCGACACAGCCTGGCACGACGCTTCGAGGCGTCGCTGCTCAAGCACATCGATACCCTGCTGGGCGAGCGGCCGCTGGCCCTGGCGTTCTACCTGCCGCCGGACCGTTTCGCCGCGCGGATCGA
Organism: Pseudomonas fuscovaginae SE-1; assembly: GCF_000364705.1. Taxonomy (GTDB): domain Bacteria; phylum Pseudomonadota; class Gammaproteobacteria; order Pseudomonadales; family Pseudomonadaceae; genus Aquipseudomonas; species Aquipseudomonas fuscovaginae_A. The sequence continues at coordinate 14,791 of NZ_AQOH01000120.1, read as the reverse complement.
GCTGAACTTCGACGTGAACTCCCATCAGGCCCTGCTGTTTCCCCTGCGGCGGCTGACCGGTGATCTGGCGGCGTTTCTCTGTGGTCGTGACAGCGGCGTACAGCGCTTCGACCTGCTGCTGGAGCACGCCGAGGGCGCCGACACGCGGGTCAAGGTCGGCCTGCTCAGCGCCGAACGCGATCCGGCGATGCTGTTCGAGCTGGCCCGTGGGCGCTTGGAGCAGATCCAGGTCGAGTCGGCGGTGCGGGGGGTACGTCTGGAGGCCGAGGACCTGCCGGCCTTCGTCCCGCAGCATCGCGAACTGTTCGATGAGCGCCCGCAGCAGTCCCTGCCCTGGGAACAACTGCGCGAGCGCCTGCGCGCCCGGCTGGGCGACGAGGCTGTGCAGGGCTTGTGCTTCCAGGCCGACCACCGGCCCGAATGCGCCTGGCAGCCGCTTTCGGCCAGTGCGCCGGGCCCTCTGTTCCAGGCCGGGCCGCTGCGTCCGGGCTGGCTGCTCAGGGAGCCTTTGCCACTGCCCGAGCAGGCAGTGCGGGTATTGCTCGGGCCGGAACGCATCGAGTCGGGCTGGTGGGATGGGGCGGACGTGCGCCGCGATTATTATCGGGTCGAGACCCGTGGTGGCCGGCAGGGTTGGGCCTATCGGCCGGTGGGTGAAAGCGGCCCGTTGCGGTTGCAGGGCTGGTTCGCATGAGTGACGAATACGCCGAGCTGCATTGCCTGTCGAACTTCAGTTTCCAGCGTGGGGCCTCCAGTGCCCGGGAATTGTTCGCGCGGGCCCGGGAGCAGGGCTATCAGGCCCTGGCGATCACCGACGAATGTACGCTGGCCGGTATCGTCCGTGCCTGGCAGGCGGCGCAGGACACCGAACTGCCGCTGATCATCGGCAGCGAGATGCAGATCGAGAACGGCCCGCGCGTGGTCCTGCTGGTGGAGGACCTGGCGGGGTACCAGGCGCTCTGTCGGCTGATCACCCAGGCCCGGCGGCGGGTGGAGAAGGGCCGTTATCAGGTGCTGCGCGAGGACTTCGACCAGGCGTTGCCGGGGTTGCTGGCCTTGTGGCTGCCCGGCCCGGAGCTGGTCGAGGCTGATGGCCTGTGGTTGCGCGAGCGTTTTCCCGAACGGCTGTGGCTGGCCGTGGAGCTGCATTGCGGCCAGGACGATGAAGGGCGACTGGCCCGCCTGCAGGCCCTGGCCGCTACCCTGGCGATTGCCGCCGTGGCCAGCGGCGACGTGCATATGCATGTGCGCAGCCGCCGCGCCTTGCAGGACACCATGACCGCCATCCGCCTGCATGTCCGCGTGGCCGATGCCGGGCAGCAGCTGTATGCCAATGGGGAGCGGCATTTGCGCAGCCTCGATGTCCTGCGCGGCATCTATCCGCCGGCCCTGTTGGCCGAGACCCTGGTGATCGCCCGGCGCTGCCGCTTCTCCCTCGACCAGTTGAATTACCAGTATCCCCGTGAGCTGGTGCCCGAGGGGCAGACGCCGGCCTCCTGGTTGCGCCACCTGACGGAGGAGGGGATTCGTCGGCGCTGGCCCGAGGGCATCAGCCAGCGGGTCCGGGCCCTGATTGAAAAGGAACTGAAGCTGATCGCCGAACTGGACTACGACAGCTATTTCCTGACAGTGCAGGACATCGTCCAGTTTGCCCGCAGCCAGGACATCCTCTGCCAGGGGCGTGGCTCGGCGGCGAACTCGGTGGTCTGTTATGCCCTGGGTGTTACCGAACTGAACCCGGACCGCACCAACATGCTGTTCGAGCGCTTCCTGTCCCGCGAGCGCAACGAACCGCCGGATATCGACGTCGACTTCGAACACGAGCGCCGAGAAGAGGTGCTGCAATACGTCTTTCGCCGTTACGGCCGGGGGCGGGCGGCCCTGACGGCGGTGGTCAGCACCTACCATGGTGCGGGGGCGGTACGGGATGTGGCCAAGGCGCTGGGCCTGCCATCGGACCAGGTCAACGCCCTGGCCGACGCCTGCGGGCGCTGGAGTGACGAACCACCGTCGGCCGAGCGCTTGCGGGAGAACGGTTTCGACCCCGACAGTCCGGTGTTGCGCCGGGTGCTGGGGTTGACCCGGCAACTGATCGGCTTTCCCCGACACCTGTCCCAGCACCCGGGCGGTTTCGTGATTTCCGAGCAGCCGCTGGATACCCTGGTGCCGGTGGAGAACGCCAGCATGGCCGAGCGGACAATCATCCAGTGGGACAAGGACGATCTGGACAAGGTCGGCCTGCTCAAGGTCGATGTGCTGGCGCTGGGCATGCTCAGCGCCCTGCGGCGCTGTTTCGACCTGGTGCAGCAGTACCGTGGCGGCCCGCGCTGGACCTTGGCGAGCATTCCGGCGGACGACGCGGCGACCTACGAGATGATCGGCCGGGCTGACACCATCGGCGTGTTCCAGATCGAGTCGCGGGCGCAGATGTCGATGCTGCCACGGCTCAAGCCGAAGAGTTTCTATGACCTGGTGATCGAGGTGGCGATTGTCCGGCCCGGGCCGATCCAGGGCGGTATGGTGCATCCGTACCTGCGTCGGCGACACGGCGATGAGCCTGATACCTATCCGTCGGACGATCTCAAGGAAGTGCTGGAACGGACCAAGGGCGTGCCACTGTTCCAGGAACAGGTGATGCAGATTGCGGTGGCCGCGGCCGGCTACACACCCGGTGAGGCCGACCAGTTGCGTCGCTCCATGGCGGCCTGGAAGCGTCATGGCGGACTTGAACCCCACCGTCAGCGACTGGCCGAGGGCATGGCGGCGCGTGGCTACAAGCCGGAATTCGCCGCGCAGATCTTCGAGCAGATCAAGGGCTTTGGCAGCTACGGTTTTCCCGAGTCCCATGCCGCCAGTTTCGCCCTGCTGACCTATGCCAGTTGCTGGCTCAAGTGCCATGAGCCGGCGGCATTCGCCTGTGCGCTGATCAACAGTTGGCCGATGGGCTTCTACAGCCCGGACCAGATTCTCCAGGATGCCCGGCGTCATCGCTTGCGGATTCGTCCGGTGGATGTCCGCGCCAGTGCCTGGGATTGCAGCCTGGAGCCGGACGAGGGGCCGCAGCCGGCGTTGCGCCTGGGGTTTAGGATGATTCGCGGGTTTCGCGAGGAGGATGCGCGGCAGATCGAGGCGGTCCGGCAGGGCAGGGGCTTTGCGGATATTGCCGAGCTGATCGAGCGGACCCGGCTCGATCCCCGGGCGCTTGAGTTGCTGGCGGATGCCGGGGCCTTGCGCGGCCTGGCGGGCAATCGTTACCGGGCCCGCTGGGAGGTGGCCGGGGTAGACCCGCAACTGGGGCTGTTCGCCGGTTTGTCACGGGAGACCGAGGCCGTGGTGGCATTGCCGCGGCCGAGTGTCGGCGAAGACCTGCAGGCCGATTATGCCAGCCTGGGCACGACCCTCGGGCCGCACCCGCTGGCCTTGCTGCGCGGGCAGTTGCGTACCCTGCGCTGTCGCAGTTCGCGGGAGTTGCAGACACTCGAGCCGGGGCGGTCGGTGAGCATCGTCGGCCTGGTGACCGGCCGCCAGCGGCCAGGGACGGCCAGCGGAGTGACCTTCGTCACCCTGGAAGACGAGTTCGGCAATACCAACGTGGTGGTCTGGCGCGATCTGGCCGAACGCCAGCGTCAGGTACTGGTGGGTGCGCAACTGTTACGGGTGGACGGGCGCCTGGAGGCCGAGGGAGATGTGCGCAACGTGATTGCCGGGCGCCTGAGCGACCTGGGTCCGATGCTGGCGGACATCACCGTGCGCAGCCGGGATTTCCGCTGATGTCCCTGACCTTCCGCAACCCGCCGTGGGAGGTGTCCACGACATCTGCGTCACTGCCAAACCCTGTAGGAACAGGGCTTGCCCGCGCACAGGCAGCCCGGACTCGCCCAAAATCATGCAGGCCCCACAAGTCCCGGGGGCTGCGCCTCAATCCTCAGCCTTGACCGTCGCCACATCGTCGGCCTTGACCCGCACCATTTTCCCGGAGATATCCCGGAACTCATAGAAACCATCGGCACCGTGGGTCTTGGGCATGTCCCTGGTCAGGTACTGGGTGCCGTTCTGCAAGGTCACGACCGTGGGCGTCGCGCAGCCGCCCAGCGTCAGCAGGGCTGCCGTCAACAGTGACAGACTCAGGGTTCTCGCTTTCATGGGAGTCTCCAGATTCAAGGGGTTATCGTCGGTATTGCAAATTGCCGGGGCAGACCGGGTGAGTGCCTGCATCGGCTGTGCCTATAATCGGCGCGAACGTTGTTCCCTGTCGCCAGCCGGAAGCCTTTCATGACCGATCTTTCGTCGTTCGCCATCACGCAAAAATGGCCTGCCCAACATCCAGACCGCATCCAGCTGTATTCGTTGCCAACCCCCAATGGGGTCAAGGTGTCGATCCTGCTCGAGGAACTGGGCCTGCCCTATGAGCCGCACCTGGTCAGCTTCGCCACCAACGACCAGTTGACGCCACAATTCATGTCGCTGAACCCCAACAACAAGATCCCAGCCATTATCGACCCGAATGGCCCGGGTGGCCAGCCGCTGCCACTGTTCGAGTCCGGGGCGATCCTGGTCTACCTCGCCGAAAAGAGCGGTCGCTTCATCGGCACGGATCCGGCCACCCGCTATGAAACCCTCCAGTGGTTGATGTTCCAGATGGGCGGGATCGGGCCGATGTTCGGCCAGCTCGGCTTCTTCAACAAGTTCGCCGGCAAGGACTACGAGGACAAGCGGCCACGCGACCGTTATGTCGCCGAAAGCAAGCGCCTGTTGGGGGTGCTCAACCAGCGCCTGGAGACGCGGCGCTGGATCATGGGCGACGACTACGGCATCGCCGATATCGCCACCTTCCCGTGGATTCGCAACCTGATCGGTTTCTACGAGGCTGGCGACCTGGTGGGTATCCAGGACTTCCCTCACGTCACCCGTGCGTTGGAAGCGTTCCTGGCCCGGCCGGCGGTGATCAAGGGGCTGACCATTCCGGGCTGAACCGGCCGTCCGAGGCTTTGCCGCTCAGCCCAGGCGATCGGCAAGCAAGGGCAGCAATTGCTCGCAGGAGGCTTCGAACTTGTGGTCCAGCAGTTCATAGTCGCAGGGTTCGTCGTGCAACAAGCCTGGCCTTGCGGGAGGAGAGCGGGACGTAGGATAGTCCCCTTGGGTGAAAGAACTCGTGAGGCTGGCCCCATGACCTACAGCATTCGCCTGGCCCGTGACGCGGATGCCGAAGCCATCAGCCAGGTGATCATCCAGGCGCTGCGCCAAAGCAATGCCGGGGACTATTCGGCAGCGGTGATCGATCGCGTCGAGCAGCGCTTCGGCCCGCAGGATGTGCGCAGCCTGCTGGGTATCCGAACGATGCTGGTGGCACAACAGGATGAACGGATCGTCGGCACCGCCAGCCTCGATGGCGAGGTGGTGCGCAGCGTGTTCGTGGCGCCGGATACCCAGGGCCTGGGTGTCGGTCGGGCGCTGTTGGTCGAGGTGTGCCGACTGGCCCGGGAGGCGGGCGTCGGTCTGCTGAAGGTGCCTTCGACGGTGACCGCCGAAGGCTTCTATGCCCGCTTGGGCTTCGAGGCCGTGCGCGATGCCTGGCACGGCGAGGAACGCACCATCGTCATGCAGCTACGGCTGGGGGCCTGACGACTCAGTCATCCCGGGTCAGCACTTCCAGCAACTCGATCTCGAACGTCAGATCGGCACCGGGCGCCACTCGCGAGCCCATGCCGCGTTCGCCATAGGCCAGGTGTGCCGGCACGAACAGCCGGCGCTTGCCGCCGACTTTCATGCCCATCAGGCCGATGTCCCAGCCCTTGATCACCCGGCCGGTGCCGATCACGCACTGGAACGGCTTGCCACGGCTGTAGGACGAGTCGAATTCGCGGCCATCGGCGAGTGTGCCGCGGTACTGGGTAGTGATCAGCGCGCCCTTGACCACGGCTTTGCCGTCGCCCTCGAGCAGGTCGGTGATCCGCAGTTCAGTCTCTGTCATGACTTCTCCAGGGTTGGCACCCCATGAATGATTTCCAGGTCGGGGTTTTCCCGCAGTTTCTGCGCCATGCGTCGGTCGAAATCGATGGCCAGCTCGGCCAGGGTCACTTGCCCCAGGCGGCTGATCAGCAGGGCCTCGGCCTCCTGCAAGACGTCGGTCAGGCGGGCGTTGACCGCCTGTTCCACCAGGCACTGTGGCTCCTCGCGGGAAAGGCCCATGGCGAACACCTCGGGCGCGCCGAGGGCGCGGTGGATATCGAGCAGGGTGACCTCGCTGAGCGGGCGCGCCAGGCTCCAGCCACCACCATGGCCTTTTTCCGAGCGCACGTAGCCATGTTCGCGCAGCCCGGCCAGGGTCCGGCGGACCACCACCGGGTTGGTGCGCAGCATCTGCGCGATGGTTTCGGATGTGGCGCGCTGATCGTGGCGGTCCATGTGGATCAGCACGTGCAGCATGCGGGAGAGGCGACTGTCGTTGCGCATGGGCCTTTCGCGGGGTGAGAAAACAGCCTGCACATATAGCAAAAAGCTCTCTCCGTAACAAGAAAGGTTACGGGAGTTGACGGGGTTGTGTTACGTAACTTATAAAGTTTCGTGAGCTGAATTGACGAGGAGTCTGCTCATGTCCCATTTCATCGTGGTGGTCGGTGCCAGTTTTGCCGGGCTGTCGGCGGCCATGCAGTTGGCGCGTGCCCGGCAGCGCGTCCTGCTGGTCGACTCGGGTCGGCCGCGCAACCGGTTCGCCGCGCATTCCCATGGGTTTCTCGGCCAGGACGGCCAGCCGCCCCTGGCGATTCGCGAGCAAGCCTTGCGCCAGTTGCTGCGTTATCCGACCGTCGAGTTCGTGCAGGGGGAGGTGGTTGCGGCGCGTCGGGACGAAACCGGCTTTGCCGTCGTGCTCGCCGATGGCCGGGAGGAGGTGGCTGCGCGGCTGGTCCTGGCCACCGGCTTGCGGGACGAACTGCCGGCAATTGCCGGCTTGCAGGAGCGCTGGGGCCATACGGTGCTGCATTGTCCGTACTGCCATGGCTATGAAGTGCGTGACCAGGCCCTGGGGGTGTTGGCGAGCATGCCGTTGTCCGCGCACCAGGCCGGCATGATTCCGGACTGGGGCCCTACGGTGTACTTCACCCAGGGCCAGTTCGAACCCGATGCCGAGCAACGGGCGCATCTGCAGGCGCGCGGCGTGCGAATCGAGCGGACTCCGGTGGTCGAACTGCTGGGTACGGAGCCGAAACTCGAGGCCGTACGCCTGGGCGATGGTCGCCTGGTCGAGGTGCGGGCGCTGTTCATCGGCCCGCGCACGCACATGGCCAGCCCGCTGGCCGAGCAACTGGGCTGCGAGTTCGAGGAAGGACCGACGGGCCCCTATCTGCGGGTGGATGCGCGCAAGGAGACCACGGTGTCGGGGGTGTTTGCCGCCGGTGATGCCGCCAGCCCGATGCATAACGCGACGCTCGCCTCGGCCGCCGGGGTCATGGCCGGTTTTGGCGTGCACCAGTCGTTGATGGCTGGAGCGCATAACCATTAAAAAGCTATAGGCCCATCATCCGCATGGATTAAGATAGCCACTGGCTATTTACCTTTTGCGTGCCCATGTTCAAGTTGGCGGGTTTTTACGGATGAGCGGGTGGATCGGGGCGCTGGTCGCGGTGCCGATGCTCGCCCTGATCGTCGTGTTCTGGTGGCGCGAGCGTTCGGCCCGGCGCGAGTTGGCCGAGTGCCGGGCGCTGTTGCACCGGTTGAACGAATGCGATCGGCGCGACGAGACCGGCGACGATGCCGAGCGTTTCCGGCGCAGCCAGTACTTCGCCCGGATCGGCACCTGGGACTGGGACGTCGATACCGAGAAACTCTACTGGTCGGAAGCCATCTACGGCATGTTCGGCTACAAGGTCGACGAAGTGGTGCCGTCCTACGAGCTGTTTTGCGCCAGCGTGCACCCCGATGACCGGGCCAGGGTGCGGGCCGGCGAGTTGCGCTGCATCGAGACCGGCGAGAACCACGACGAGGAATACCGGGTGATCTGGCCGGATGGCAGCATCCATTGGCTGCGCGAGACCGGCAACGTGGTGAAGAACGTTCATGACTCGGTGATCAAGATGATGGGTGTGGTCCGCGATATCAGCGAGGAAAAGGCCTGGGCCAGCCAGTTGCATACCCTGGCCCATAACGATGCCCTGACCGGATTGCCCAACCGCCTGGTGTTGGAAGAGCGGCTGTCCAGGGCCCTGGAGCGGGCCCGTGAGAGCGCAACGCGGGTGGTTCTGGTGTTTATCGACCTGAATGGTTTCAAGGCAATCAACGATGCCCATGGACACGCCGCCGGCGACCAGATCCTGATTGCCACCGCGAATCGCCTGAAGAACCTGATGCGGGTTTCCGACACCGTGGCCCGTATCGGCGGTGACGAGTTCGTGCTGATTGTCGAAGGGCTGGCGCAGCAGGGGATCGGCCTGTCGGAAGAAATTCACCGTCTGTGCGGCAAGGTGCTGGTCGAGCTGTCCGTTCCGATCGGCTTCGACGCACAGCAGGTGCGCATCGGTTCCAGTCTCGGCGTGGCGGTTTTCCCCGATCATGCCGTGAGCATGGACACCCTGATCCATATCGCCGACCTGGCGATGTACGACGCCAAGCGCAGCGGCAACAACCAGTACCGTCTGGGCCGATCGACGGCACTGGCGGCCAATGTCGACTGAATAGCCATTCGTCGCGCGAAACCGGCATAAACGCATGTGGGACATGCACGTCGTCCAGGCTGCGATTTCCTGTCCGAATAGAGTATTGTGGTGGTCTGCGCAAAAAAGTCATAAACCCGGGGTATCCGGGCAGTTATCAGATTGAGGGTGTCATGGGTCAGGAAAGCATCAACTGGGACAAACTGGGTTTCGACTACATCAAGACCGACAAGCGCTACCTGTCTTACTTCCGCCAGGGCGAGTGGGACAACGGCGTGTTGACCGAAGACAACGTCCTGCACATCAGCGAAGGCTCGACCGCGCTGCACTACGGCCAGCAGTGCTTCGAGGGCCTGAAGGCCTACCGCTGCAAGGACGGTTCGATCAACCTGTTCCGGCCTGACCAGAACGCCGCACGCATGCAGCGCAGCTGCGCGCGCCTGCTGATGCCGGCGCCGTCGACCGAAGCCTTCGTCGAAGCCTGCCGCCAGGTCATCAAGGCCAACGAGCGCTTCATTCCGCCTTACGGTACCGGTGGCGCGCTGTACCTGCGTCCGTTCGTGATCGGCGTCGGTGACAACATCGGCGTGCGTACCGCACCGGAGTTCATCTTCTCGATCTTCTGCATCCCGGTCGGCCCGTATTTCAAGGGCGGCATGAAACCGCACAACTTCGTGATCTCCAGCTACGACCGCGCGGCCCCCCAGGGAACCGGTGCGGCCAAGGTCGGCGGCAACTACGCGGCCAGCCTGCTGCCAGGTTCCGAAGCCAAGAAGAATGGTTTCGCCGACAGCATCTACCTGGACCCGCTGACCCATTCGAAGATCGAGGAAGTGGGTTCGGCCAACTTCTTCGGCATCACCGCCAACAACGAATTCGTCACGCCGAAGTCGCCCTCGGTCCTGCCGGGTATCACCCGCCTGTCGCTGATCGAGCTGGCCCAGTCCCGTCTGGGGCTGAAAGTGGTGGAAGGCGATGTGCTGATCGACAAGATCTCCGATTTCACCGAGGCCGGTGCCTGCGGTACCGCCGCGGTGATCACGCCGATCGGCGGTATCGAGTACCAGGGCAAGCTGCATGTGTTCCACAGCGAGACCGAGGTCGGTCCGGTGACCCAGCGCCTGTACAAGGAACTGACCGGCGTGCAGACCGGTGACGTCGAGGCGCCAGCAGGTTGGATCGTCAAGGTCTGATCGACTGAGTCCGGTTGTCCGAGGGCCCGGGGCGAGTGATCGCCCCGGGCTTTTCTGTTTGCGGGCCACTGTGGGCGGACCTTTTGCCGGATGACACTTGCCTGCGGCGCTATCTCGGAATACTGTATGGATGATCAGTATTCGAGTAAGTCCCATGCAGCTCATCGCCAAGCTCGGCATTCTCGCCGACGCCGCCAAATACGATGCCTCGTGCGCCAGCAGCGGCGCACCCAAGCGCAGCTCCCGTGGCCGTGACGGGCTCGGCGCCACCGACGGCACGGGTATCTGCCACAGCTTCACCCCGGATGGCCGCTGCGTCTCGTTGCTCAAGGTACTGCTGACCAACTTCTGCCTCTATGACTGCCAGTATTGCGTCAACCGCCGCTCCAGCAACGTGCCGCGGGCACGCTTCACGCCAGAGGAGGTGGTGCGCCTGACCCTCGATTTCTACCGACGCAATTGCATCAGCGGGCTGTTCCTCAGTTCCGGCATCATCCGTTCGGCCGACTACACCATGGAGCAGTTGATCCGCGTGGCGCGACTGTTGCGCGAGGAGCACCAGTTCCGTGGCTACATTCACCTCAAGACCATTCCCGATGCCGACCCCTTGCTGATCGAGGAAGCCGGGCGCCTGGCGGACCGCTTGAGCGTGAACATCGAGCTGCCCACCGAGGCCAGCCTCAAGCGCCTGGCACCGGAGAAGCGGGTGACCAGCATCCGCCAGGCCATGGGGACCATTCACCTTGGCCAGCAGGCGGTGGCCGGGGAGCCCAGGGCACCGCGTTTCACGCCGGCGGGGCAGAGTACCCAGGTGATCGTCGGTGCCGATGCCACGGACGACCGCACCATCCTGCGCAATGCCGAATCGCTCTACCAGGGCTATGGCCTGCGGCGCGTCTACTACTCCGCATTCAGCCCGATCCCCGACAGTCCCGGCAGCGTGCCGCTGGCCGCGCCACCGCTGTTGCGTGAGCACCGCCTGTACCAGGCCGACTTCCTGATGCGTGGCTATGGCTACAAGGCTGGCGAACTGTTGGAGCAGTCGAGCAATCTGGACCTGGACATCGACCCCAAGCTCGCCTGGGCGCTGGCCAACCGCGAGGTCTTCCCGCTGGACGTGAACCGGGCCGAACCGGCCTTGCTGGCACGTATCCCCGGGATCGGCCTGCGCAGCGTGCAGCGCATGGTCGCGCTGCGCAGGGAACGACGCATTCGCTACGACGACCTGATCCAGTTGCGCTGCGTGCTGGACAAGGCTCGGCCGTTCATCGTCACCAGCGACTATCGACCGTCCCAGGCGGAAGCGTGCAGCGGCCTGCTGCGTACCCGCCTGCGTGAGCCTCAGGCCCCGCTGCAGATGGGGTTGTGGGGATGATCGCGCTGGACTGTGACGACGACTTCGCGACCTGGCGTGGCCAGGCACGGACTCTGCTCGGACATGGTATCGACCCGGTCGACGTGACCTGGAGCCAGGGGCCGGTGGCTGATCTGCTGGCTGGTTCCACCCCCTTGCCGACTGGTCCTGGCGTGTTCTGCGCGCGGGTACCGGCAGCCTTGCTCACACAACTGGAGCAGGCTGCCCGCTATCGGGGCGAGCAGCGCTGGAACCTGCTGTATGAAGTGCTGTGGCGTGTCGCCCATGGTGACCGGACCGCCATGCTGGCTGGTGATCGCCTGGGCAGTGAGTTGCAACGGCGGATCCGCCAGGTGGGCCGGGAAGCCCATCACCTTCACGCCTTCGTGCGTTTCGTACCGCTGCCCGAAGCCTTGGCCGAGCGGCTGCAACTGGACCTGGTGGCCTTCCATGAGCCGGCCCATGACATCCTCGCCAGTGCCAGCGGCCATTTCGCCGAGCGCCTGGGCCGACAACGCTGGCTGATCGCGACGCCGCGTGACGGCATCCGTTTCGATGGCGAAACCCTGGATTATCGGCGCCACTGCCCCGAGCCGTGGCGACAGTGGGCCCGTCATGCCGAGGATCCCGGTGCCGAATTGTGGCTGACCTATTACCGGCATATCTTCAACCCGGCTCGGGTCAATCCCGACGCGATGCGTCAGCACATGCCTGGGCGTTTTTGGCGACACCTGCCGGAGGGGCCGCTGATTCCCCGGCTGGTGGGGCAGGCACGACAGGGCAAGCAGCGCGACGGTCAGGCGCAGGAGGTCGGGCTGCAGGAAGGCAAGCGGATCACGGGTGGGAAGGGCTCGCCAGGCCAGGGGCTGGCGAGCTGAGGCCACCCAGGGGCGATCAGGCCAGGTGGGTGAACAGATAGGCTTCCGGCAGGCGCGACTTCGGCAGGCTGGCATTGAAGTCGCTGTCGCTGCGGTAGCCCAGGCAGACCAGTACCACGCTGGTGAGGCCCTGCGCATGCAGGTTCAGTTCGGCATCTACCGCCTTGGCATCGAAGCCTTCCATCGGCGTGGCATCGATACCCAGCGAGGCGGCACCGAGCAGCAGGGTGCCGAGGGCCAGGTAGGTCTGCTTCTCCATCCAGTGCTGCAGGTCCTTCTGCTCGTAGCGATGCAGGTCGACGAAACCCGCGCGGATCTGTTGCTGGCCGCTCCGGGCAGTATCGCTGGCGAAGCGCCCATCTTCCTGCTCCTGGTGCAGGATCTTTTCCAGGTGGCTGTCGGTCATGCTGGTGCGGGTGCACAGGACGATCACATGAGAGGCGTTCAGGATCTTCGGCTCGTTGTAGGCGAAGCGTCCTTCGGCGCCCTTGGCCAGGCGTGCCTTGCCCTCGGCTGTCGAGGCAACGATGAAGTGCGAAGGCTGCGAGTTGACCGAGGAGGGCGCATTGCGCAACAGCGTCAGCAGTTCATCGATGGCCGCCTGGGGGATGCGTTTCGAGGCATCGTAGGCCTTGGTGGTATAGCGCTGGGCGGTAATGTGCGCGAGGTTCATCAATGACTCCATGCAAGCAGGATGAGGTGTTGGCGCTGATTCTGATCTTCGTTTAAGGAGAGATAAAGGGGTAGGATCGGTTAGCTCTTTCACTTCTGGTGTGAAAATGATCCGATTCGACGATTTGGCACTGTTCGTCCGCTCCGCCGCCCTGGGGAGCTTTTCCAATGCCGCCCGCGAAGTGGACCTGCTGCCCGGCCAGGTCAGCGCGGCGATCCAGCGCTTGGAGCGTGAGCTGGATATTCGCCTGTTTGCCCGCTCGACCCGCAGCCTGCGCCTGACCGCCGAAGGTGAACGCTACCTGCCGTATGCGCGGGGCGTACTGGAAACGTTGCGTGAAGGCCACGAACAACTTCACGTCGAGCGCCTGGAACTGCAGGGCACCCTGCAGATGGCGGTCTCGTCCGACCTGGGGCGCAACCTGCTGTCCCTCTGGCTGATCGAGTTTCGCCGCCTGCATCCGCGACTGATCCTGCGCCTGTCGGTGTCTGACCAACTGTCCGATGTGTTCCGCGATCCGGTCGATGTCGCCGTGCGTTATGGCCAGTCCGCTGACGCGAGCTTCGTGGCCTTGCCGCTGGCGGAGAACCGTCGGGTACTGGTGGCGGCTCCGTCCTATCTGGAGGCCCACGGGCGCCCACGTATCCTGGAAGACCTGGCCCGGCACGACTGCCTTTGCTATGTACTGCAGGGCCGCTACTACGACAAGTGGGCGTTCTACAAGGACGGCCAGCGCCGGGAAGTTTCGGTGACGGGCACGCTGTTCTGCGATGATGCCGATGTGGTGCGGCACTGGGCGTTGGCGGGTGAGGGCATCATCTACAAGGCCTGGCTGGAAGTGCGCGCGGATATCGCGGCCGGGCGGCTGGAACTGTTGCTGCCCGAATACCATGGCGAGAACACCCGGCTGCAACTGGTATGCCCGCATCGCCGACAGATCTCCGCCTCGGTGCAGGCCCTGTACCGGTTTCTCCAAGGAAAATTCCGCGAGTTGGATCGGCAGGGACCATTGTTGCCCCCCTGAAAACCGGTGGTGGCTACAACGCAAAGGCACCCAAGGTGGCGGGCATGTGTTTCCCTGATTCACAGTTTCATCCTGGCTAGAACGCAATCCCTTGAAAATCATAAGCTTGCGAAATGTGTCGAATACGGAAAATTGGCGCCGGTGAACTTGCTTCAAGGGGAGGGGATGTATATATTCGTGCCCTTGTCGCACTGGTACCGCAAGGTCACGGGCTGATCGGACCCGCGTGAGCCAACGTGTCGACCGCTTCATCGCGCTGCCGCCCGAATGGCGAAATTGGTAGACGCATGGGACTTAAAATCCCCCGTTCGTAAGGACGTGCCGGTTCGACCCCGGCTTCGGGCACCATCTCAGATTCCATAGAACGCTTACGAGATCTCTGGAAGCCTTGAAAAACCTGCCTTCTGGCGGGTTTTTTCGTTTTTCCCTTCCGTCGGGTTCCAGGCTTGTACACGGAAATCCAGTCGTTTTAAGGGTACTCTTAGGGGTAGTCTCCGGTTCGAAAAAGGAGAGTACCCTTATGCCGCGTACTACGACTCCTCTCACTGATCTGGCTTGTCGCTGCGCCAAATCCGCTGATCGCCCGTACAAGCTCTTCGACGGCGATGGTCTCTATTTGCTCATCCAGCCCAATGGTCGTAAAGGTTGGCGTTTGAGGTATGTGAAACCAGATGGGCGGGAAGGGTTAACCGCCTTTGGCAACTACCCGGTGATCGGCCTAGCTGAGGCGCGGCAGAAGCGTATAGAAGCAAGGCAGATGCTTGCGGACGGTATTGATCCTGTCGAAAGCAGACGTAAGGCTCAGATGCAAGATGTGGTCAATGGTGCAACCTTTGAAAGTGTTGCGCTGGACTGGCACAAAAGGATGTCTATCAAGTGGTCGCCTGATCACGCCAAAACTGTCTTGAATCGGCTTAAAGCCGATGTTTTTCCATTGATCGGCGCCCGAGCGATTGTGGGCCTAGATACCTATGACTTGAAGATCCCCAAGCTGCGCCAGGGCAGCTATTTTCCCGGTTTT
>NZ_AQOH01000119.1 GCF_000364705.1 Pseudomonas fuscovaginae SE-1 | reverse complement strand
GCTGTCGTCATGTAACCCACCGTCGGCACCCACTCCGTTTTCAAACTACGAAACAGCCGCTCCATGGGTGCGTTGTCGTAACAATTTCCCTGTCGGCTCATGCTTTGGGTCATCCGATAACGCCAGAGCCGCTGGCGAAAACTACGACTGCCATATTGACTGCCTTGGTCGCTGTGAAACAGGACACCCCGTGGTCTGCCGCGCATCTCGTAAGCCCTCTCGAGCGCCTTGACGACCAGTTCGGCATCAGGCTTGGCGGACATCGCCCAGCCCACCACCCTGCGGCTGTACAAGTCCAGGACAACGGCCAGGTAACTCCATCGCCC
>NZ_AQOH01000118.1 GCF_000364705.1 Pseudomonas fuscovaginae SE-1 | reverse complement strand
ATTTGCGTTGGCGTTAGGGGGTCAGTTTTACATTGGCGGTGACAGGAAGCCAAGCCGGGAGAGCCTCCACGCCCACTGCTCGTGCATCGTGAGGATATGGAAACGATTGAGATTGGCTTGGCTGTGATCGACCTCTCATCGCTCAAGGTGGTCGACCACTTTCAGAGCTTTGTCCGGCCCACTCTGCACCCGGTACTTACCGACTTCTGCCGAAAGCTGACCACGATCAAGCAAAGCGATGTTGATGCTGCTCCTGGCTATGCCAAGGTTGCTCAAATACTTGATGCTTTCCTAGAGACCTACCCCAATTCAATGTGGTGTTCGTGGGGGGATTACGACTACAAACAGCTTCAGAAAGATGCCTCACGTTTGCACTGCAAACCGATGCTAGATGGGATGCTTCACACCAATTTGAAGAAATGGCACTGGAAGGTTTTCGAGTGCCGCGCAATGGGCCTACAGCCTGCCGTGGAGATGCTAGGGCTCGAATGGGAAGGCACCTACCACCGCGGCATTGATGATGCCCGCAACGTGGCCAATGTGGCCATTCACCTGCTTAGCTGACCATGGTCAAAATGCATAGGGGCCTCGTTATCGACAGGGTGCCAGCACCGATTTGCTGACGATCGAGCGATGAGCCAGTCAGCAACAGCGCAACCACGCGACGATGGCTCAAGCCAATGACATTCAGTGGCTCACGCATTTAGCCCTAAGCCCCACTACTCGCTGCACCGTGATCCAGCAAATGCCGTGCGACATTCGCAAATGTTGCGAAGCAGGTGTCGTAGTCAGGTCTCTCATGAGCGTAAAGCAACGGCATGAGCCGCTGTTCAAAATTTGCTTTTAAGCCATCGTGGGTCGCAGCGATCTCAAGGGTCTGTTGCAAGACCCCGAATGGATCTGCTTCAAATTCAGGGTGCTGCCCTCCGAACTCACGGACATCCTTAGCCACCGACGAAGCAAAGACTCGTGTGGCAGGCTCTAGCGCTTCGGGGTGGCTCGTCGCGATACGCCACACACCGTATACATGGCGAACCAGTGCTGTGTCGAAAGCACCAGGCTGGCGCCCACCCCAGCTGCTTGCGCAGCGACGCAGCAGCGACAGCACTTTTTCCGCAAGGGTCTCTGCTACGGTGATGCATTCCATGGGGAACAGAAAAGGCTCGTTGCTCCCGCTCAGTTTCTCCAGCATGTAACCCAGATTCTGCGTTTGCGAAGGAATCATGGGCGGCCGATGTACGAGCTCAATCTTCAGTTGCGGGCGCAGCGCACCTGCCACATCATGAAAATGTGCGTCGTACGATACCCACAGACAATAGTAACGGCTGCTGTCCCTACAAGTTGGATTGCCATCCTCTGCAACCCAATGGAAACCTAGCCCGGACAAGGCTCTCTCGACCTCTGCGTGTAGCGTCTTCAGCCGGCCACGATCCCCCAAATCCTTGGCAAAAGCGTAGCCTTCAGGTGGGGAGAGCAATTCGATTTTGATGTCAATGTCCTCAGACATCCTTTCGATCAGGCCATAAGCCTTCGAAAGACAGGTACCGCCCGCGAAAACCATTCGCGTAGCGACATTGACCTCTGCTGGCTTGGGGTCGCCCTTTTTCCGATTCAGTTGCCTGGCGACATGCGTGACTTGGATTTGCGAAAGGGCATGAAGGGCATCAGTGATGTGCTGATCTTTCTCTGCGACAGCGGCTGGCATGCTTTTCAGAATGCCAGCCGTCGACGCATCTTCAATACTAACCCGCAGCTGCTCTGAAAGAGTTTTCATAGACTACCGTGTTGTTCCCCACCATCACTTTACGGGAAATACGTCGGCGGCCAGTATTGACGACCGTCCCCATAGGGACCTGAGTCGACTTACCGCTGTTGTACTCGGCAACAAGAGTACTGGGTGCAATTGAAATATTCAGCTTGCGGAACAACTCTGCAACAATCATTTCCAACGTGCCAGCAGGCGTTGGCTTGCCTGTGTACTGGTTGATGCGAGTTTTCGCGAACGCGCCCTTGCTGACACGCACAAGCATACCGTTCGCAACAAACCGGGCCAGAACACGACCGACTTGCGAATCGCTCCCCATACCTGAGAACTCCGAACGCAACACAACCAGGCCTGCACGCTGCTTGATTGAACGACTCATGCGGTCTTCGAGTTTCATGTACCAGCTCCTAAAGCAAGCTATTGACCTCAAGGTCACTATAGGCCTTAACCGCAGATTTGACCAATGAAAACGGGCCTCTTACCTGACAAAACCTGCGCGTCCATAAGCGAAATTCTAATGCAAAAAAGTGGTGGTGTAGACGTTTGTTCGTCGGCAATTCGCCGTCGCAAAGCAAGGCTACGCCCCCTCCATCTGACCCATGCAGCGTTCGCATTGCCGCCTACCCCAGCGAAGGAACAGATCCAGGTTGGCAGTGTGTATGCCTGCATCGAATGCCAGCGGATGCGCGTGTCTTTGAAATGCTGATTGGTCAGGCCGAGAGCCGCCAATGACATGAAAAACCGCTTGAGGACGACATCGCGGCAACGCCCTACCGCTGCCGCCTGCCTTGCCGCACACTACCCGCTCACCAGCAGCAGGATGGAATTGACCGATGCGAGGGACCGCAGACAACCGGGCGCCTGAAATTCAAAGGCTTGAGCACCTGCTGGAAGGAATGAATTACTCCGTCTGGATCGGTGCCTATGGCCCATTCGACTCCGGCCGCTCACTCGAGGAACAGCTACGCCACTCAGTCAGCAACCGCAGTGTCGTGGGCAGGGAAACGCCCGTGTCCGGCAACGATGTGCGCAGCGAGGTACTGGAGCAACTGCTGCACTCAGGAGATGGCGGCTATGGACCGATAGACCTGCCTGGTAAGCGCTCGGAGTGGTCTGTCCCGGGCTGAGTGGACACTGACTTAAGGTGGATAATGTCCACCGCAAGGAGTGTTCATGACCCAGACCAGACGACGTTTTCCCGAATCCTTCAAACGCGAGGCGGTAGACCAGGTACTTGCCGGCACGCCGCTTCGTCATGTAGCCGAGACGCTCGGCATCGCTGAAAGCCTGCTGGGCAAATGGAAGCGCCAGTACGAGCAGCAAGGTGACGATGCCTTTCCGGGCAACGGCAAGCAGCGTGGTGAGAACGCGGAGCTGCGTCGTCTACGCCAGCAACTGGCTCAGGTCACCATGGAGCGCGATGTTTTAAAAAAGGCGCTCGCCATCTTCTTGCAGCCCACGAAGTGAAGTTCCGCGCCATCAAGGCGTTGGCTGGTCGCTATCCCGTAGCGCCAATGTGCCGGCTGCTGCGGGTATCCCGCAGCGGCTTCTATGCCTGGCAGCAGCGGCCACCTTCGGCGAGAGAGATGGCGAATCGGCGTCTGAGCAAGGAGATCCGCACCATTCACCACGAGGTGAATGGGATCTATGGCCATCGCCGAATCAAGGCCGAGTTGGCGGCCATGGGGTATGCGTGTGGTCGACACCGGGTTGCTCGACTGATGCGCGAAGCCGGTCTGCGCGTTCGCTCGCGCAAGCGCTGGCGGCTGGTTTCCAGCAGTCGTCATGCTCTGCCGATAGCCCCGAACCACCTGGATCGCCAGTTCGCCTCGGATCGCGCCAATCGGCACTGGGTCTCGGACATGACCTACGTGCGGACGGCCCAAGGTTGGCTGTATCTGGCAGTCGTGCTCGATCTCTATTCACGAGCCGTCGTCGGTTGGGCGATGCACCACCGCATGCAGCAGGCCTTGGTACACGCCGCGCTGGAGATGGCCATTGCACGCCGGCAGCCGAAAGAAGAAGTGCTGCTGCACTCGGATCGAGGCAGCCAATACTGCGCGTACGACTACCAGGCCTTACTTCGGCGACATCGAATCGTGCCAAGCCATTCACGTCCCGGGAACTGCTGGGACAACGCCGCGATGGAGAGCTTCTTCCGTTCGCTGAAGGCTGAGCGGGTGTACCTGACGCGCTATGCCAGCTACCACGAGGCGAAAACCGACCTGTTCGACTACATCCGCTTTTACAATCACCGTCGCCGCCACTCGACGCTGGGCTATCTCAGCCCACTGGAGTTTGAGCGGCGCTATGCGAGCAGTAACTCTTAACTACCTGTCCACCAGCTCCGGGACAGACCAGACTTGATGTTCGGCGGCGTGCTCGAGGAGGCCATTTCGCTGTGCGTCTCGCGCTTCTACGAGCTGGATGCGTACCACTCCCAGGAAAACCACGATGAGGGACGATCCTAAACCGTATTTTGTCCACCTCAATACTGGATCACCTAGCATTTTCAATGCATTTCCCCCTGGAAGAACACCTCTGCGAAGGCGCACATGTTTGCCGCTCAAAACAGCTTTCCAATTTCCCTGCATGGGAATAATGTAGCTCTATCTACATTTTATCGAGCTATCGCTACATGACTGATTGGTTAGCTCTGATTCTGGGATTACCGACCGCGAACGCAACAGAGCGCATGCGTGCTTGGCGCGCCCTGAAAGCTTCGGGAGCTGCGGTTTTGCGTGATGGTGCCTATCTGCTGCCGAATATCGATGCCTGCCGTGAGGCGCTGGCTGCGGTTGAGCGTGACATTCTGGCCATCAATGGAACGGCCTATGTCTTGCCAGTCGTGGATCCAAGCGGCGAACGCTTTATCGAGTTGTTCGACCGCAGCGAGGACTACGGAAAACTACGCTCGGAGATCGAGGATTGCCGCGGACAGCTCACGACCGAGAATGCGCTGTCCACCACCAAGCAGATACGCAAGTTGCGCAAAGGCTACGAACAACTAAGCAGCATCGATTACTTCCCAGGCAAACCGAAGCAGCAGATCAACATGGCTTTACAGGAGTTGGAGACAGCGGTCAGCCGAGCCCTGTCTACCCATGAGCCACACAGCCGCAACCAACCCATAACCGTACTCAACCGTAGCGACTACCAGGGACGTGTCTGGGCCACCCGCAAGCGTCCTTGGGTTGACCGCCTGGCTTGTGCCTGGCTGATCCGCCGGTTTATCGACCCGCAGGCGCAGATCCTCTGGCTGGAGCATCCCCAGGACTGCCCAACCGATGCCCTGGGCTTCGACTTCGATGAAGCGACCTTCAGCCATGTCGGCAACTGCGTGAGTTTCGAAACCCTGCAAGCCAGCTTTGAACTTCAAGAGCCGGGCCTGAACCGTATCGCGGCCTTGGTGCACTATCTGGATATCGGCGGTGTTCAGCCCGTGGAGGCTGCTGGGATCGAGCGGGTGCTGGCCGGGCTGCGCGAAACCATTATCCACGACGACCACCTCCTGGCTGCTGCGAGTGCCATCTTCGACGGCCTGCTCGCCGGCTTTGTAAAAGAGGAACACCCCAATGAATAAGGCTTTGCCACCAGCGGTTGAAGAGGAACAGTCGAGGCCGGTCGCGATCAGTTTTCGTGAGGCGTTCTGGTTCTGGTTGAAGCTCGGCTTCATCAGCTTTGGCGGGCCTGCGGGACAAATCTCGATCATGCATCAGGAACTGGTCGAGCGGCGGCGCTGGATCTCCGAACGCAGGTTCCTGCATGCCCTCAACTACTGCATGTTGCTGCCCGGGCCGGAGGCTCAGCAACTGGCGACCTACATCGGCTGGCTGATGCATCGAACCTGGGGCGGGGTGATCGCCGGCGCGCTATTCGTCTTGCCGTCGCTGTTCATCCTGATCGCCTTGTCCTGGCTGTACATCGCCTTTGGCGACGTGCCGGTGGTGGCTGGACTGTTCTACGGCATCAAGCCCGCGGTGACC
The DNA here is from genome assembly GCF_000364705.1 of Pseudomonas fuscovaginae SE-1. Taxonomy (GTDB): domain Bacteria; phylum Pseudomonadota; class Gammaproteobacteria; order Pseudomonadales; family Pseudomonadaceae; genus Aquipseudomonas; species Aquipseudomonas fuscovaginae_A. The sequence continues at coordinate 6,558 of NZ_AQOH01000118.1, read as the reverse complement.
GCCATCGTGGTGCAGGCGGCGCATCGGATCGGCTCCCGGGCGTTGAAGAACAATTGGCTATGGGCCATAGCCGCAGCGTCATTCGCCGCGATCTTCGCATTCAATGTGCCTTTCCCCTTGATCGTCCTGGTTGCCGCATTGCTCGGTTATGCCGGCGGGCGCTTTGCCCCCGAGAAGTTCAGAGCCGGGGGGCATGGCGCCGCCAAGAAGTCCTTCGGCCCAGCCCTGATCGATGACAACACTCCGCCCCCCGAGCATGCCCGATTCAGCTGGTTGAAACTGGCAGCGCTGGCACTGATTGGCGCCGCACTATGGGCATTGCCAATGGGGATTCTGACCGCACTCTTTGGCTGGGAAGGCACCTTAACCCAGATGGGCTGGTTCTTTACCAAGGCCGCCTTGCTGACTTTCGGTGGAGCCTATGCGGTGCTGCCTTACGTCTACCAGGGCGCGGTCGGTCATTACAGCTGGCTGACACCGACCCAGATGATCGACGGCCTGGCCCTGGGGGAAACCACTCCCGGGCCGTTGATCATGGTAGTGGCCTTCGTCGGTTTTGTCGGGGCCTATGTCTTGCAAGTGTTCGGAGCCGATCATGTGTTTCTGGCAGGGGCGGTGGCAGCGTCCCTGGTGACCTGGTTTACCTTCTTGCCCTCGTTCCTGTTCATCCTCGCTGGCGGCCCGCTGGTCGAGGCAACCCACAACGAACTCAAGTTCACCGCGCCGCTCACCGGGATTACCGCGGCGGTGGTCGGGGTGATTCTCAACCTGGCGTGTTTCTTCGGCTATCACGTGCTGTGGCCGAAGGGCTTTGGCGGTGCTCTCGACTGGCCCTCCGCGCTAATCGCCATTGCAGCAGCGATTGCCTTGTTCCGCTTCAAACGTGGCGTCATTGAGGTGCTGATGGCCTGTGCACTCGTCGGTTTGGCGCTGCATCTGCTGCGCTAGAACACGCAAATCGACTTAACAGCCTTTGTCGAGCATCGGGCCCGCCAGCTCAACCAGCCTACAGCGCTAGGCGGGAGGTGTCCCATGGGGTGGATTACCGTAAGCGGCCAGCGAACACACCTTCAGAATCCCAGCGATAAGGGCGATGGTGCAGGCGGTGTGATCAGCATGCTGTAAACGCCGGCCATTTGGCCGGTCTACTTGTCGTCGCCCCGCGCCTGCTCTGGCACAATCGGCGGCATGACTTTCTCGCCCAACCTCGACCAGATGACCCCGGAACAGCTTCGTGCCTTGGCGGCACAGGCGTTGCAGTTGCAGTCCCAGGTCGAAGCGATGAGCAAGAAGATCCAGAACGATGAAATCCTCATCGAACAGTTCAAGTTCGAAATCGCCCTGCTCAAACGCCACAAGTTTGCCAAGCGCAGCGAGCAAATCAGCCCGGCGCAAGGCAGCTTGCTGGATGACCTGCTCGACACCGACCTTGAGGCTATCGAGGCCGAGCTGAAACAGCTTCTCCCAGCTGCGCCACAGGCCGAACCACGGCAGTCCCCGAAACGAGCGCCCTTGCCGCCGCAGTTTCCACGCACCGTGATTCGTCACGAACCTGAGAACACCCAGTGCGCCTGCGGCTGCCAACTTCAACGCATCGGCGAAGACGTCAGCGAGAAGCTGGATTACACGCCGGGCGTGTTTACCGTCGAGCAACATGTACGTGGTAAATGGGCCTGCCGTCAGTGCGAAACCCTGATTCAGGCGCCGGTTCCGGCGCAGGTTATCGACAAAGGTATCCCGACCGCAGGCCTGCTGGCTCACGTGATGGTGGCCAAGTTTGCCGATCACTTGCCGCTCTACCGGCAGGAGAAAATCTTTGGTCGCGCCGGACTGGCAATTGCTCGTTCGACCTTGGCGCAATGGGTCGGACAAACTGGCGTGAGACTTCAGCCGCTAGTTGATGCTCTGCGTGAAGCGGTGCTGAACCAGGGCGTGATTCACGCCGATGAAACACCGGTGCAAATGCTTGCGCCAGGCGAGAAGAAAACCCATCGGGCGTATGTCTGGGCCTACAGCACGACGCCGTTTTCGGCGCTCAACGCGGTGGTTTACGACTTCAGCCCAAGCCGTGCTGGCGAACATGCACGCAACTTCCTGGGCGACTGGAACGGCAAGCTGGTTTGCGATGACTTCGCTGGCTATAAGGCCGGATTTGAGCAAGGCATCACTGAAATCGGCTGCATGGCTCACGCCCGTCGCAAGTTCTTTGATCTGCACGTAGCGAATAAAAGCCAGCTGGCTGAACAGGCCCTGCACTCGATCAGCGGTTTGTACGAGGTCGAACGCCAGGCTCGGGATATGAGCAACGAAGACCGTTGGCGAATACGTCAGGAAATGGCGGTGCCAATCCTCAAAACACTGCATGACTGGATGTTGGCCCAGCGCGACTTGGTGCCCAACGGATCAGCCACAGCTAAAGCCCTCGATTACAGCCTGAAATGCTGGGTAGCGCTGACGCGCTACCTGGACGATGGGGCTGTGCCCATCGACAACAACCAGGTCGAGAACCAGATGCGGCCATGGGCGCTTGGCCGCTCGAACTGGCTGTTCGCCGGGTCGCTGCGCAGCGGCAAGCGGGCAGCTGCGATCATGAGCCTGATCCAATCGGCACGCATGAATGGGCATGATCCGTATGCCTATCTCAAGGATGTGCTGACGCGGCTGCCGACCCACCGGGCCAGTGAGATCGGTCAGTTGCTGCCGCATCAGTGGGTGCCGGCCTGAATCACGCTGAGTTGGTGTGCGCTACGGAACACCCTTTCTTATCGTGTCGGCTCATAAGAGTTGAGTACCGCATCCCACTGCATTTCATGGTCTTCGACCGCAACATTCCATTCGCAACCAGACACCGCCATACGAATGTCCGATAAGCATTTACACCAATGTTGTATGCCGACCCATGATGCGTCTTCTTGGTTATCAGGGAGCTTAGTGGCGCCCGAAAACACGAGGCCCTTCTTTAGAAAACGACTTGGCTCCAGGTTGGTTGAGAAATCGAATGACTCCCAATTAAGACCAGAGCCGAGGGAGAGGAATCGTTCGATTTGATCATCTACACAGTAGCGACGAACAATCTCCTCAATAACGGTTACCTCGCTCGAGCTGAGCGGGGCCTTTCGCCTAGCAGTGTAATAGATGGATATTGCCAAAATACACCCTCAGAGTCGGTAACTGTAATTGGGGTAAAGGATACCGGGCTTGCGTCCGTTCGACTACGCAAGGTGTGTTAGCCGGACACTTACGGATTACCCGTGAACGGCTGAAGATCGACCGCATGGCCTACCCCTGGCTCATCGCGCGTTTCATCGACCTGCAGACGTGTCCAGCGGTGAGGTGCTGCGGATACAAGCAGAGAAAGATGCAGCCCCCTACTCTTCTTGCCTAGAAACAATCAAACCTTGGGCCTCAAGCTCTCTGGCCAGGAACGGGGCACGCCGGCGCAGATAGTCCAGCGAAATATCGCCATCAAAGTAGGCCTTGGCGTACTCTTCCCGAACCTTCAGGCAATCATGGTCGTTCAAGCTCAGTCGTTTGATGGTGGCGAGAATGCGCGCCTTGATGCCGGGATCAAGACCCTCACCCGGGATGACCTGGTAGCTGACCAGTTCGAGACGAAACCACCCGTCCTCGACCTCGAAAGGATCCAGGACATCCTGATAGTGATTCTTGCGGGCGTTCATCAGCGTGCAGGCCAGACGATAGTTCTGCCACTCATAGACATCGTTCCACGTCTGAGATTTAGGCAGCATGTGGTCCACTGAGCCACCGCCGGTGACACGTTCAATGTAAATACAGATATAGGCGCAAAGACGACCGTACGCCTCCATCAGATCCGGCAAAGCCTCGGTCCAAATAGGTGGAAATTTATCGGCCGGAATCTCTTCGCGTGTTTGCGCGACTACCTTTCTGGGCCGACCCTTGCGTTTCTCCAGCCCCTGCTCGCCTATCAATTCCGCGATAGCGCGCAGTCCTGGCTGCCGGACCTTTGCCTCAAAGCTGTCAGGCTCGCCTGCAGGTTGAACTCGAATCATGCGCCGCCCACCTTCTGCTCGCGGAAATGGCTCCAACGAATCCAGAAGGAGTCGACATCGCTCAGACTGCTGCGCAAAGCCGAGTCGATATCACTCAATGTGCGCTTTTGCTCAGCCGTGAGAGGTTGTTTCTGCAGGCTGACTTCGCGCAAGAACTCACGCGCCCTCAGCAACGCCTCTTCAGCAGCGACCGAGCTGGGCTCCTTCAGATTGAACACCTCGGACGACAACCAGGCGTTCACATCGCCTTTACGCGAATAGGGATAGAGGGATGCCTGTACCTCGGTGCCGACCAGGTCAAAGTCCCAAATGCAGTCGCGCTCGCTGTCAAACTCAGGCTCTACCGAAGCCAATACTAACGGCGAGTGAGTGGCCGCCAGCAGTTGCACAGGTACATCCCGGTTACCGGTCAGCGCGTTCATGACATTGAGCAAGGCAGGGACGATGCGGCGCTGCCATTGAGGGTGCAGATGGCACTCAATTTCATCGATCAGAAAGATGATCTCTCTGGCCGGCTGTACACGGTAACGCTCGTAGGCGAGTTGATGCTCTCGCCATGTCCATACCAAAAGGTAGGCCAAGGCTGCGATACGACGCATGCCGGCCGACGCTTGAGTCAGTGGGACATCTTGTCCATAAGGCATGCGCAGAGAGGGAATGTCCCGAACGCTGTCACCCACGCGCATCGGCTCGCCTGGCTGCATCTTTTCCACACCAGAGGGTGATAACGCATCCAGCACTTTGACCAGATCATCGAACGCCGACTTGCCGCCCTCCTGCCATAGCACCCAGTCACTGATCAACCCGTTACACAACTGGGTCTTGCCGTCGCTGGAGCGCAAACCGTTCCAGACCTCATCAGGTGAAAAGTCAAAGCTACGGGGACGGTTCGGTGCCGCGGCCTCTCCCTGATCACCTTTCCAGTAGTTACGAGCGGGGTCCCAGACCGAGAAACTGCCATCGACACCTGCGTAGATCACGACACCCGGAATCGCCGGACGGCTCTGCTTGACCGACCATTGCTGGGCCTCATGATCGAAGTCGCTTCTGTAGGCAAAGTCGCCAGTGCTGCCTTCGTAGCAATAGGCGATCGTCGACTGGCTGGCATCCCTGCGTGGAGTAGCCATGCTGTCTCTGTGCCAAGTACGTGTCAGCGACCACCAAGCGATGTCGAGCACGAAGCTCTTCCCCAGGCCGTTGTCACCGGTCAGGAAGTTCAGCCGTGGTTTGAAGTCGATGGCGAGCGTCTGGGCAGGACCAACCCCTTCGAACGTCAGGTTTTTAAGCATGGGCGGTGTCTCCAATCATTCGGGCGCCGACCCATAGGCGCGGAATGAAGCCCCATGGATCTGGGCTGCAATCCAGCAGGTCGCGATGTGCATTCATACAAGGCACTTGTGCCTATTCTCAACCAATCATTTTGAGGAACCGTAGACGGCTCTCCAGCGCATTGGAGGCCCATTCGGGACATGTCCTTGCACTGGATTTGTCTGAGTCCGCCAGCCACGCTCGCACGCTACGTACACTACATGGACGCTTGGTCTCTTGAGCAATGAGTTCGGCCGCCCGGGCCTGGGTAACGCCCGACTGCTCAATCAGCCACAGGAGCTTATCTTTAGGGTACATGGAAAGCCTCGTAGGCACATGTGCCTATTGTAATGCATCGAGGCGAGCACGTCGAAAGACTCCAAACTTGCACGCGAGGGGAATGTGCAACAGATCGTGAACTGTCTATGTGACAGTGAACCGCCATATCCCGGCCTTAGCCCAAAACAGGTTTCTGAGCTGCCCGCACGGCAGTGAACACCTGCCTATTGGTAGGCTTGATCGACCACTGGGCGGCAAGTAGTACAAATGTACTCTTTACGAGCATGATGCTCAGCTCACAAACGTTCATGAAGAGCATCGAACTCCGTCAGCGGCCCATCCTGCTTATCACCCCTGCCTCGCATCGCAGCAGTCCCCATTCGATACCTATTGCACCGCTCTCGGCAAAACCTCATCCCATAAACCAGTTTTCCTGCTGCGCCAGCGGGACGCGCTGAGGAGGATTTGAGGCTTCTCTTTTAGGAGCCTCGCCATGTCTTACCCTCATTTTCACCACAGGTCATCGGTGACCTTCACTCACTGCCCAATGAAACAAACCTTGCCGCCGGCGACCAGAGTCAGGTCGCTCTACGCCCTCCTCCTACGTACTGCCTCAGCGGTAATTAGCCCATCACTTCATCGCTGCGGACAGCCGTTGGCCGCTGAGGATTGCAACGTTTTCCCGCGCTGCGTGCGTGCACGGGCGGTGAAACCATGAACCTGACCACGCGCAAGTACCTCAAGATCCTGGGGCTGATTGTCTTCGTACCGTTGGTGCTGGCTCTGCTGAGCCTGCTCATGGCAAGCCTCGTGGCGATTGGTGGTTTTTCCTTCATGCGCTTCGCGGCTTGGCAGGAGTGGCAGGTTCATAACTATTGGTCCTTCCTGGTTGCCCGCGGCGTTTTTCAAGGTAGTTGTCGCGTCAACCGTCTAACTATGC
>NZ_AQOH01000117.1 GCF_000364705.1 Pseudomonas fuscovaginae SE-1 | reverse complement strand
TGGCGAGCGGGCTTGCCCGCGCTCGGCTGCAAAGCAGCCGTAAAGCAGGCTACCCCGGTTTATCTGATCTACCGAATTTCCAGGTTTTAGGGCCGCTTCGCGCCCCAGCGCGGGCGAGCCCGCTCGCCACAGGTCCGTGCTTGCCCATCCTTGCGCGCCATCGCATGTCGTAAACGCACCCTTGCAAGGCGTGCGTAGGCATTTGATGCCTCTGCGCCGGTCATACCATCGCTATCAAAGGGCACCGCCGAACGGCTGGGCCCCACCAAAAAAGAAATGGCGCACTGCCGCTGGGAGAGACGCGATGTTCACCAAGCAAGACCAGATCCAGGGTTACGATGATGCACTGTTGGCAGCCATGAATGCCGAAGAGCAGCGCCAGGAAGATCACATCGAACTGATCGCGTCGGAAAACTACACCAGCAAGCGTGTCATGCAGGCCCAGGGCAGCGGCCTGACCAACAAGTACGCCGAAGGCTACCCGGGCAAGCGCTACTACGGCGGCTGCGAGCACGTGGACAAGGTCGAGGCCCTGGCCATCGAGCGCGCCAAGCAACTGTTCGGTGCCGACTACGCCAACGTCCAGCCCCACTCCGGTTCCTCGGCCAACGGCGCCGTGTACCTGGCCCTGCTGCAGGCCGGCGATACCATTCTGGGCATGAGCCTGGCCCATGGCGGTCACCTCACCCACGGCGCCAAGGTGTCGTCCTCGGGCAAGCTGTACAACGCCGTTCAATACGGGATCGACACCAATACCGGCCTGATCGACTACGATGAGGTCGAGCGCCTGGCGGTCGAGCACAAGCCGAAGATGATCGTCGCCGGTTTCTCCGCCTACTCGAAAACCCTCGATTTCCCACGTTTTCGCGCCATCGCCGACAAGGTCGGTGCGCTGCTGTTCGTCGACATGGCCCACGTGGCCGGCCTGGTTGCCGCTGGCCTGTACCCGAACCCGATCCCGTTCGCCGATGTGGTCACCACCACCACCCACAAGACCCTGCGCGGTCCGCGTGGTGGCCTGATCCTGGCCAAGGCCAACGAAGAGATCGAGAAGAAACTCAACGCCGCAGTGTTCCCGGGCGCCCAGGGCGGCCCGCTGATGCACGTGATCGCCGCCAAGGCCGTGTGCTTCAAGGAAGCGCTGGAGCCTGGCTTCAAGGCCTACCAGCAGCAGGTGATCGACAACGCCCAGGCCATGGCCGGCGTATTCGTAAAACGCGGCTACGATGTAGTGTCCGGCGGCACCGATAACCACCTGTTCCTGGTCAGCCTGATTCGCCAGGGCCTGACCGGCAAGGACGCCGATGCCGCCCTGGGCCGTGCCCACATCACCGTGAACAAGAACGCCGTGCCGAACGATCCGCAATCGCCGTTCGTCACCTCCGGCCTGCGTATCGGCACCCCGGCGGTCACCACCCGCGGCTTCAAGGTGGCCCAGTGCACCGAGCTGGCGGGCTGGATCTGCGACATCCTCGACAACCTCGGCGATGCCGACGTCGAGGCGAATGTCGCCAAGCATGTGGCGGCCCTGTGCGCGGACTTCCCGGTTTATCGCTGAGAGCGGTTTTGGAGTAAATGACTATGCAACGCTATTCGGGCTTCGGCCTCTTCAAGCATTCTCTCAGCCACCATGAGAACTGGCAGCGCATGTGGCGCACGCCCACCCCGAAAAAGGTCTACGACGTGGTTATCGTCGGCGGTGGCGGCCATGGCCTGGCTACGGCCTACTACCTGGCCAAGGAACACGGCATCACCAACGTGGCCGTGGTCGAGAAGGGCTGGCTGGGCGGCGGCAACACCGCCCGCAACACCACCATCGTGCGTTCCAACTACCTGTGGGACGAGTCGGCGCACCTGTACGAACACGCGATGAAACTGTGGGAAGGCCTCTCCCAGGACCTCAACTACAACGTGATGTTCTCCCAGCGTGGCGTCTACAACCTCTGCCACACCCTGCAGGACATCCGTGATTCGGAGCGTCGGGTCAGCGCCAACCGCCTCAACGGCGTCGACGGCGAGTTGCTCAACGCCCAGCAGGTGGCGGACGAGATTCCGTACCTGGACTGCTCGAAGAACACCCGCTACCCGATCATGGGCGCCACCGTCCAGCGTCGCGGCGGCGTGGCCCGTCACGATGCCGTGGCCTGGGGCTTCGCCCGCGGTGCCGACGCCCTGGGCGTCGACCTGATCCAGCAGACCGAAGTGATCGGCTTCCGCAAGGAAAACGGCGTGTGCATCGGCGTGGAAACCAACAAGGGCTTCATCGGCGCCAAGCGCGTCGGCGTGGTCACCGCCGGTAACTCCGGGCACATGGCGAAACTGGCCGGCTTTCGCCTGCCGCTCGAATCCCACCCGCTGCAGGCGCTGGTGTCCGAACCGATCAAGCCGATCATCGACAGCGTGATCATGTCCAACGCCGTGCACGGCTACATCAGCCAGTCCGACAAGGGCGACCTGGTGATCGGTGCCGGTATCGACGGCTACAACGGCTATGGCCAGCGCGGTTCGTACCCGGTGATCGAGCACACCATCCAGGCCATCGTCGAGATGTTCCCGGTGCTGTCGCGCGTACGCATGAACCGCCAGTGGGGCGGCATCGTCGACACCACTCCGGACGCCTGCCCGATCATTTCCAAGACGCCAGTACCGAACATGTTCTTCAACTGCGGTTGGGGCACCGGCGGCTTCAAGGCCACCCCGGGCTCGGGCAACGTTTTCGCCGCGAGCCTGGCCAAGGGTGAAATGCACCCACTGGCCGCACCTTTCTCCATCGACCGTTTCCACAACGGTGCGTTGATCGATGAACATGGCGCAGCAGCGGTCGCCCACTAACAGGAGAAATCCCCATGTTGCATATCTTCTGTCCTCATTGCGGCGAACTGCGCTCCGAAGAGGAATTCCACGCTTCCGGCCAGGCGCACATCCCGCGTCCGCTGGACCCCAACACCTGCACCGACGAGCAGTGGGGCGACTACATGTTCTTCCGCGACAACCCGCGCGGGCTGCACCACGAACTCTGGGACCACGTCGCCGGGTGCCGCCAGTATTTCAACGTGACCCGTGACACGGTGACCTACGAGATCCTGGAAACCTACAAGATCGGCGAGAAGCCTCAATTCACCGCTGCCAAGCAGGCGGAAAGTTCGAAAGCGCCCCAGGCGGCTGTGGGAGAAAAGGTATGAGCCAGGTCAATCGCCTGTCCAACGGTGGTCGTATCGACCGCAACAAAGTCTTGAGCTTTACCTTCAACGGTGAGAGCTACAAGGGCTACGAAGGTGACACCCTGGCCGCCGCGTTGCTGGCCAACGGCGTCGACATCGTCGGCCGCAGCTTCAAGTACTCCCGCCCACGCGGCATTTTCGCCGCCGGTGCCGAAGAGCCGAACGCGGTGCTGCAGATCGGCGCCACCGAAGCCACCCAGATCCCCAACGTGCGGGCCACCCAGCAGGCGCTGTACCAGGGCCTGGTCGCCACCAGCACCAACGGCTGGCCGAGCGTCAACAACGACGTGATGGGTATCCTCGGCAAGGTCGGCGGCAAGCTGATGCCTCCTGGCTTCTACTACAAGACCTTCATGTATCCGCAGTCGTTCTGGATGACTTACGAGAAGTACATCCGCAAGGCGGCTGGCCTGGGCCGTTCGCCGACCGAGAACGACCCTGATACCTACGACAACATGAACCAGCACTGCGACGTGCTGATCGTCGGTGCCGGCCCGGCGGGCCTGGCCGCCGCACTGGCGGCTGCCCGCAGCGGTGCGCGGGTGATCCTCGCCGACGAGCAGGAAGAGTTCGGCGGCAGCCTGCTCGACTCCCGCGAAAGCCTCGATGGCAAGCCGGCGGCCGAGTGGGTGGCCACGGTCATCGCCGAACTGAAGGCGCTGCCGGACGTGCTGCTGCTGCCCCGCGCCACCGTCAACGGCTACCACGACCACAACTTCCTGACCATCCACGAGCGCCTGACCGACCACCTCGGCGACCGCGCCCCGATCGGCCAGGTTCGCCAGCGTATCCACCGGGTTCGCGCCAAGCGCGTGGTCCTGGCGACCGGTGCCCACGAACGTCCGCTGGTCTACGGCAACAACGACGTGCCGGGCAACATGCTCGCCGGTGCCGTCTCGGTGTATGTCCGCCGCTACGGCGTGGCACCGGGCAAGAAGCTGGTGCTGAGCACCAACAACGACCACGCCTACCGCGTTGCCCTGGACTGGCTCGACGCCAGCCTGCAAGTGGTGGCGATCGCCGACGCCCGCAGCAACCCACGCGGGGCTCTGGTGGAAGAGGCGCGTGCCAAGGGCATTCGCATCCTCACCGGCAGTGCCGTGATCGAGGCGCGCGGCAGCAAGCGCGTGACCGCGGCCCGCGTCGCCGCGATCGACGTGCGTGCGCACAAGGTGACCAGCCCGGGTGAATGGCTGGACTGCGACCTGATCGCCAGCTCCGGCGGCTACAGTCCGGTGGTGCACCTGGCTTCGCACCTGGGCGGCAAGCCGGTCTGGCGTGAAGACATCCTCGGTTTCGTCGCCGGTGAAGCACCGCAGAAACGCGTGTGCGTCGGTGGCCTGAACGGCGTCTACAGCCTGGCCGATACCCTGGCCGATGGTTTCGAGGGCGGCGCGCGTGCCGCCTGCGAAGCCGGCTTCAAGGCCGTCGAAGGCGCACTGCCCAAGGCCCTGTCCCGTCAGGAAGAGCCAACCCTGGCGCTGTTCCAGGTCCCTCATGAAAAAGGCACCTCGCGTGCGCCGAAGCAGTTCGTCGACCTGCAGAACGACGTGACCGCCGCCGCCATCGAACTGGCGACCCGCGAGGGCTTCGAGTCGGTCGAGCACGTCAAGCGCTACACCGCGCTGGGCTTCGGTACCGACCAGGGCAAGCTGGGTAACGTGAACGGCCTGGCCATTGCCGCCCGATCGCTGAACGTGACCATCCCGCAGATGGGCACCACCATGTTCCGTCCGAACTACACGCCGATCACCTTCGGCGCCGTGGCCGGTCGTCACTGCGGGCATATCTTCGAGCCGGTGCGCTACACCGCCTTGCACGCCTGGCACGTGAAGCAGGGTGCCAAGTTCGAGGACGTCGGCCAGTGGAAGCGTCCCTGGTACTTCCCGCGTGCCGGCGAAGACATGCACGCCGCGATCAAGCGCGAGTGCAAGGCCGTGCGCGACAGCGTCGGCCTGCTCGACGCCTCGACCCTGGGCAAGATCGACATCCAGGGCCCGGATGCCCGCGAGTTCCTCAACCGCGTGTACACCAACGCCTGGACCAAGCTCGACGTGGGCAAGGCCCGTTATGGCCTGATGTGCAAGGAAGACGGCATGGTCTTCGACGACGGCGTGACCGCCTGTCTGGCCGACAACCACTTCCTGATGACCACCACCACCGGCGGCGCGGCGCGTGTCCTGCAGTGGCTGGAGCTGTACCACCAGACCGAATGGCCGGAACTGAAGGTGTACTTCACCTCCGTGACCGACCACTGGGCGACCCTGACCCTGTCCGGCCCCAACAGCCGCAAGCTGCTCAGCGAAGTCACCGACATCGACCTGGACAAGGACGCGTTCCCGTTCATGACCTGGAAGGAAGGCCTGGTCGGTGGCGTACCTGCGCGAGTGTTCCGGATTTCGTTCACCGGTGAACTGTCCTACGAGGTCAACATCCAGGCCGACTACGCCATGGGTGTCCTCGAGCAGATCGCCGAGGCGGGCAAGAAGTACAACCTGACCCCGTACGGCACCGAAACCATGCACGTGCTGCGGGCCGAGAAGGGCTTCATCATCGTCGGCCAGGACACCGATGCCTCGATGACCCCGGACGACCTGAACATGGGCTGGTGCGTCGGCCGTACCAAGCCGTTCTCCTGGATCGGCTGGGGGGGGGGGGG
>NZ_AQOH01000116.1 GCF_000364705.1 Pseudomonas fuscovaginae SE-1 | reverse complement strand
GCCGGCATCCTCTCCAGTGGCGCCGGACAAAAGCTGACCGTCGCCGGCCTGCTGGACAACACCCAGGGTGGCTCCATCGACAGCGGCGCAGCCCTGACCCTGCAAGCCATGGCCCTGAACAACGCCGGCAGCATCAGCGCCGAACAGGCCATCGGCTTCACCGGCACCGACCTGGATAACAGCAACGGCACCCTGACCGGCAACGGCGCGGTCACCCTCGACCTGCTCGGCGCCCTGACCAACAGCAACGGCAAGCTGGCCAGCGCCGGCCCCCTGGTCATCAGCCGCAGCAGCCAGATCAGCAACCAGGGCGGCCAACTGGTCAGCCAGGGCCTGCTGAGCCTGCTGACCGGCAACCTCGATAACAGCCACCATGGCACGCTGGCGGCCAATGACAACCTGCAGATCACCAGCACCGGCGCCGTGCAGAACAACGCCGACGGCCTGATCTACAGCCAGAATGGTGACCTCGGTGTCAACGCCGCCAGCCTGTCCAACGGCAAGGGCGCGCTGCAAGGGCAGGGCGCGCTGAACCTGGCCGTGACCGGCGACATCGACAACCAGAGCGGCAAGCTGCTGGCCCAGAGCGGCAACCTGACCGTCAGTGCGGCCAGCCTGGACAACCGTGGCGGCACCCTGAGCAGCCTCAAGGGCGCGTTGGAAACCCGGATCGTCGGCGTCCTGAAAAATGGCTACGACCTGAACAACAACCGCCAGGGCGGCATCCTCCAGGGCCAACGCCTGAACCTCAGCGCACTGGGCGGCTTCGACAACTACGGCGGTCGTGTCTCGGCCCAGAGCGGCGATACACTGATCACCACCGCCGACTTCGACAATCGCAACGGCGGCGTCTATGCCAAGGGCCTGGTGCAAGTCACCGGCAACAACTTCGACAACAGCGGCGACAACGATGGCCAGATCGCTGGCCAGCGCATCGACCTGAGCCTCAACGGCGCCCTGAACAACCGCCTGGGTATCATCGAAAGCGACAGCACTCTGAGCGTACGCGCTGCCAGCCTGGACAACCAGACCGGCCAACTGCGCGCCCTCGGTACCAGCGGCAAGACCGACTTCCAGATCGGCGGCCTGTTCGACAACCGCAACGGCAAGCTGGAAACCGCCAACAGCGACCTGACCCTGAACGTCGGTGGCTTCCAGAACCAGGGCGGCAGCCTGCTGCATGTGGGCAGCGGCACCTTCGATATCGCCAC
>NZ_AQOH01000115.1 GCF_000364705.1 Pseudomonas fuscovaginae SE-1 | reverse complement strand
TGGCCAGAGCCATGATGAGTTACACCACGTCCTGGGACACGATCTCCTACTCCGCGTACGGCTGCCACCCAAGCTCGTAGGAAGGCTTTTCTGGCAGCTCTCTATCGATATCTAGGAGCTACGCCAGATGGAAAATCCCACCTCTGCAATACACGTCGATATCAGCTTCGAACCCCATATTTTCACCCGCCACCACCTGAAACTCCGCGCCTTGCTCCTGCATGACGAAGCCTGGTTCTGCGCCCGCGATGTCGGGAAGCTGATGGGCATCGAATGGCACGAGCGCAAGGCGATCAAGCTCGATCCGGATCAGCGCCGTATCTTGAGCCTGCAAGGCAACAGCGGCGCTGAAGAGCATCTGATGCTCAGCGAGTCGGGTGTCTACGCGATGCTGGTCTATCACTACCTGCCGGAGAACCGCCACCTGCGCCAGTGGCTGACTCACCTGGTGCTGTCGATGCTGCGTGACCAGCCGCAACCGGCGCGGACCCAGGCCCCGAGTGTCAACGCCAACCCAAAAATGACCCCTTTACCTCATTTTTCGC
>NZ_AQOH01000114.1 GCF_000364705.1 Pseudomonas fuscovaginae SE-1 | reverse complement strand
ACCTTCCTGCAACGGGGCCAACGGGTAGATGTCCTGGATATTGGCGGCCCCGCCGGGAATGGCGCTGACGAGACGCTCCAGTTGGGTGGTGTTCAGCGTCACCAGCGGCAGCATGTCCGGCGTCAACCGGGTGCAACCGGCCGGAATGCGGTTGGCCGGCGCCTGGAACAGGGCCTGGCTGTCGCGATCGATGGCCTGGGCCATCTCGCGCACGCTGGGGGCGGTGAACACGGTACGTACGCTGGCGTTGAGGCCATGCTGGCGCAGGCGGTCGATCAGACTGACGGCCAGCAGCGAGTGACCGCCGAGTTCGAAGAAGCGATCGTGCCGGCCGACCTGCTCGATACCCAGCAGGTCCTGCCAGACGCCGGCGACGATCTGCTCGAGCGTGCCGCGCGGGGCTTCATAGGCACGGCTGGCAAAGGCTTCCTGACCCGGCGCGGGCAGGGCGCGGCGGTCCAGCTTGCCGTTGGGGGTCAACGGCATGGCTTCCAGGTGCACATAGGCGCTCGGCACCATGTACTCCGGCAAGCTTTCCAGCAGGGTCGCACGCACTTGCTCGACCGGCACGGCGTCGCCACACAGGTAGGCGACCAGGCGCTTGCTGTCGGACCGGCCCGGCTGGCTTTCGCGGGCGACCACCACGGCTTCGTCGATGCCTTCGCAGGCGGCGAGCGCGGCCTCGATTTCCCCCAGTTCGACCCGGAAACCACGGATTTTCACCTGGTCGTCGTTGCGGCCCAGGTATTCCAGGGTGCCGTCCGCGCGCCAGCGGGCCAGGTCGCCGGTTTTGTACAGGCGGGCGTTCGGTGCGGTGGTGAACGGGTCGGCGATAAAGCGCTCGGCACTCAGTTCGGGCCGGTTGAGGTAGCCACGGGCAACGCCGACGCCACCGATATGCAGTTCACCGGCCACGCCCAGTGGGGCGAGGTTGCCGACGGCATCCAGCACATGCAGCTGGGTATTGCGCAGCGGCGTGCCGATGCAGCGGAAGTCTTCGCTGTCGCGCTCCATCAGACGGATCGAGGCGTTGACCGTGGCTTCGGTCGGGCCGTAGGCGTTGAACAGCGCCGGCCGATGGGTTTCGCGTTCGAACCACTGGGTCACGGCCTGCTTGCCGACCGCTTCACCGCCGATCATGAACTGACGCAGAGAAGTGGGCAGCGGCACATGGGCATCGCGGGCGATCTGTTGCCAGAACACGGTGGGCAGGTTGGCGACGGTGATCGCGTATTGCTCGCACAACGCGGCGAAGGCGGCGGTGCCGGCGATCCAGGCATCACTGCGCAGTACCAGGGTGGCGCCGGAGAGCAGGGCGCCGAAGATCTCCTCGACGGACATGTCGAAGGTCATGCTGGCGAATTGCAGGATGCGGTCCTGCGGATTGAGGCCGTAGCGCTCCTGCAGGGCACCGATCTGGTTGCACACGGAGCGATGTTCGAGCATCACGCCTTTGGGCTTGCCGGTGGAGCCGGAGGTGTACATCACGTAGCACAGGTGACGCGAGGTCAGGCCGGCGATCCGTGGGTTGGCATCGTTGCCAGGGCTGTCCGCCAGCGACAGGCTGGGGATCGCCAGTGGCGGCAGTTTTGCGATCAGATCCCGCTGGCCCAGCAGCACGCGTGGCATGCTGTCGTCGAGCATGTGTTGCAGGCGGTCCTGCGGGTAGTTCGGATCCAGCGGCACATAGGCGCCCCCGGCCTTGAGGATGGCCAGGATGCCGACGATCATTTCCGGGCTGCGCTCCACCAGCAGCGCCACCCGTTCATCCGGTTGCAGGCCTTCGGCGATCAGGCGATGGGCGAGGCGGTTGGCCCGGGCGTTGAGTTCGGCATAACTGAGAGCGGCGCCTTCGGCCTGGACCGCGATGGCCTCGGGGCGCGCCTGCACCTGTTGTTCGAAGACTTCCTGCAACAGTAGTCCTTCGTTGAACGGCGCATAAGTCGGGTTGAAACCGATGAGCAACTCGCGACGCTGCTGGTGATTGAGCAGCGGCAGGCTTGCCAGCGGCTGCGCAGTGTCGCCGAGCAGGGCGTCGAGCAGGTGCAGCAGATGGCGGCCCCAGCGGGCGATGGTGCTTTCGTCGAACAGGTCGGTGGCGTATTCGAACTGGCCGCGGATGCTTTCACCGTCGTCGTTGAGCGACAGGCTCAGGTCGAACTGGGTGGTGCCGGTGGCCTGTTGCAGCGGTTCGATATCCAGGCCGGGCACGGACAGCGCCTGGTCTTGCGGGGTGTTGCCCAGTACCAGCATGGCCTGGAATAGCGGGCTGTGACCGAGGCTGCGTTCCGGTTGCAGGGCTTCCACCACCTGTTCGAACGGCAGTTCCTGATGATCGTAGGCATCCAGGGTGATGGCCTTGATCCGGGCCAGCAACTGGTCGACGCGCTCGTGGGCCTGGACATCGACGCGCAGGGCCAGGGTGTTGACGAAGAAGCCGATCAGCGCCTCGGTTTCCTGGCGTGGACGGTTCGCCACCGGGGTGCCGACCACCACCTCGGCCTGGTTGCTCAGGCGCGACAGCAGGATCGACCAGGCGGCCAGCAGGGTCATGAACGGGGTCAGGCCCTGTTGCTGGCTGAACTGGCGCAGTCGGGTGCTGAGCGTGGCTGGCAGTTCCAGCGGCAGGGTCGCACCGAGGTAGCTTTGCACCTGCGGCCGCGGACGGTCGCCGGGCAGTTCCAGCAGAGCTGGGGCTCCGTCTAGGTGTTCACTCCAGAAGCGGGTCTGGGCCTGCAGGCGTTCGCCTTGCAGGTGTTGCTGCTGCCAGGCGGCGTAGTCGGCGTATTGCAGGGGCAGTGCTGGCAGTGGATCGTCCAGGCCCTGGCTGAAGGCGGCGTAGAGGCGATTGAATTCGCCGATCAGCACGGCCACGGACCAGCCATCGGAGACGATATGGTGCTGGGTGACCAACAGGACATGCTCGTCGGCGGCCAGTTGCAGCAGGCGCCCACGGATCAGTGGGCCCCGGCTCAGGTCGAACGGTGCGCCGGCTTCCTCACGGCCCAGTCGCTCAACGGCCTGTTGCCGGGCCCGCGCGTCCAGGTCCCGCAGGTCATGCTCGATCAGACTGAAACCGATGTCCGCTGGGGCGAAGTGCTGGCGCACGTCATCGCCCTGGCGTTCGAAGGTGGTGCGCAGGCTTTCGTGCCGGGCGACGATGCGGTCCAGGGCGCGTTGCAGGGCCTGGCGATCGAGCTGGCCGCGCAGGCGCAGGGCCGCCGGCATGTGGTAGGCGATGCTGGCGGCGTGATCCAGTTGATCGAGGAACCACAGCCGTTGCTGGGCCAGGGACAGCGGTAGATCCTGGTCACGGGGCACGGCCTCGATGCTCCGCACGGACGAGCGAGTGGCCTGGTCGACGCACTGGGCGAGGGCTTGCAGGGAGCCGATGGCGAACAGGGTGCGCAGGTCGATTTCGGCGCCGAGTTCCTGATGCAGGCGGGCCTGGAGCTGTACGGTCAACAGGGAATGGCCGCCCAGTTCGAGGAAGCCGTCGTGACGACCGACCTGGTCGAGACCGAGCAGGGTCTTCCAGATTTCGGCGATGGCTGTTTCGGTATCACCGACCGGAGCCTCGTAGGCCTTGCTGGCCAGGGATTCGGCACCCGGTGCGGGCAGGGCACGGCGGTCGAGCTTGCCGTTGGCGGTCAGTGGCAGCTTGTCCAGATGCACGAAGGCACTGGGCACCATGTATTCGGGCAGGTGCTTGAGCAGTTCGCCGCGCAGTTGTTCGGCAGGCGCCGGCTTGCCGCACAGGTAGGCCACCAGGCGTTGGTCGTCACGGGCGATGACCACCGCTTCGCGAACACCCGCCACCGCGAGCAGGGCGTTCTCGATTTCCCCCAGTTCGATGCGGAAACCGCGGATCTTCACCTGGAAGTCGTTGCGGCCCAGGTATTCCAGGGTGCCATCGGCCAGCCAGCGGCCCAGGTCACCGGTCTTGTACAGGCGGGCACCGGGCACCGGGCTGAACCGGTCGGCGATGAAACGTTCGGCGCTCAACCCGTCGCGGTTGAGATAACCACGGGCCACCCCGGCACCGCCGATATGGATTTCCCCGGCCACGCCCAGTGGCGCAGGCTCGCCATGGGCATCGAGCACATACACCTGGACGTTGGCGAACGGCCGGCCGATGCTCGGTTTTTCGCCCAGGTCGCGGATCAGGTCGATGGTCGCGTCCACCGTGCACTCGGTGGGGCCGTACATGTTGTAGAAGCGGATGGTCTGGCAGTTGCGCAGTTTCTCCCAGGTGCTGGCGTTGATCGCCTCGCCCCCGAGCAGCACGCTGACCGGCTGGTAGCTGCGCCGCTCCAGCAGGCCGGCGGCGAGCAGGGTGTCGAGTTGCGACGGAGTCGAGTCGAAGGCGTGCACCTGGTGCTGTTCGAGGAAGTCCAGCAACTCGCTGCCGCTGGCGCGGATCAGTTGCGGGATGATCACCAGGGTGTGGCCGGAGAACAGTTGCGAGATGCCCTTGATCGACATGTCGAAGAAGAAGCCGGCATTGAGCGCGACGGTGGCCGGGTTCGGGCAGTGCCGGTGGGTGGTGCGGGTCAGCACGTGCCAGAAGTTGAAGACCGAGCGGTGCTCGACCATCACGCCCTTGGACTGGCCGGTGGAGCCTGAGGTGTAGATCACGTAGGCCAGGTGTTCCGGGGTCAGGCCCGGCACGCTCGGATTGGCGTCGAAGGCTTGATCCTCGGCGGCCTGCCGCGACTCGGCGGTGTCGAGCAGCAGCACGGGCAACTCGCCGGCCGGCAGGCTGAGGGCGGCCTGGGTCAGCAGCGCGCGCGGCTGGCTGTCGTGGAACATGAAGGCCATGCGCTCGGCCGGGTGGGCCGGATCGATCGGCACATAGGCGGCGCCGGCCTTGAGCACGCCGAGCAGGCCGACGATCATCTCCAGGCTGCGTTCGGCGCAGATGGCGACGCGTTCGTCCGGCTGCACGCCGAGCTCAAGCAGTTGCCGGGCCAGGTGGTTGGCGCGGCGGTTGAGCTGGCGATAGCTCAGTTGGCGGTCTTCGCAGACCAGGGCCACGGCATCCGGGTTGGAGCGGACCCGGGCCTCGAACAGGGTGTGGATCGGTTGTGCCGGTCCGAAGTCGGTGGCGGTGTCGTTGAAGCCCTCGAGCAGCAGTCGCCGCTCGGTTTCGGGCACGACCTGCAGGTCGGCGGCCAGGCGCGTCGGGTCCTGTTCCAGGGCCTCGACCAGTTCGGTGATGGCCTGGCCCAGGTAGGCGGCGATACGCTGCGGGTCGATACCGCTGATCGATTGTGCGGTCAGGGAGAACACTTCACCCACGTCGGCCACGGCAATCTCGATCGGATAGTTGGTGCGGGTTTCCGAGGCCAGGAAGTGGATGCCTTCGTGGTCCGCCATGTCCTCGACGTCCTCCCCGGAGGCATTCACCAGGTCGCCGTGGCGGCAGTTGAGGATCACCGTGAACAGGGGCAGTGCGGCATCCACCGCACTGCAACGTTGGGCCAGGGCCAAGGGCGCCTGCTCGTGGGTCAGCAGTTCGCTGAGCTGCTGGTAGGCGTCCTGGACGATGTCACGCACGCTGGTGTGCTGCAGGCGAATGCGCATCGGCAGGGTGTTGATGAACATCCCCAATGCATGGTCGGCGCCGGTGGTGCCCTGGGAGCGGCCCGACAGCACGGTACCGAAGATCCCGTCGTCGCGTCCGCTGGTGGCCGCGACCACCAGGCCCCAGGCTGCGTGGAACAGCACCGAGGTCGGCACGCCCTGGGCGCGTGCGGTGCGATGCACGCGCTGGCTGAGGTCCTCGCTCAGGTGCCGCACCGAGCGCTGGATCCCGGCACCGTTGCCATGCACATCCAGCACGCCATACGGCGCGGTGGTGGCATCGACATCCGCCAGCAGACGCCGGAAGTAGGCTTCGTGCTCGGCCTGGGAGACGCTGGCGGCCTGGGCGATGAAGTTGCGATACGGCTGGGACGGTGGCAACTCGTCGGCCTGGCCGGCCAGCACCGCCTGGATCTCGCGCATGATCAGACGCAGGGTGACGTTGTCGCTGACCAGGTGATGGTCGAGCAATGCCAGCAGCCACTGTTCGCGCCGGGCGTCGTAGGTGACGTAAGCGGCGATCAGCGGCGCCTTCTGCAGATCCAGGCGCAGATGATGGGTGTCGGTCCGCTCGCGCAGCCACTGCAAGGCGTCCACGCCGGGTGCGCAGTCGAGGTCGACCACCGGCAACCGGGCGTGGCGATGCACCACCTGCACCGGTTGCGGCAGGCCCTGCCAGCGCAGGGCGGTGCGCAGGATGTCATGGCGGTCGATCACCACCTGCACCGCGCCGAGGAAATCATCGAGCAGGGCACGGCTGGCAAAGGTCACCACGGTGCGCATGAGGTAGGCATCGCCCTCCGATTGCAGCAGGTGGTGGAACAGAATGCCTTCCTGCAGCGACGACAGCGGGTAGATATCCTGCACATTGGCCGCTCCACCGGGCACATCGGCGACGATCTGCTCGATTTCCTGCCGGCTCAGTTTCACCAGCGGCAGCATGTCCGGGGTCAGGGCCGTGCAATCGGCCGGGATCAGGTTGGCCGGCACTACCCGCTCGGCACCGCCGCCACCGGCCAGGACGGTGGCCATGGCTTGCAGGGTCGGCGCCGAGAACACCGTGCGCACATCCAGTTGCAGACCTGCCTGGCGCAGGCGCTCGATCAGACTGATGACCAGGAACGAGTGGCCGCCGAGCTCGAAGAAGTGATCCTGGCGACCCACGCGCTCGATACCGAGCAATTCCTGCCAGGCATGGGCCAGGGTGACTTCGATCTCGCCCAGTGGCGCCTCGTAGTCGCGGCTCACCGCGGCGGCGCGGTCCGGCGCCGGCAGTGCCGCGCGGTCCAGTTTGCCGTTGGTGGTCAGCGGCCAGGCCGCGAGGGTCACGAAGGCGCTGGGCAGCATGTGTTCGGCCAGGACGCCGGCCAGCTGGTTGCGCAGGGCCGAGGTATCGAGGCCGCAGCCTTCTTCGGCGATCAGGTAGGCCACCAGGCGCTTGTCGCCCGGTTGGTCCTCGCGCACGATCACCATGGCTTCGCGCACATCGGTGCAGGCCTGCAGTTGCGCTTCGATTTCACCCAGTTCGATACGGAAGCCACGGATCTTGATCTGCGAGTCGTTGCGGCCGACATAGACCACGCCGCCGTCGGCGCGGTAACGGGCGACGTCGCCGGTGCGATAGAGGCGTGCGCCGGGAATATCGGAGTAGGGGTCGGCGATGAACCGTTCGGCGTTCAGCGCGTCGCGGTTCAGGTAATGCCGGGCGACCCCGGCGCCACCGATGTAGATCTCGCCATTGACGCCCACCGGCACCGGCTGCTGGTAGTCGTCGAGGATACGCAGGCACAGGTCCGGCAGCGCCGGGCCGATCAGGCTGGGGGCGGCGGCGTCGATCTCGGCCTGGCTGACCGGGTAGTAGGTGGCGTGTACGGTGATCTCGGTGATCCCGTACATGTTCACCAGGCGGGTGCGCGACAGCGGGGTGGTCGCCGTCCACGGCCGCAGGCTGCGGAAGTCAAGCGCCTCGCCACCGAAGATCACTTCCCGTAGCGCATGTTCCTGCGCGCTGCGGCCGCGGGCTTCGATGAACTGGCGGAAGGCGCTCGGAGTCTGGTTCAGCACCGTGACCCGCTGCTGGCAGACCAGCGTGTAGAAGTCATCCGGCGAACGGGAGACGTCGCTCGGCACGATGACCAGCTTGCCGCCGTAACTCAGGGCACCCCAGATTTCCCAGACCGAAAAATCGAAGGCGAAGGAGTGGAACAGTGTCCAGGTGTCGTTGTGGTCGAAGTCGAACAGCTCGGCGGTGGCGTCGAACAGCCGGGCGACGTTGCCATGTTCCACCAGCACGCCTTTGGGCAAACCGGTGGAGCCCGAAGTGTAGATGACGTAGGCCAGATGCCGTGGCGCCAGGCCCAGTTCGTCGGCCTGCGGGTTGCGGTCCAGGCTGCTGTCGTCGGCGGCGTCCGCGCGGTTCAGTTCGTCGAGTTTCAGCACCGGCACGGCATGCGGCGCCAGGGCGTCGAGGCAGTCCGCCTGGGCCAGCAGCGCCACCGGCGCGCTGTCGTCCAGCAGATAACCGAGGCGTTCGGCCGGGTAGGCCGGGTCCAGCGGCACATAGGCCGCGCCGGCCTTGAGCACCGCCAGCACCGCGCAGAGCAGGTCGAGGCCACGCAGCGACAGGATCGCCACCCGGTCGTCGGGGCGCACGCCCCGGGCGAGCAGGGCACGGGCGATACCGTTGGCACGGCGGTTGAGCGCCTGGTAGCTCAGCGACTGTTCACCGAAAATCACGGCGGTGCGCTGTGGGTGTGCCTGTGCCTGGGCTTCGAAACGCTGGTGAATCAGTGTTTCGACCGGGAACAGCGACCTTGGCGGCAACAGCGCCGGCGAGGCCTGGCGTTGCGCCGGGGTCAGCAGGGGCAGGCCGAACACCGGTTGCTCGAGATCCGCCACCAGGGCTTCCAGCAGAACCTGGAAGTGTTGCGCGAAGCGCTCGACGGTACTGCGGTCGAACAGGTCGCTGGCGTATTCGATCACCCCGGACAGGCTGCCGTCTTCGGTACCGAGGGTCAGCATCAGGTCGAATTGCGACGTTTCATGCGCCTGGGCCACCGGCACCAGGCTCAGGCCCGGCAGGCTGAACCCGGCCCCGGTCGAAGTATTGTCCAGCGACAGGGCGACCTGGCACAGCGGGTTGTGGCTCAGAGAACGGGGGGGCTGCAAGGCCTCGATCACCTGCTCGAACGGAATGTCCTGGTGCTCGTGGGCCGCCAGGGTGGTCTGCCTGACCTGCTCCAGCAGTTGCGCCACGCTCGGGTTCTGCGCCAGGTCCACACGCAGGGCCAGGGTGTTGACGAAGAACCCGATCAGGTTTTCGGTCTCGGTGCGGCCGCGGTTGGCCGTTGGCACACCGATCACCACGTCGCGTTCGTTGCCCAGGCGGGCCATCAGCACCGACCAGGCGCTGAGCAGTGCCATGAACAGGGTGACGTTGTTGTCCTGGCAGAAGCGTTCCAGGCGCTGGTACAGCGCCGGGGCGATCTGCACCGGCACGTCGCCGCCGCGGTAGCTCTGCACCGCCGGGCGTGGCCGGTCGGTGGGCAGTGACAGCAATGCCGGGGCGCCGTCCAGGTGGCCGCGCCAGAATTCGGCCTGCTCGGCCAGGCGCTCGCCGGTGAAGGTGCGCCGCTGCCAGGCGGCATAGTCGGCATACTGGATCGACAGTTCCGGCAACGGGTCGGGTTGGCCCTGGCTGAAAGCCTGGTAGAGCCGACTGAACTCGTTGACCAATACGCTCACCGACCAGCCGTCGGAGATGATGTGGTGCTGGGTGATGAGCAGGATGTGCTCGTCATCGGCCAGGCGCAACAGGCGTCCGCGAATCAGCGGACCGCGTCGCAGGTCGAAAGGCGCCGTGGCTTCGGTGTTGCCGATGCGCGAGGCACTGAGGCTGGCCTGCTCGTAGGTCAGCGCGCGAAGGTCCTGCTCGGCCAGGCTGAAACCGCAATCGGCCGGGGCGATGACCTGTACCGGTTGCTCGCCGTGGCGTTCGAAGGTGGTGCGCAGGCTTTCGTGGCGCGCCACCAGGCGGTCGAGCGCGGCTTTCAGAGCGGTGCGGTCAAGCTCGCCACGCAGCAGCAGCGACATCGGCATGTGGTAGGCACTGCTGGCACCGGGATCGAGCTGGTCGAGGAACCACAGGCGTTGCTGGGAGAACGACAGGGCCAGCGGCGCAGTGCGGTCGGCGGCTTCGATGTGGTCGGTGTCGGTCGCCTGCAGGCCGCCGACCACACGGGCCAGCTCCGCCACGGTCGGATGGCTGAACAGTTGGCGCAGCATCATCTCGCCGCCCAGTTGCTGGCGTACGCGGGAAACCAGTTGCGCGGCCAGCAGGGAATGGCCGCCCAGTTCAAAGAAGCTGTCGTGGCGACCGACTCGCTCAAGGCCCAGCAATTCCTGGAAAATCAGCGCCAGGGCCTGTTCGGTGGCACCTTCGGGCGCGGTGTAGCCGCGTTCGGACATGGCGTCCAGGTCCGGTGCCGGCAGCGCGTCCTGGTCCAGCTTGCCGTTGCCGGTGAGCGGGTAGGCGGTCACGCTGACGAAGGCGGTGGGAATCATGTAGTCGGGCAGGGTGGCGCCCAGTTGCTTGCGCAGGGCCGCCACGTCCAGCCGGGTCGAGGACCGCGGAATCAGATAGGCGATCAGGCGCTTGCCCTGGGCCGCATCGTCACGGGCCAGTACCCGTGCCTCGCGCACGCCTTCGCAGGCCAGCAGCTTGGCCTCGATTTCCCCCAGTTCGATCCGGAAGCCGCGAATCTTCACCTGGGCGTCCATCCGCCCCAGATGAATGATTTCGCCGTTGTCCAGCAGCTTGCCGAGGTCGCCGGAACGGTACAGGCGTTCCCCGGGGCGCAACGGGTCGGCGATGAAACGCTCGGCGGTCAGGGCTTCGCGGTTCAGATAGCCCCGGCCAACGCCAAGCCCGCCCACACAGATTTCCCCCGCCACGCCGATCGGCAGCAGGCGCTGCCGGGCGTCGAGGACGTAGGCCACGGTGGTCGGAATCGGTCGGCCGACATTGGAAATGCCGGCGGCGATGTCCGCCGCGCCAATCGCCTTGTAGGTCACGTGTACGCAGGTTTCCGTGATGCCGTACATGTTGACCAGCGCCACATGGGGGAAGGCGCGATGGAACGCATCGAGCTTGCCCGGCTCCAGGCTTTCACCGCCGAAAATCACGTAGCGCAGGTGTTCCAGGCGCACCTCATGGCCGGCCAGTGCGGCCGCGCTCAGTTGCAGGAACGCCGATGGCGTCTGGTTGAGCACGCTCACCTGTTCGCGTTCGAGGAACGCCAGCAGTTCCCCCGGATCACGACGCAGGGCCTCGGGCACCAGGCTCAGGCGGCCACCGAAGAGCAGGGCGCCGTACATTTCCCAGACCGAGAAGTCGAAGGCGTTGGAGTGGAACAGCGACCAGACATCCTCGGCACTGAAATCGAATGCCGAACGATTGTTGTGCAGCAGGCGTACCACGTTGCGGTGTTCGAGCAACGCGCCCTTGGGTTCGCCGGTGGAGCCCGAGGTGTAGATCACATAACACAGGTGATCCGGGGTATTGAGGTTGGGCAGGTTGGCGAGATCCCGGGTATGGCTCCCGGCGTTCGCCTGGGCGTCACAGGAGAAGACTTCGATCCCGAGCGCCAGCAGCGCCGGACCGGTTTCCCGACCGGCGACGGCCTTGCGCGCGCCGCTGTCGCGCAGTACATAGGCGATACGTTCGGCCGGCGAAGCGGGGTCGATCGGTACGTAGGCGGCACCGGCCTTGAGTACCGCCAGGGTGGCAACGATCATGGCCAGCGAACGTTCGAGGACGATGGCCACCAGTTCCTGCGGTTGTACGCCGGCATCGCGCAGGCTGTGCGCCAGACGGTTGGCCTGCTCGTTGAGCTGGCGATAACTCAGGTGTTCCTCGCCCAGGTTGACGGCGATACGGTCCGGCGTCCGGCGGACCTGCTCCTCGAAGATCTGCTGCAGGGTCAGGGTATCGGGCCAGGCGGCCTCGGTGTCGTTGAAGTCGAGAATCTGCCGCTGACGCTCGGCCGTGTCCAGCAGAGCGACATCGTCGACCCGCAGCTGCGGGGTGTCGACGAGGGCCTGCAACAGGCGCACGTAATGGCGCATCAGTTGGCGGATGAACTCGGGGTCGAAGAATTCGGCGTTGTACGCCAGATGCCCGCGCCATTGCCGTTCGCCGGCATCGATCAGCAGGTGCAGGTCGTTCTTGCCGTAGCCCAGGTTGGTTTCCAGGGTGTTGACTTCGAGCCCTGCCACCAGGGTGCGGTGGTTGCCGGTCTGCTGGAAGTTGAACAGCACGTCGAACAACGCGGTACGGCTCATGTCCTTGGCCGGATTGAGCGCCAGTACCAACTGGTCGAACTGCATGTGCCGATGCCGGTGGGCGTCGGCCAGAGTCGCGGCGGTCTGTTCCAGCAGGCTTTGCAGGGTGGTTTCGCTGTCGCAGTGGGCACGGATCACCACCAGGTTGTCCAGCGGTCCCACCACGTCCTGCAGCGCCGGTTCGCGACACGCCGCGCTGGTGCCGATGACCAGTTCGTCGTGGCCGGCGTAGCGCCGCAGCAGGGCGGTGAAGGCACTCAGGGCCAGGCTGTCGGCGCCGACGCCGACGTGGCGGGCGAGCTCGCCGAGTTGCTTGACCAGCGCCGCCTCGATGACGAACTCATGGGTGGCCTCGGTAAAGACATGGACCGCCGCCCGTGGTCGGTTGAGCGGCAGTTCCAGGGCCTGCAGCTTGCCGCGCAGTTGGTAGGACCAGTAGGCCCGCAGGTTTTCCAGCACGGCGGCCGGCAACTGGCGTTGCCAGGCGGCGAAGTCGCCGTGATTCAGGGCCAGGGGAGGCAGAATGGCCTCGCGCCCGGCGCAGGCGGCGGCATAGAGCGCCAACAGGTCGCGCTCAAGCAAGCGCATGGAGGTACGGTCGGCCAGCAGGTGATGCACGGCCAGGGCCAGTACGGCGTTGTTCCCGTCGGTGCGTACCAGGCTGGCGCGTACCAGGCTGCCACCGTTCATGTCCAGTGGGCGACGGGTTTGCGCCAGGGCCAGGGTGCTCAGTTCTCCCGGCGCGGCCTGGAACTGCTCCAGCGCCAGGCTGGCCGGCCCGTCGAAGCTCTGCCAGGCCGTGGCGCCGTCGGAGTGCACCCGGCAACGCAGGATGGCGTGCCGGGACAGCAGCCCGTCGAGGGCTGTTTGCAGGGCCGCGACATTCAACTCGCCCGACAGCTCCAGCAGCAGCGCGACGTTGTGGTAGACCGGGTTGGCTTCGTACAGGTAACCGGTTTCGAAGGTGTCGACGAACCAGACCCGTTCCTGGTGATAGGACAGTGGCGAGCGCTGTGTGTTTGCCGCCAGGGCCCGGACCTCTGGCAGGGGCAGCGCCGGATCCAGTTCCAGGGCGCCGATGCGGGTTTGCGGCGCTTCGGTGAAACAGGCCAGCAGGCGCTCGAAACGGGCCGCCAGGCGTTTGATGGTGGCGGCATCGAACAGTGCGGTGGAGTACGACAGGCTGCAGGACAGACGCGGACCGCCTTCATCGATGTGCAGCGACAGGTCGTGCTGGGTGTTGTCCTTGGGCGAAGGCAGGAACCGCAGATTCAGCCCCGGCAGTTGCAACGGCTCGCCAGCGCCGCCGGCGTTGGTGTAGAGCATGGTCTGGAACACCGGACTGTGGCTGGCGCTGCGCGGCGGCTTGAGGGCTTCGACGACCTGTTCGAACGGCGTGTCCTGGTGGCTGGCGGACTCCAGCATCAGTTCCCTGACCTGTTGCAGCACCTGGTCGAGGGTCGGGTTGGCGTCCAGGCGCACGCGCAGGGCCAGGGTATTGACGAAGAAACCGATCAGCGCCTGCACTTCGGGCCGGTCGCGGTTGGCGGTCACGGTACCGATCACCACGTCCTGCTGACCGCTGATCCGGCTCAGCAGGACGGCCCAGGCGGCCATCAGGGTCATGAACGGTGTCGCAGCACGGGATTGGGCGAACTGAACGATGGCACCGGACAGAGCCTCCGGCAGGTCGAAGACCCGTGTCTCGCCCTTGTAGCTCTGCACCGCCGGGCGTGGCCGATCGGTGGGCAGGGTCAGCAGGGCCGGGGCACCGGCCAGGTGGCTGCGCCAGAACTCGATGTGCCGGGCCAGGCGTTCCCCCTCCAGTTGCTGGCGTTGCCAGGCCGCGTAGTCGGCATATTGCAGGGGCAGGGCGGGCAGCGGGTCGGGCTGGCCGGTGCTGAAGGCCTGGTACAGCACGGCGAATTCCTTGACCAGCACGCCGATGGACCAGCCATCGGAGATGATGTGGTGCTGGGTGATCAGCAGGCGATGCTCGTCGTCGGCCAGGCGCAGCAGGCTGCCGCGGATCAGCGGCCCGTGGAGCAGGTCGAAGGGGACCGACGCCTCGTGCTCGCTCAGTTGCGCGACCTGCCGTTCGGCCTGCTCCCGTGGCAGTTGGCGCAGGTCATGCTCCACCAGGTTGAAGCCGCAGTCGGCGGCGGCGATCACCTGCACGGGCTGCTCGCCCTCGCGGCGGAAGGTGGTCCGCAGGCTTTCATGGCGGGCGACCAGGCCATCGAGAGCGGCCTTGAGGGCGGCAAGGTCCAACGGCCCCCGCAACTCCAGCGCGGCCGGCATGTGATAGGCGGCACTGGCCGTCGGATCCAACTGGTCGAGGAACCACAGGCGTTGCTGGGCGAACGACAGGGCCAGCGGGCCGTTGCGGTCAACGGCCGAGAGGGTGTCGCAGACGGTATCGATGACCCGTGTGGCACCGCGTTGCTTGAGCAGACGCAGCAGTGCGGCACGTTTCAACTGGTCGAGACTATCGTTATGTGAATTCAATTTATCAAGCATCCTTGGAGACGATAGCGAGCAGTTCGCTTTCAGACAGCGAAGCCATTTCTTGTTGCAGGTCCAGCAGTTCGTCGGACTCGTACTGAGCCAGTTGCAGGGTGATGACCAGGTCGGCCAGCGCCTGCAGCGACGGGTGTTCGAACAGGCCGCGCAGCGGCACTTCGACGCCGAAGGTCTCGCGGGCCCGCAGGGTCAGTTGCACCGCCAGCAGCGAATGGCCACCGAGTTCGAAGAAATCGTCGTGCCGACCGACCCGCTCCAGGC
The DNA here is from genome assembly GCF_000364705.1 of Pseudomonas fuscovaginae SE-1. GTDB lineage: Bacteria > Pseudomonadota > Gammaproteobacteria > Pseudomonadales > Pseudomonadaceae > Aquipseudomonas > Aquipseudomonas fuscovaginae_A. Next base: position 2,819 of record NZ_AQOH01000114.1, on the reverse strand, counting down.
CCAGCAGCTCGGCCCAGATCGCGGCGAGCAATTCCTCGGTCTCACCATTGGGCGCCTCGTATTCGCGGTGGGCGAAGTCCTCGGCCGCCGGCGCGGGCAAGGCATGGCGGTCGAGCTTGCCGTTGGGGCTCAGTGGCAGGCGTTCGAGCAGTACGAAGGCCGATGGCACCATGTAGTCCGGCAGTTGCGAGCTCAGGTACGGCCGCAGCGTCTGGCTGGCATTGCCGGCGGACAGGTGCGGCTCGACGCTGAGGTAGGCCACCAGGCGCCGGGCTCCCGGCACATCCTCGCGGGCGATCACCGCCGCCTCGCGCACACCGGGCAGGGTCAGCATCAGTGCCTCGATTTCTCCCGGTTCGATGCGGAAGCCACGAATCTTCACCTGCTGGTCGTTGCGCCCGAGGAATTCGAGCACCCCATCGGCCCGCAGGCGCACCAGGTCGCCGGTGCGGTACATGCGTGCGTTGTCGTCGGAACTGAACGGGTCGGCCAGGAAGTGCTCGGCGTTCAGTTGCGGCCGGTTCAGGTAGCCGCGGGCAACCCCTTCGCCACCGATGTAGAGCTCGCCCGCGACCCCCAGCGGAACCGGCTGGCCCTGCGGGTCGAGCAGGTACAGGCGGGTGTTGGGGATCGGCCGGCCGATCGGCACCGTATCCTGGTCGTCCGCTGTGCAGCGATGCACCGTGGCCCAGACCGTGGCCTCGGTAGGGCCGTATTCGTTGTACAGGGTGACGGCGGGTTCGAACTCGGCGCATTCGCGCACCAGCAGCGGTGGGCAGGCCTCGCCGGCGACGATCATTTCCCGCAGGGAGCGGGGCCCATTGGTGGCGGCCAGGCTGCCCAGAACCAGGCGACCCAGTGAGGGCACGCAGAGCAGGGTGGTGACTGCCTGGGTATCGATGAACCGCGCAATGGCCTGAGGGTCGCGGGCGGTTTCGGCATCCGCGATGCACAAGGTGCCGCCGCTGAGGAGGGTGCCGAAGATCCCCGCCACGGAGCTGTCGAAGGCGATCGACGACAGCAGCAGGAAACGTCGCGCGCTGTCCGAGGTGTAGACCGCACGACGGGCCAGTGTCGAGGCGACCAGGCTGCGATGCTCGATCGTCACGCCCTTGGGTTTGCCGGTGGAGCCCGAGGTGTAGATCACGTAGGCCAGGTGCGCCGAGGTCAGGGTATCGTTGGCGAGCGTCAGGTTTTGCGCTTGCGCCGCAGGCACCGCGGTCGGGCTGTCCGCCTGTTCCAGCGCCAGGCAGCGGGTCGCGCCGTGCAACTCGCCGAGCGCCGTGCGGCCGAGCGGGTCGGCCAGCAGCAGGCGCGGCTGGGCGTCCTCGACGATGGCGGCCAGGCGTTCGACCGGATAGGTCGGATCCAGTGGCACATAGGCGGCACCGGCCTTGAGGATCCCGAGCAGGCCCGTGATCATTGCGCTGCCGCGCTCGACGCAGATCGCCACCAGGTCACCCGGGCGGGTGCCCGCCTCGATCAGATGCCGGGCGAGGCGATTGGCACGGGCGTTGAGCGTGGCGTAGTCGAGCTGGCCGTGGACATCGACCACGGCGATGGCGGACGGGGCCTTGCGCACCTGCTCTTCGAAGAGTTGCTGGATGCAGACGTCCTTCGGATAGTCCAGGCGATTCCGGTTGAAGGTGTCCAGCAGCAGGGTGCGTTCGGCGGACGGCAGTACATCCAGTTCGCTGAGCATGATCTTCGGCGTGTACATCAGTGCCTGGGTCAGTTGCTCCAGGGCCCGCTGCATCAGGGCGCAGAGGCGTTGTGGGTCCACAGGTCGCACGCTCTGTACCTGCAGGCCCAGGGCATCGCCGTAATCGTTGACCGACAGGGTCAGCGGGTAGTTGGTGCGCTCGGCGCTGTCGAGCAGGCGCATGCCCGGCCACTGCAACTGGCTATCATCGTTCTGGTGCCGGTAGTTGAGCAGGCTGGTGAACAGCGGCAAGGTCGTCGCCACGCCGCTGCAACGCTGGGCCAGGGCCAGGGAGGCCTGCTCGTGGATCAGCAGCTCGCCAAGGTCGCGGTGGGTGGCCAGGACCAGTTCATGGGCACCCTGGCTGGCCAGTTGCACCCGCACCGGCAGGGTATTGATGAATACCCCGAGGGCACGTTCGGAACCGGCCGAGCCTTGCAGGCGGCCGGCGACCACGGTGCCGAACACCACGTCATCGCGCCCGGTACAGCGGGCCAGGACCTGGGCCCAGGCCACATGGAACAGTACTGCCGGGGTCATCCCACGCTCGCGGGCCTGGGCACGGATACGCCGGCTCAGGTCGTTGCCCAGCTGCAACTCGGCCTCTTCGATGTGGTTGCCGTCGCCTTGTACTTCCAGCAGGTCGAACGGCGCGGTTGGCGAATCGACATCCGCCAGGCGACGACTGAAGTAGGCTTCATGGACTTCGGCCGGAGTGGCCTGGGTCTGGGCGATGAAGTCACGGTACGGCTGCGGTGCAGGCAGGCTGTCGCCCTGGCCATGAAGGATCGCGTGGATTTCCTCCAGGACGATTTCCAGAGTCACGTGGTCGCTGGCCATGTGGTGGTTGAGCAGGGCCAGCAGCCAACGCTCGCCGTGCGGGTCACGGGCGATGCAGGCGCGCATCAGCGGCGCCTGGCGCAGATCCAGGCGCAGTTGCCGTGGGTCGTTGAGGCTACGCAGTTGCTCCAGCGGGTCCCGGTCGCCATCGAGGGTGACGCTGTGCACCGGCAGGTGCGCCTGGCGTTGTACCACCTGCACCGGCTGGGGCAGGCCATCCCAGTGCACGGCCGTGCGCAGGATGTCATGGCGGTCGATGACCGTTTGCAAGGCCGCG